>CANKBS010000001.1 GCA_947480015.1 Sphingobacteriaceae bacterium
AATTTGGTTACCGTCTAGAAATTCCGAATTGTGGAGACCCTATTTAACATCATGTTCAGACCCCTTCACGAAACTACCGCAAGGCCACTAAAATCAACAACTCTATACATTACTTGCAAGGGACTGGTTTTTCCGATCACGTGGGGTTTAGCCTTGTGGAGTTTCCAGTATACTTGAAACAAATGATGCGGTGCTCTGAATTGTAGTTTATAGAGTAAATTTCAAAAATAAGGTCATTGTGGGGAAAACAGGCTAACAAATAACCCCAAACTAGTGATAGTAAGGGGTTTATGATTTATTAAAGTGGTCCCACTTGGAATCGAACCAAGCACCTACTGATTATGAGTCAGTTGCTCTAACCGAATGAGCTATAGGACCAATATGTTTGAACTCTTAGGTTTTGATAACCTGTTGAGTTTTAGGTGCAAAATATTGTAATTCGGGTTGCAAAAATAGATAAATACCCCATATTTGCAAAATAAATGAGGGAAATAAAAAATATCATTTTTGATCTTGGGGGCGTTATCATTAATCTCGACCCCCTTTTAACGATTCTTGAATTTAATAAGTTAGGCGATCTGCCATTTGAATCTATTTATACACAAGCTAGTCAATCAGAGATTTTTGATCTCTTTGATAAAGGAAAAATTTCAGATTATGAATTTTTTAGCGAATTAAAAAAACTAATCCGGTATAATGGTCCTTATGAAGAACTACTTTTTGCTTGGAACGCCATGTTATTGGATGTACCTGAAAAACGACTGGATACTTTGGTAGACATGAAACAGAATTATAATACCTATTTACTAAGCAACACCAACGAAACGCATATCAGTGCTTTTGAGCGCAGTTTGTACCTCGAACATGGCGTTAAAAACTTTAAAGATTATTTTGACGAGGTATATTATTCCTGCCGGATGGGTATGCGTAAACCTGATAAAGAAATTTTTGAAACCGTACTCAGTAAAAATAAATTAAAACCCGAAGAAACTATTTTTATCGACGACTCCATACAACATGTTCAGGGGGCCGGGCAATGTGGTATTAACGCCTACCTGCTTCCCAAAAACATGGAAGTGACGGAATTACTAAAACAACTTAATTTGTTATAAAGCCCAACACTGTTTCAAAAAACTCTTTTGGTTTTTCGGCATGCACCCAATGCCCGGCACCGGAAATACTGACCATTTCAATAGTGCTAAACCGGCTTTGAAAATCTTTTTTATCCTCTTCATTTACGTAGTTTGAATTGGCGCCGGTAATGAGGAGTGTTTTTACAGGACTAGTAAACATTGGGGCGGCCACACGTATTTCATCATACAAGCGACTAATCACATCTAAATTAAAACGCCAATCCATACGCTCATTTTCTTTCCAGTAAATATTTTTTAGTAAAAACTGTTTGGTGCCAAAATCTTCTAAAAGGCTATTCATTGCGGCTTCGGCCTCTTTTCGGGTTTTTGCCTCATCAAAATTAACCGCATGTAAAGCAGCTAATACGGTTTGATGGTGGGCCGGGTAGGCACCTGCCGCCATGTCGGCGATTATTAATTTAGAAGCTACATGGGGATATTTATTCTCAAAAAAAAGCACCGTCTTAGCACCCATGCTGTGTCCGAGTAAAACTGGCTCTATTAAATGATGATCCTGAATAAATTCAAAAAGATCGTCTGCCATGACGTCATAATTCCATTCATCGCTATGCGGCGATAAACCATGGTTACGCTGATCAAGTGTAAAAACATGAAATCCCATTTCGGCGAAGTTTTTTGCAAGGGTATTCCAGTTATCACTTTGTCCAAAAAGTCCGTGTAGTATAATGAGCGGCTTACCGGCTCCAAATTCTCTGTAGGCTAATTTCATATTATTTTAACTGCCTTAAATAAAGCTGAACGGTGTTTTCTAGACCAAAGTAAAGGGCATCACTTATTAAAGCATGGCCTATCGACACTTCCAAAAGATTAGGCACTTGTGTTTTAAAATAATTTAAATTTTTTAAATTTAGGTCATGACCGGCATTCACGCCGATACCCAAATCGCGGGCTAGTTGAGCTGCAGCAATAAAAGCCTGAATTGTTTTTTCTTTTTCTGTAGAAAATAATCGGGCATACGCCTCTGTGTATAACTCAACCCGATCTGTTCCAGTTGCTTTTGCCCCATCAATCATTTTTAAATCAGCGTCCACAAAAATAGAACAACGAATGTTATGCGACTGAAACAAAGCGATGGTATCTTGTAAATACGATTTGTGTGCGACGGTATCCCAACCGTGATCACTGGTTATTTGCCCCTGAATATCGGGCACCAGTGTAACCTGATGGGGTTTAATTTCTAAAACCAGATCCACAAACTTTTTTTCTTTTGGATTGCCTTCAATATTAAATTCTGTTTTTAAAACACCTTTTAAATCATACACATCTTTATAAGTAATGTGCCTTTCATCGGGACGTGGATGAACCGTAATGCCTTCTGCTCCATATCGTTCAATGTCGACGGCTGCTTTAATGAGGTCTGGTATGTTGCCTCCACGAGCATTTCGTAAAGTGGCTATTTTATTAATGTTTACGCTTAATTTGGTCATTTACATGGAATAAATACAAGTGTAAAGCTATTGAGAATAATTAATATTTTTTTGACAAATATTAATTTTATACCTCTTCCATTTTTTCGAAGCAAAACTAATTATTTTACTACTTTTGGTGAAATTTAATGTTAGCAGGCGATTTAATAACAGATGAAGTGCCTCCGTTGAAAATAACGGATACGGTGGAGTTGGCGCTCGACTGGATGGAACAATTTAAAGTGTCTCATTTAGCCGTAGTAAATAACCGTGAATTGATCGGCGTTGTATCAGAAACTGATCTTTTAGATTATGAACACCCCGACGAGCAAATTAATGTGAGTAAGCTGCATCTCATGCGGCCTGCTATTCACCATTACCAGCATGCTTATGATTTGGTGCGCTTAATGTCGAGTTTAAA
The DNA here is from genome assembly GCA_947480015.1 of Sphingobacteriaceae bacterium. GTDB lineage: Bacteria > Bacteroidota > Bacteroidia > B-17B0 > Aurantibacillaceae > Aurantibacillus. Next base: position 2,982 of record CANKBS010000001.1, read on the forward strand.
TCTAACACTCATCCCGGTTATCGACGAGAAAGAATTGTACAAAGGCTGCATCACCTTAAAAGGTCTCGTTCAGAACTTAAGTACCATGATGTCGGTGCAAAATCCGGGTGGTGTAATTGTTCTTGAGCTGAACCAACATGATTATTCAATAACACAAATAGGAAGCATTATTGAAAGTAATGATACTAAAATTTTAAGTCTGCACGTGAGCTCACAGCCCGATAGCACTAAAGTTGAAGTGACTATTAAAGTTAACCGCGAAGATCTTTCTGGCATCATACAAACTTTTAACCGTTATAATTATTCGGTGAAGGCGACGTTTCAAAATGGTGATTTGAATAAGGGACTTGATGATCGTTTAAATGAATTTCTTCATTATCTAAACATCTAAAGTTTCTCCTCTAATTTTTCAGAAAACTCATTTGGTGTGATCGCATCCTTATTAAGAAACGTGCCAATGCGCGTGCGACACAAGTCAGTGAGGTGAGCTCCTGAACCCAAAGCCAGTCCAATGTCGCGGGCAATGCTACGAATATAAGTACCCTTACTGCAAACAATCCGAAAGTCAACAAGCGGCAACTTAATTTGAGTTATTTCAAATTCTTTGATTTCTATTTCTCTTGCTTTTAATTCTGTTTCAACACCGGCTCTTGCTAATTCATAAGCGCGTTTTCCATCAACCATAATTGCCGAAAAGAGCGGCGGCACTTGTTGCTGTATTCCAACAAAGGCCTCGCCAGCTTTGTAAATGGCATCTTCGGTGATATGATTCGTTGGATAGGTGTGATCTACCGGTTTTTCAAGATCGTAACAAGGCGTAGTGGCACCAATAAAAAAAGTGCCGGTGTATTCCTTTTCTAAGCCCATTAAATCATTTATGGTTTTTGTTTTTTTACCGGTACATACAATCAAAAGTCCCGTTGCTAAGGGGTCCAGCGTACCGGCATGACCAACTTTGGGTTTAACTTTTACACCATCCAGAACCAAAGAAGGATGTTTTTTGATGGCGTGTTTTATTTTATTCACCGCCTGAAAACTACTCCAGGTATAAGGTTTGTTAATGAGTAAAACTTCTCCGCTATAAAAATCAGGATGCATGTAGGTTAATTAAATAAAAGAGAAGTTTTGGTGATTTAAGAACGTTTAAAAAACCTCTTTGGCTACAGCCCTAGTGGCATCAGAAGCTCCCATGGTATAAAAATGCAAACAAGGCACATTGGCTTTCACTAATTCCTGACATTGTTGGATGCACCATTTAATGCCGGCTTCTTTAATTTGTTTGTCGTCTTTACATTTTTCCAACTCTTCATAAAAAGGTTGTGGAATATCGATATGAAAAATTTTAGGCAGTGTCGTAATTTGTTTTTTTCCGCTTAATATTTTTAAGCCCGGAATAATCGGTACATTAATATCGTTTTTCCGGCAAAGGTCAACAAATTCAAAATACTTGGAGTTATCAAAAAACATTTGTGTCACAATGTACTCGGCACCCGCATCTACCTTGGCTTTCAAATATTTTAAATCGCTCGTCATGTTAGGGGCTTCAAAATGTTTCTCAGGGTAAGCCGCAATGCCAATACAAAAATTGGTTGGCGCCGCATCCTTCATTTCATTGTCCATATAATTTGCGTGATTCATTTGCGTAATCTGTTTAACCAGATCAAGCGCGTATGGATGTCCACCCGGTTCAGGTACAAAAGCCGGTTCTGTTTTAATGCTATCACCACGTAGAGCCAATACGTTATCAATACCTAAAAACTGAAGATCAATTAATGCATTTTCTGTTTCTTCCTTAGTAAAACCTCCGCAAATAATGTGTGGTACGGCTTCAACATTGTACTTGTTCATGATGGCTGCACAAATACCAACGGTACCCGGACGTTTACGAATGCTTACTTTTTCAAGATAACCGCCTTCGCGTTTTTTGTAGATATATTCTTCACGGTGATAGGTCACATCCACAAAGGCAGGTTTAAACTCCATTAAGGGATCGATGCCATCGTAAATACTTTGAATGCTTTTGCCCTTTAATGGCGGTAAAATTTCAATTGAAAAAAGGGTTTTTTTGCTTTGGCTAAGTTTTTGCGTCAACTTCATACTTAATTCACAGATATGATTTCTTTAATTTCGGGAACAGCGCGACGAATCGTTTCTTCGATGCCTGACTTCATGGTCATGCTACTCATACTACAGGTTTTACAAGCACCTTTTAATTCAATCTTGAGTATTTGGTCTTGGGTGATCTCAATAACCTCCACATTTCCACCATCTGCTTCCAGATAAGGTCTTATGGTATCAAGGGCAGCCTCCACTTTACGGTATAACGTATCCATCGCAGTAATTTAGAAGTAAAGATACGAGTAAAGAATAACCTGACAAAAGGAATTATTGGACCTAAAAAGTGGAAATACTACACGAAAATGACTTTTTTAACTTGTTTTTGCGATAATGGTTGATTTTGAATTCATGCTCATTCGTAAAAACGTACTCTATTCTGAAGTTATACGAGTTTTTTTTCGGACCACTTATAGTCGCTAATTGAGGCAAACCTTTTTCATTAAAGGTTTCAATCCGTTTAATGTCTAAGTTACCGTTAGGCTTATACCAGTTGTTTTCATGACTGCTGAGCAATTTTAATTTATCAGAATAAACAAAGTAATGGGTGTTATTTTCATATACTCGTTGACCTCTTTTACCATAAGTTTTGAATGAATGAAAAGGTTCTAAGCTATCGGGGTAGTGTACTTTTAAGCGTAATCGCTCTTTTCCGTTCTTGATCTCGTAACTCTCAAATTCATTCAGCACTTCCTTGCCATTTATGATTTTATAATAGGAAACGCTTTTCTGTTCTTTCTTTTTGTTTTTGCTAAAATGTTCGGTGACTACCTTTCTACCCTGCTGATCGGTTCCTTCCTGTTTGCAAACGCTGGTGGTGTCTTTTTTTTGTAGTTTTCCCCGCGTATCACAATCGTAATTCCAGGTATGTTTTAATTTATTTTTACGGTAAAACTTTGTTGATCTTATTTTTTTACCGGGGTAATACGTGTACTCATAATAACTCAGTAATTTTTTCTTCCCACCACTGAATTTAAACGTTTCATTTTTATGTAAACTCGAATCACTCAGGTAGGTATAATCTGTTTCAGACTGCGGTTGGCCTTTATACGATTGGATCACAGACGCACAGCGATTATCAGAAAAATAACTTAAATTGGTACTGTGAATGAGTTTGTGCTTTTTGGTATAACTTCGACTTTCAACAATTTTATCTTTGTCATTATAATCAAATTCATGAAAATAAGTTTCGCGTTTTTTAAAAAGACCATCATAAAACATGGCCGAATAATACATTTTTAAGGGCATGCCTTTTTCATTAAAATAAAAGGCTTCTTCTTGTTTATTTCTTAAAGTTTCCCGAAATACCACCGATTTTAATTGCCGATTTCCCATCACATTCTTCATCCATGGATAATTATTGCTGAAATAATTCGATTGTTTAAAATCGGTAATCATGCCAGCATTTTGGTTGGATTGGGCTTTTAAGCTGCAGCTTAAAAGGATCAGATAAAAAGCATAAAAATTCTTCATGGCAGATGTTTGCAATATAACCCAAAAAACCAGTTAGGTTACACTTTATTTTGAGCTTTTTGCATTTGTTTAATCTTTAAAATATGATGTACTTTGTTTTAATGGAAGAAGAGAATTTAATTTTTGGAACACGTGCCGTTATTGAGGCATTGGATGCAGGAAAAGACATTGAAAAAATATACATTCAAAAGGGTTTATCTAACGAATTATATCATCAGTTAAGAAAGGCTTTGCATGGGAATGCAGTTCCTATCCAAATTGTGCCGGCCGAAAAACTAAAACGTATTACGGATAAAAACCACCAAGGTGTGGTGGCCTATTTAACCGAAATAACCTATTACAGTGCCGAGGAGTTACTGGCCAATGTGTTTGAGAAGGGTAAAATTCCACTTCTTTTAATACTCGACCGTATTACCGATGTGCGTAATTTTGGTGCTATTGCAAGGGGCGCAGAATGTGCCGGAGTTGATTTTATTATTATTCCGAGTCGCGGTGCCGCACTTATTAACGGCGATGCCATTAAAACCAGCGCCGGAGCCTTACATCGTTTAAAAGTGTGTCGCGAAGACAATTTAAAAAACACCATTGAGTATTTAAAAGAAGCGGGTTTACAAATCATAGCTTGTCACGAAAAAACCGACAAATTAATTTATGATGCCGATTTTACCAAACCAACCGCTGTTATTATGGGCAGTGAAGAAAACGGCATCAGCAATGAATATTTAAAACGCAGCGATGAACAGGTTAAAATTCCTATGATCGGAAAAATCGCATCCTTAAATGTATCGGTAGCCACCGGTATTGTTTTGTTTGAAGCGGTGAAACAAAGGCTGTGAAGTTTTAATTAGCGGCGGAGATTTCTTGCTTTTTTCTAAAAATTTCATTATTTTTATATAAGTGAATTACTCGAATTATATTACCATAAATCCAACTATTAGATTTGGTAAACCTTGTGTTAAGGGAACACGTATTTCTGTATATGATGTTTTGGGTTGGCTTGCATCGGGTATGTCAATCTCTGCAATAATTTCCGACTACCCTGAATTGGATGATGAAAAAATTCGCGCTTGTCTAGCTTTTGCGGCTGACCGCGAACATAAATTCAAAATTGCATCATGAATCTTTTACTTCTGGTTCATTAGCCTTTAACGATTAATAGCATTTGTACATAAGCTACATTATTGCTTTTCAAAAGCTTCTTTCCCTACCTTTACACAACAAAATTCAGGTCAATTGACCGAAAGAAGAATTAAGATTATGAAAAATTACAGAGAAGTAAAAATGAGTTATATGGCTCCCGAAGTCTCTATGGGACCAATCCGTCTGCGTCAGGCCTTTCCTTTAAACGGATTGGATCAGGTAGATCCTTTTATTTTATTACATCATTTCGATTTTACAAAGGGTCCGGGTGAACATGAGTTTCATGTGCCGCCACATCCGCACCGTGGTTTTTCGCCAATTACCTTTATTTATGAAGGCGCTGTGCGACATACCGATTCACTGGGTAACGATCAGGTAATTTACGATAATGAAGTGCAATGGATTAATGCCGCGCGTGGTATTATTCATGGCGAAAAAGTTGGAAAAGAATTTGCTGAAAAAGGCGGAAGATTTCAAGGGATACAATTGTGGATCAATACTCCAAAGGCTCATAAAATGGATCCTCCAAGCTATCAACCCATCACAAAGGATGAAATAGTTTTGATTGAAAAAGAAGGAGTAGAGTTTCGTCTGGTGTCGGGTAAATATGAAGGGGAGAAAGGTCCGGCTAAATCGGATGTTTTTACAGCCATGCTAAAAATGAAAGAAGGTACTTCCTATACTGTGTCCTTACCGGCTTCAAACAATGTGGCTTTTTATGTTTTGGAAGGTCAGTTACGAATTAACGAAGAACGTTTTGCCGCTCAGCATCAACTTATTGTTTTTAAAAATACCGACGGTGAAATTTTACTCGAAGCTACGGCTGATGCTAAATTGCTTTTAATGGCGGGCGATCCGCTTAATGAGCCATTGGTGACACACGGACCTTTTGTAATGAATACGCAAACAGAAATTCTGGAAGCCATGCGCGATTATCAGGAAGGTAAAATGGGTTTTTTGTATTAGATGGAGTAGTTATTGCCTTCAACAGATCAATAACACTTTCTTAAAAATTTTCTCAGTTCACTGTGCGTTTGTTTGGGCGATTCTAAAAAACCAAAATGTCCGTCGTGTTCTAAATATAAAACGCTTTTATTTTTTATAAGTTGAGATTGTTCCAGTAATTGTTCTGCCGGTAAAATAGTATCCAATTCACCAATCACCATCATCACCGGGTATTCCACCAGTCCAAGTATGAGGTCTCTGCTTGGGCGGTCACGCATGCCATGCAGGGCAGCAATTATACCTTGTTTACTGGTTTGTTTGGCAATTTCAACGGCAAATAAAACTTCTTCTTTAAGGTATTTTAAATTTTTGGTCGCAAATAAATTACGGATGGTATTTTTAGTATAAACCGTTTTACTGGCTTTAACTAAATTAATAGCACGCCAGCGATCCGATTTTTTTTCGTCACTGTCGGCATAAGCAGTGCTGTGAAACAAACACAAACCTTTTAAATGGTCGGGGTAACGATCGGCAAAAGCTAAGGCTACGTAGCCGCCCATACTATGACCTATGATGACATATTTTTTAAGTTTCAGCGAATCCATCACCGCCTTTACACAGGCCGCCATAAGCTCCATACTGTGCGCGTAGCCAATACAAGGGGTAGAACCATGTCCGGGTAAATCAATGGCAATTACGCGGTACGATGTTGAAAGATTATCAATTGTTTTTTCCCAAATTTGAGCTGCACCCAAAAAGCCATGTAAAAGCACCACCACACGACCTTTTCCTTTATCGATAAAGTTTACTTTTTCTTTTTTAAAATAGCTGGTTTTGAGCATCTTAATTTACAGCGTTTGGCATGGGGCAAATTTACATTTTAAATGAAACTTTTTGCATATTTTGGCAAAGCAGAATACCCTATTTAAGGTAGTTTGAAAACAGGTGCAATTTTGGTAACTTTATACATTAATACTTGTATGCGGTCCTTAGCTAATTTAAAAAAGGGAGAAAAAGCCCTTATCAGATCATTCACCGACGAAGCCCTTAGTTCAAAACTAATTGAAATGGGCTGTTTGCCCGGTGAAGCAGTGATGATTTCATGTATCGCACCGCTAGGTTGCCCTGTGGCTGTTAACATTGCCGGCTATCAATTAAGTTTAAGAAAAGAAGAAGCTGCTTCGGTAATTGTAGAATTAGTAGCTTAGTAATTTCTTTGTCGCCACCATCAGAAAATAATCACATTAAAATTGCGTTATTAGGTAATCCCAATGCCGGGAAATCTAGCCTATTTAATGGCTTAACCGGATTGAACCAAAAAACCGGCAACTATGCCGGCGTAACGGTTGATAGACAAGAGGGCAGTGCCAACTTTCATCTTAATAACACACATTATCATTTTTCAATTCTCGATCTCCCCGGTATTTACAGTCTGTATCCAAAATCAAACGATGAGGAAATTGCTTGCAAAACCCTGCTGGATGAAAAAGAGAATATTGATGTGATTGTGATTGTTGCCGATGCCACCAATTTAAAACGGAATTTATTATTAGCTACGCAACTTATCGATCTTAAATTCAAAACAGTTTTGGCTTTGAGTTTGATGGATGAAGCCGAAAGTCAAAAAATAATCATTGATATTGCCGGACTGCAAGCCACATTGGGCATAGAGGTTGTAGCAGTTGATTCGCGACGCTTGGTGGGATTTCAGCAATTACGGGAAGCAATTTTAAGAGCAAAATCAAGCGATAGTTTTTTTTACGATTTGCAAGCAGGCTTTTTAACTGAACATAGCAGCTATAAAAAATTTATTATTTCGGCACTCGATTCTCCTGCAAATTTACAACCACTCGAAAATGCCGATAAAATTTACAGGTTTAACACCATCAATTACATCGTTGCCAAATATGTAAAAAGTCCCGAACAATTATCACGTAAGGAATTAACCGCTAAAATAGATGCCTTTACGACACATAAGGTTTTCGGCTATGTCATTCTGTTAACCGTTTTATTTCTGGTTTTTCAGTTCATTTTCTTCATTTCAGAAATGCCCATGAACTGGATTGAAAAATCTTTTTTGGTTTTGGGCGATTATATTCATTCAAATTTACCGAAGGGCCAGTTAAATGATCTGCTAGTAAATGGCGTGTTGACAGGGGTTAGCGGGGTAATCATGTTTGTGCCACAAATAGCTTTTTTGTTTTTATTTATAGGTTTCCTTGAAGATTCGGGCTATATGGCACGCGCCAGTTTTATTATGGATAAAGTGATGCGGCGTTTTGGATTAAACGGTAAATCGGTTATTCCACTCATCAGCGGAACTGCCTGTGCCGTGCCTTCTATTATGGCAACACGTTCCATCAGTAATTTAAAAGAACGCCTCATCACGATCTTTATTTTACCACTTATTTCCTGTTCGGCGCGTTTGCCGGTTTATACCTTACTCATTGCGGTGCTTTATCCTAACAGTAAATTTTTAGGCATCTTCAATTCAAAGGGCTTGGTATTGTTCTTATTATATATGCTGGGTTTTGTGGTCACCCTGCTTACTGCCTCTGTATTAAAGCATCTTATCAAAACCAAAGAGACCTCTTTTTTTATTATGGAATTGCCCGTTTACCGATGGCCACAGCCTAAAAACATTGGCATCATGGTTTACAATAAAATTAAAGTGTTTGTGGGTGAAGCCGGAAAAATCATTCTGGCAATCTCGGTGGTGCTGTGGTTTTTAAGCACACATGGATCAAACGATAATTTCAGAGACCTCGAAGCAGCTAAAACACGCATTGAAAATGCGCCGGTAACCAGTCAAACGCATACCTTACTAAAAGTCATTGAAACCCAAAAATTAAAACATTCCTATATTGGTAATTTAGGTCATTTCATTGAACCGGTCATCCGACCATTGGGCTTTGATTGGAAGATCGGGATTGCCCTCATCACTTCCTTTGCCGCCCGCGAAGTGTTTGTTGGAACCATGGCTACCATTTATCAAAGCGAAGATGAAAATAACAGTGAAGGCATAAGGCAAAAATTATTGCACGAACGTGATGCCTCGGGAAATTTAAAATATTCAAAAGCGGTTTGTTGGTCATTACTCTTATTTTACGCCTTTGCCATGCAGTGCATGAGTACCATTGCGGTGGTTAAACGCGAAACCAAAAGCTGGAAATGGGTTTTAGCTCAATTGGCATTTATGTCTGTACTGGCCTATGGCTCGGCCTTCGCGGCTTATCAACTACTTTCTTGATTAAAATAAGCTAAGGAGATTATTACTAATTAATTTCATGCTTGCTATCAATGAATTCCATATCTGCTTAAGGAGATCTTTTAAAGCATGGGGCAAAATTATTTTACCACAAACAAGTATCTAATTGCTTTGGTATTCAATTAATTTGCCCCATTTTTACATTCTAATTTTTTTACGATGATTCTTCGACTTGTAAGCCTTGGTTTAGCTACATTGCTTTTAAACAGTGCCTGCCACAGTACAAAAAAAAATACCGCCTCAGGTGTTTCTAACAACACCGAACCGGCAATTCAATTAGATACCATAAAGGTTACGGCTAACGAACCCTATCAGAAAGAGTTATATCGTGCCGCTAATACCAAACTCCAGGATATTAGTCACACCAAATTGGAAGTAAATTTTGATTGGAGTACCAGCCGCATGAACGGGAAAGCTACGTTAACCATGCGCCCTTATTTTTATCCAAGCAACGTGTTATACCTCAATGCAAGGGGCATGGAGATTAAAACGCTGGAGATTTTCGAGCCGAGCAAGGCGGAAGTTGATCCAAAGAAAGGCGGCAAACAACCCTTGCAATCAGCAACAGAAGGCATGAGCAAAGTGGTTGGCTCATCTTTCGTATACGAAAATGATTCTTTAAAAATTAATCTAGGAAAAACCTTCACATCAAAAGACACCTATTATGTAGTTATTGATTACATAGCAAAACCCAATGAAATAAAAAGCAGTGGAAGCAATGCTATAACCGACGACAAGGGTTTATACTTTATAAATCCAACCGGCGAAAATCCTTTTAAAATGCCGCAAATATGGACCCAAGGCGAAACCCAAGCCAATTCAGCTTGGTTCCCTACCATTGACAGTCCGAATGAAAAAATGACACAAGAAATTTTAATGACGGTAGATGAAAAATTCACCACCTTATCAAACGGCAGCTTAATTAGTTCTACCAAACAAGTGGGAGGTACCCGTCTCGATCATTGGAAGTTAGATCAGCCGCATTCGCCTTACCTGGCCATGATGGCTGTGGGTGAATTTAAAAAAGTGACCGATAATCCATGGAACGGAAAAGAAATAAGTTATTACGTTGAGAAAGACTATGAACAAGAAGCCGTAGCCATTTTTGGTGACACCAAAGAGATGATTGAATTTTATTCAAACCGTTTGGGCGTGCCCTATGCCTGGCCTAAATACGCGCAAATTGCGGTTCGTGATTATGTGAGTGGTGCAATGGAAAACACCAGCGCTACTTTACACGGCGATTTTATGGTGTATCAAACCAAACGCGAAATGATTGATGGCAAAAGAGGTAATATGGTTATCGCACACGAATTATTTCATCAATGGTTTGGCGATTTAGTTACTGCCGAAAGCTGGTCAAATTTACCTTTAAACGAGAGCTTCGCCACTTATGCCGAATACCTCTGGGAAGAATATAAATCAGGTCGTGATGCAGCCGATTACCACCACTGGCTGAGTAAGAAAGGCTATCTGCAATCTGATAAGGAAGTGGATTTAATTCGATTTAATTATAGAGATAAGGAAGATATGTTTGATGGCTTTAGTTATAATAAAGGGGGTCAAGTGTTACACATGTTGCGCAAAGCAGTGGGTGACGATGCTTTTTTTGCTTCCTTAAAGAATTACCTCGAAACCAATAAATACAAATCGGGTGAAATACACAATCTGCGTTTAGCTTTTGAAGAAACAACAGGCCAAGATTTAAACTGGTTCTTTAACGAATGGTTCTTAAATAAAGGGCGGCCTAAATTAAAGGTCACCAAAAATTACAATGCCGCCAAAGGCACCATTGAGTTAAACATAGAGCAATTACAGGATTTGAAAAAATACCCTTTGTATACCTTACCGCTTGAAACAGATGTGTATTTGAATGGAAAAATGGAAAGACATCATATTTTGCTGACTGATCAAAAACAACAATTTCAGTTTAAAGCCACTGCTGAGCCTCAGTTGGTTAATGTGGATGCCGAGCGTCAGTTACTTTGCGACATGGCGTATACAAAATCACAACAAGAATATTTTTTCCAATATCATAATGCGCCTTTGTATGAAGATCGTTACGAAGCCCTCAATGAACTTGAAGATAAAATAGCCGACACGGCAGTTTACGCTTTATACAAAGAAGCTGCATTGAACGATAAATTTTTTGCTATCCGTAATTATGCCATCGAACACTTGGATAAGGCTAAGCCTGATAAAGCTGCTTTAAGAAGGCTGCTTACAAGCATTTATAAAAACGATAAAAACACAAAAACCAGAGCGCTTGCGCTTCACCTTTTAAGCGAAAACGTTGAGGCGGGCTCAGAAATATCTACGTTATACGAATCAGCCCTTAACGAAGCATCTTATGCCATTTGCGGGGAAGCTATACAGGCCATTGCTCAAACCAATACCACACTAGCCATGAGTAAAGCAAAATTATTTGAGAAAGAAAGTGGTAAAGATGTGTTGTTTCCGCTGGCAAACTTATATGCGACTAATGGAAGCGATGATCAAATTCCATTTTTTCACAATGCCATTAAATACATGACGGGTTTTGATTTTATGAGTTTTTGCGCCAGTTATGCTAAAACCGCTAAACGCTGCAGCACATCAACCAGTGCCATTGCAGCTGCAATGGATTTTGAAGGACTTGGTAAAGGTGCCAATAAATACATCAAATTTGCCAGCCTCAAAGCCCTAAAAGATATTGCAGGCGAATGGGAGCTACGCGCGAAAAAAGCAAAAACTGGAATTGAAAGTGCAAAAAAAGAAAATAAAATTACCGGTGAACTTGAAAAAGAACTCCAAACAATTACAGAAACAAAAGATATTCTTACAAATATGTACAACCGTTCAAAATCATAAATTCAAACTAAAAAACCATGATTAAAAAAATAAGTAGTGCTCTCCTGTTTCTTTTCGCCATTATGTCCTGTACAAATGATACAGAAAATGCGTATTCCGAGATAAAACAAATAGCCGCGCAAATAAATAAAAAATGCCCACAAATGATCGATTCTGAAACACGACTCGATGGCATTCGCGTTTTAAAACCCAATACCATTGTTTACAAATACACGCTCGTTAATTTGTTGGCCGAGAATTTAGATACCGCTAAATTTTATACCGCCATGTGGCCGGGTTTATTAAGCACTATCAAAATTAGTCCTGATATGAAAAGCCTGCGTGAAACAAATACCGAATTTCAATACGATTATAAAGACAAAAACAACAAAGGGGTTTATTTATTTAAAATTCTGCCTAAAGATTATAAATAACGCATCAGAACTATTTTATACAACCGAAACACAACATCCAGCTTCGGGATTTTATTGAACAAACAAGTAATTAAACAGGCGACGATGCTCATCTAATTTAATTTCTATTGATTTTGTGATTTTTTTCCTTGCTGTGGCTATGGCACCCTCCCTACAAAAGCAGTAAATTCGCTCAACAATTTATTTAGATATGGCGCAAACTGACATTGAAAAAATCCTTTTTCTGGATATTGAAACCGTTCCACTGGTTTACAATTACTCCGATTTACAAGAGAGTACCAAAGAGTTGTGGGATAAAAAATGGCAATATAACCGCGAGGTTTCGCCCGAACAACAGTATCAAAAATCGGGCATATACGCCGAGTTTGCCAAAGTTGTTTGTATTGGTTTAGGCTATTACCATCAACATAAATTTCGGGTAAAAACAATTTCTTCAAGCAATGAACTTGATATTTTAAAGCAGTTTTCAGACCTTTTAAAGGAGCATTTTAATACCACCACGCATTTATTATGCGCGCATAATGGTAAGGAATTTGATTTTCCTTTTCTGTGTCGTCGTTTTTTGATAAATAATCTGGTATTACCAAAAACCCTTCAATTACAAGGGTTAAAACCATGGAACATCCATCACATCGACACCATGGACCTTTGGAAATTTGGAGACATAAAAAATTTCTCCTCACTTAATCTCCTCGCGCATGTATTTGGTATCCCTTCTCCAAAAGACGATATGGATGGAAGTATGGTAGCAAAAACTTTTTATGAGGACAAAGATCTGGAAAAAATAGCCCGTTATTGTTTAAAAGATGTGATCACTTTAGCAAGGGTATATAACCGTTTTGTTGGACATGGAAATTTAAATGATGATGAAATTATTTTTGTGTAAATTTATGCCATAAAATCAAACAAAAAAAATCACGATTATGTCGGCGCCCCGCATTGCAATAATAGGAAGTGGAAGCTGGGCAACAGCCCTGGCAAAGTTGTTTTTAAATAACACCAAGCTCTTAAATTGGTATGTGCGTAAGGAAGAAGACGCTGCCTATTTCAACGAATTTAAAACCAATCCCCGTTATTTAAGTTCGGTTGAATTTGATACCGACAAAATTAAATTCTACACCTCACTTTCCGAGTGTATTCAAAATTCCGATTATCTCGTATTAGCTATCCCTTCAGCCTTTCTCAACGATTCCTTTGCGTCCATTTCTGATAAAGATCTTCAGCATAAAATACTATTTTCAGCCATTAAAGGAATTGTTCCTCAGCACAACCTGATTGTAGGTGAGTATTTAAATAAAGCCTATAATGTTCCCCTGCAAAATATAGGAGTTATTTCAGGTCCTTGCCATGCCGAAGAGGTTGCCATGGAAAAACTCAGTTACCTGACCATAGCTTCTATTAACACGGCCAATGCGCAAACTCTGAGTAATCTTTTAAATTGCCGCTATTTAAAATCTACGGTAAGTGATGATATTTATGGCACCGAATTTTCGGCGGTTTTAAAGAATGTAATAGCCGTTGCCGGTGGCATTTGTCATGGTTTGGGTTATGGTGATAATTTTTTAGCAGTGCTGGTAAGTAATGCCATTCAAGAAATTAAGCGTTTTGTTGATGCCGTTCATCCTATTGATCGCGACATTAAAGCCTCTGCCTACTTGGGTGATCTTTTGGTAACCGCCTATTCGCAATTTAGCCGTAACCGTATGTTTGGCACCATGCTTGGCAAAGGTTACAGTGTAAAACAGGCGCAACTCGAAATGAACATGGTGGCTGAAGGATATTATGCCGTTAAATGTGTTTATGAGATTAATAAAGTGCACAAGGTAAACATGCCAATTACTAACGCTGTTTACAATATCATTTACCAAAATCATGATGTGCGCAAAGAAATAATAAATCTCTCAAATTTATTATCTTAATGAATTCCCGTTCGTTCGCTCTTTTTATCTCAACCCTGCTGCACCCCTTGCTAATGGCTACTTATGGCTGTTTGCTTTTGTTTTTTGTGATTCACGATTCGGTTTTTGATTACCTGACACCGTTTGAAACCAAATGGCGTATTTCGCTCATTGTCTTCATGTTCTCTTTTTTATTTCCTTGTTTAAATATTTATATTCTCTATAAACTCAAACGCCTCAAAAGCCTTACCTTGTCTGACCCACGCGACCGCTCCTTTCCTTATGTCATAACTTCCTTATTTTATTTCGGCTTGTTTTATTTACTCATCGACATCAACATTTGGAATAGCTTGAAACTCTTTATAGTAGGCGGAGGTATCGCCATTTTACTTACTGCAGTTATTAATTTACGTTATAAAATAAGCGCCCACATGGTCGGCATTGGCGGACTGCTGGGGGTGTTAATGTCAATTTCTTACCTCATCAAGTTTGACATGACTTTATTTTATATTCTTGTCATTTTAATGGCTGGCTTCATTGCTTTTGCGCGACTGCGATTGGAAGAGCATCGACCCTCTCAAATTTATACCGGCTTTTTATTAGGATTTATTATTCAAATCAGTTTGTTTTTTGTCCTTCAAAAAACAATCTTTGCTTAAAATAAGTTTTGAATTTAGTTACAGGAGCCACCGGCATAGTAGGAAGTCACGTTGTTTTGACCTTGTTGCAAAACAACCAGCCTGTGCTGGCTATCAAACAAAAAAACAGTAACATTTCTAAAACGGAGAAATTATTCTCCTACTACACTAGCGAGTACCAACAACTTTTTAAAAAAATCAAATGGCTCGAGCTTGATCTAAGCGATTCCTTTGCTATAGAAGATGCATTGGCCGATATAACCACAGTGTACCATTGTGCCGGCATAGTTTCGTTTAATAAAGCCGAAAAAAAGGTAATGGTTGAGGTGAATGAAACCGGCACCCGAAATCTGGTGAATGCTTGTCTCCATAAAAACATTCAAGCTTTTTGTTATGTGAGTTCTATCGCAACGGTTAACAACCTCGATCATAAGTTAGCTTTAAATGAAGAGGTGTTTTGGAAAACTTCGGGCAAAGAAAGCGACTATGCCTTTAGTAAATATAATGGCGAGCGTGAGGTATGGCGGGGTATTGAGGAAGGATTAAACGCGGTGATTGTAAATCCGGGATTAATTTTATCGCCTGGGTTTTGGAATCAAAGCAGTTCGAAATTAGTTGAAACCTGTGCGCAAGGCAATCGTTTTTACACCGCGGGCACTAGCGCCTATGTGTCAGCAAGCGATGTTGCCGAGTGTATGATTGCCCTTGTGAATAAAAAATGTTTTGGACAACGTTATATTTTGATTGAAAACAATTATAGCTTTTTAGAAATCTTTTCGCTTATTCAAAACGGATTAGGCATTCCTAAACCTAGGCTTAAATTATCACGTCCCATGTTAACGTTTTTGTCGCGATTGGAGTACTTAATTTGTCTGTTTTCTGGAAAAAGTCCACGATTGGGTCCGAGCATAGTCAATGCCGCATTTAACCGCCAAGTATTTAGTAATCAAAAAATAAAAACCGAATTAGCTTGTGAATTCAGGTCTACAGAGCAGGTAATTGCCGAAATATGCCGCCATTACTGCCTTGAAAAAGACAAGGCCGAATTAAGCTATTGATATTCATCGAATTAAAATCGGCCCGTATCAACAATTTTTTGCATTTTAAAAGTTATTTTTCTAATTTAGGCTAATTATTTAACAATTAAGTATGCACATTGCAATTGCGGGAAACATTGGGTCGGGGAAAACCACTTTAACATCATTATTGGCAAAACATTACAAATGGCATGCACATTATGAAGATGCTGATGATAATCCGTATCTCAATGACTTCTATGAAGATATGCAACGTTGGTCCTTCAATTTGCAGATTTACTTTCTAAACAACCGGTTTAATCAAATTCAGGAAATCCGGCAAGGCAAACACACCGTTGTTCAAGATAGAACAATATATGAGGATGCGTATATTTTTGCCCCAAATTTGCACGCCATGGGTTTAATGACCTCGCGTGATTACGATAATTATTTTTCTCTTTTTAAATTAATGGAAAGTCTGGTTAAAGCGCCTGATTTAATTATTTACTTAAGAGCCAGCGTACCCACTTTGGTGAAACAGATTCAAAAAAGAGGACGTGATTATGAGAACAGCATACGACTTGATTACCTAAAGCGGTTGAATGAACGCTACGAAGCCTGGAATGCCTCATATGAGGCAGGAAAAATAATAATCGTAGATGTAGATGATATTAATTTTAGTGAGAGCAAGGAGGATTTAGGTAAAGTTATTAGACTAATTGATGCAGAATTAAACGGTTTATTTAAATAGTGAAAGCTAGTACAAATAAGGACGCTGAATTTTTCGATCTACATTTTTCTAAAAATGTTGAGAACGTCAATGAGGTTGGCAAATTAATTTTGGCTTACGACGGCGTGCTCAATTCTGAAACCATTTCAAAACTTGAAACGGAAATAGAAAGTAAAATTCTTGATAAAAGCCTGCCAAAAGCGGTTATTAAAAAAGTTTTTTTTATTTGTATTGAATCGCTTCAAAACATGTTTATTCATGGCCATAAGGATGACACTGACGCTAAACATAATTTCTTTATTTTATACATCACCGATAAGGCGGTGAAAATGATTGGGGCAAATCTGATTGCCAATTCAGCTATCGAAAAATTAAGCAACCACATTCAGAAAATTAACTCGTTTAATGATCCCGCCGATCTTAAAAGCTATTATTTAGAACATCTTGAAAATAATGAGTTAAGCGAAAAAGGCGGTGCCGGACTTGGTTTTATTACCATTGGCATGAAAAGCGGAAACAAATTAAGAACACAATTCGAACAAATAAACGACAAACGATCTATGTTTCTGATGGAAGTTGTCATCAATATCGATTAGTTTTTCGAAAGTCCTTTGTTCCCCGAATTTAAATACACCGGCTCCGTTCCATGGAAAACAAAAAGCACATTCTTTTCATCTCTTCCTGGTATCCGAATCGCAATAATCCAACACACGGCATCTTTAACCGCTATTTTGCCGATGCGGCATCCTTGCACAGTCAAATAAGCGTTTTGCATGTGTGTTCTGACGATCGGCTTCAAACAGATTTCGAGTGCGTAGAATCAAACGAAAACGGCGTATTAAGTGTAACGGTGTATTACCGAAAAATAAAATCACGATTCCCACTGGTGTCTCATTTATTAAAACGCAAAAAGGTTTTACGAGCTTTTGATTTGGGGTATCAGCAATTGATGCAAAAGGTTTCAAAGCCCGATCTTATACAGCTTAATGTGGTATTACCCATGGGCCTTGGGGCCTATCACCTTTCGCAAAAACACAAAATCCCCTATGTGGTGAATGAAAACTGGTCGGGTTACTGTGCCGAAGATGGAAATTACCATGGGTTATTAATGAAATACCTCACGCGCAAAATTATGCGTTCGGCAAAAAAAATTATGCCTACGAGTAATTACCTCAAAGAGGCGATGTTGGCCCAAGGTTTAAACGGTTCGTATGAGGTGGTGCCCAATGTGGTGAATGTTCAGCGTTTTAAGCCACTAGAAGAAAAGGTTCACAATACCACCAAACTGCTTCACATTTCGTCATTAAACGATCGTGAAAAAAACGTGAGTGGTTTGTTACGCGCTTTTGCAAAAGCCTTAGATAGTGATACACATCTCGACTTAACCATTGTGGGGGAAGGCATTGATAAAATCATGTACCAACAATTGGTGAAAGATTTGAAAATAACCGGTAATGTGCATTTTATCGGGCGATTGATGGCAGATGACCTGGTAAAAACAATTAATGCCAATGATGCGCTCATTATGTTTAGTAATTACGAAACCTTTAGTTTGGTCATTATTGAAGCCTTTGCCTGTGGAAAACCCGTTATCACAAGTAACGCGGGAGCCATTGCAGGTTATATGAAACCCCAACTTGGTATCATGGTGGATAAAAGCAATGAATATCAATTAAAGGATGCTATCCTGCGTTTTACAGAGCTGAAGCATACCTTTGATAAACATGTCATCAGGAATTTTGCTGTTGACAATTATAGTTATGAGAAAATCGGCGAAAAATTAACTGCAATCTATCAAGATGTCCTGAAATAAAATACATTTAGGATCGTTTATAAAATTAGCGCATCCTCAAAAACACAAATTTGCTTAAGAACCTCATATCGTCTTTTTTTACTAAATTCCTAGTTGCTTTTAGTAGTTTGGGAATTCTCCTTATTTCTTCGCGCTATCTGGGTGGGGCCATCGTTGGGCAAATAAGTTTGGTGATTCTTAACATAGCCATTATACAAACGGTGAACGAAATTTACACCGGTTCGGCCCTTGTTTATTTCATTCCAAAAATGCCATTTAAAAAACTGTATCAAATTGGTTTTATTTGGACTTTGATTTGTATTCTCATACTCAATGGCATATTTATTGTGTTTAAGATTGGTGCCTCCGAATTATGGTTGCATGTGTTGTTTCTGTCATTTATGATCACCTTACAAGCCTTCCACGCGGTAATTTTATTGGCTAAACAAAACATTAAAGTCTATAACTTTTTAACGCTCTCGCAACCTCTGTTACTCCTTTTAACCTTAGTTTTTAGTGTTTTTATTCTAAAGGTTGATAATATCAATGCGTACTTAATTGCCATATACACTTCCAGCGGCATCACATTTTTGATCTCAACAAGTTACATGATTAAATTAGTTAACGCCACGCCTTTAATCACCGAAAAGTTAAGCTGGAAACAGGTTTTCAGCAATGGCTTAATTAATCAACTGGGTAATTTGGCCCATACACTCAGTAGTCGCTATAATTATTATATGATTGGAGGCAGCTTACTGGTTGGTGTTTATGCCAGCGCCTCTTCACTTACCGAATCGGTTTGGATTATTAGTGGAAGCGTCTCGCCCATTATTCTCACCCACATCGCCAATCAAAAAGACATGCCTAATAATGGCCGTGTTACCTTTTTACTTTCTAAAATCTGTTTTTTGTTAAGTTTGATTTGTATCGCCATCTTAGTCATAATCCCCGCTGAATTTTTTAACTGGTTGTTGGGTAAAGATTTTACGGGCATTAAAACCATTATGCTTTATTTGTCTCCCGGTATATTAGTCATAAGTTTTTCTAGCATCATCTCGCATTATTTTTCGGGCTTAGGTCGTCAGCGTATCCTACTTATTGCCAATGGCTCCGGCCTATTAGTAACGTTGGCAACGAGTTATTATTTTATTCAACAATTCGGATTAATAGGCGCCTGTTATTCAGCATCACTCTCCTATTTTATGCAGGCGTTGGTTTTGAGTGCAGCATTTATGAAAGTAAATAAATTCAGCTTTAACCAACTGTTCAGTTTTAAAAAAGACCTGAGTCTCTTAAAAAATTAAGTTATTTTTCAAGTGCTTGTTCGCCCACAAATTTAGTGAGTTCAATAAACTGGGCTACTGATAATTGCTCCGGACGCTTATCTAGCAAGGGATGACGAATGTCGTTATTGTTAAATAAAATTCTTATCGAATTTCGGATGGTTTTTCTGCGTTGATTAAAGGCCGTTTTAATCACTTTTTTAAATAACACTTCGTCACAATCAAGTTTTTTTACATTATTTCGAGTTAAACGAATAACAGCACTTTTTACTTTGGGAGGTGGTGTAAAAGCATTTTCGTTAACGGTAAACAAATATTCAATATCATAATAGGCCTGTAATAACACACTTAAAATGCCGTAAACCTTTGAGCCTGGTTTTTCGGCAAGGCGCATGGCTACTTCCTTCTGAAACATGCCCACACAAAAATCAACACTGTCTTTATTCTCAAGCACTTTAAACATGATTTGGCTTGAAATGTTGTAGGGGAAATTACCAATGACGTTAAATTTTGCTCCGGCAATTTTTTGCAGATCAACTTCTAAAAAATCAGCCAGTAAAATTTGTTTGTTATGTAAGGGATATTTTGTTTTTAAATACTCAACCGATTCCGTGTCCACATCTAAAGCAAAAAAATGTTTTTCGCTTTCTATCATATATTGGGTGAGTACCCCGGTACCCGGACCAACTTCAATAATGGCCTGACTTCTATCTTTATCTAAAAGCGCATCCACAATGGAGCGCGCAATGCCTTCATCATTTAAAAAATGCTGACCCAAATGTTTTTTAGCGCGTACCGGTTGATGCATTTTATTCATGATTGGTGTTATTTTACGGCCATTAAATAGGCCTTTATGAGTTCATCCAAATTCCCATCCAATACCCCTTCGGCATTGGTTATTTTTAATTCGCTCCGGTGATCATTCACCATTTTATAGGGATGTAAAACGTAACTACGAATTTGCGAGCCCCATTCTATTTTCATTTTGCCGTCTTCTACTGCCCGTTTACTTTCATTGCGTTTGCGTAGTTCAAGTTCATATAACTGCGAACGCAACATTTGCATGGCCATGGCACGATTTCCCAATTGAGAACGTTCAACCTGACAAACCACCACAATACCGGATGGTTTATGCGTTAATTGCACCTTACTTTCAACCTTGTTTACGTTTTGCCCACCCGCTCCACCGCTACGCGATGTAGAAATCTCAATATCGGCCGGTTTAATGTCAATTTCAATGGTGTCGTCAACTACCGGATACACATACACCGAAGCAAAGCTGGTATGGCGTTTGGCATTGGAGTCAAAGGGACTAATACGCACTAAACGGTGCACCCCATTTTCGCCGCTTAAAAAACCATAGGCAAATTCACCTTGAATTTCGATGGATACCGATTTAATTCCGGCAACATCACCACCGTTATAATCAAGTTCTTTTACTTTAAAGCCTTGTTTATCGGCCCACATGATGTACATGCGCATAAGCATACTGGCCCAGTCACAACTTTCGGTACCACCGGCTCCGGCATTTATTTGTAAAATACAATCCAGATGATCTTCTTCATCACGGAGCATATTTTTAAATTCAATGTCTTCCAGTTTTTTTAAAGCAATGGTAAATTCCGCATTGGTTTCTTCTTCCGTAGCATCCCCACTTTTAAAGAATTCATACAGGGTATTCAAATCATCCACATGCCCATTCAGGTCATCGTAAGCGGCCGTCCAGCTTTTGATCTGTTTAACTTCATTCAGAATTTTTTCGGCTTTTTTGGAGTCATTCCAAAAATCGGGATCAAGCGTTTTTTCTTCTAATAACTCAAGATCGTGTTTCTTGCTATCGTAGTCAAAGAAACCCCCTCAACGCGATACTGCGATCATTCAAGTCTTTTAATTGGTCGTTTGTAAACATGGGGCAAAGATAAAAAAAATTACGAAACAGGCTTTTCTTTTTGCTGCGGCCAGAAATAAAGATATCCCAAAATCATAATGGCTGCGAATTCAACAATACCCATGAATAAGGCGATATATAGGTGCATAAGTATGCCAACAATAAGTAAGGGTTTTTTAATTGTTTTGATCCAAATAAATACCGGAAATAACAATTGATAAAACAAAACAACATAATTTGTGAGTAGGGCAATAAAGCCAAAGCGCCCCAAATTTTTTAAAGTTCCCCACATCGAAAAATGATCAATCAGAGTAATGGTTGAAATGGCCGATCCCGATAACCAGCCCAGGTCACTAAATTTAGCGAGTCCCGATAAAAAATAAACAAAACACAGTTGAATCATAACAGCCAACACAGCCACATTATGCAAGGCGCGTTTTATGGCAGAAAAACTACCCGCTTTTAAAACAAAGTTTGAACTTAAAAAACAATTAAAAATGAGGTATTGCGCTAATAAATGATCGCCCCCTGTAAGTGTGGGATAAGCTGCATTGTTAAGATTCACCACAATGAACCAAATAAATAAATCGCCAATAAAATAAAGTTTAGAGTAAATTATTTGAAATAAACACAATGCCAGCAGAAGAATTAGGGCGTAAAAAATTAAGTGGCCACTCGCATCATGGTAAAACAAAAACACCACATCTTTAGTGTTTCCAAGCCACTGGTGACTTTTAAATACGATGGAATTAGCGCCAAAAAAAAGATTAAAAAAACTTAACCAGTAAATACTTTTTATGATCAGGAAAACATGTAGGAGGCGCTTAAACCAAAGTGTTTGTTTGGTTTGGTTAAATTCCCCAAAAAAATATGAGATCAGTTTTTGCAAACACCAAGTTATAAAGCTTAAATTTAGCAAGTAATTTTAATATGCCCCTTTTAAACAATAAAGTCTTCCTCAGGTTTTTAATCCTCGCATTAATTATTTATTGCGCCTTTGAAGCTCAGGGAAATGGCGATTTTTTTATTTTCAGTTCGGCCGGAGGGGATCTTTCGTCGCATTTGGACATTTATAAAAAAGATTATTTTGACGGTTACCATTACTATTACTCGGTGCTCTTTGCCATTTTTTTAAACCCATTGTATACCCTTCCTTTTTATCCGGTTAAATTGGCCTGGCTATTACTCAATGTGTTTTTGTTTTTGCATCTCATGTACTTACTCTATCAAAGTGAGCCAATAAACAAGTTAAGTCAAAAACGAAAATCCTGGTTCATGATTCTTGCCTTTGTTTTTTCTTTCCGATTCTTTCATCAAAACATCCACGCTTCACAAATCACTATACTTATTTTATGGTGCTGTATTTATGGATTACTGTTAATTCACAAAGGCAAAGCCATTAGCGGCGCCGCCATCTTGGCCATGGGAATTAACATAAAACTTTTACCCATCGTTTTTTTACCTTATTTGTTATACCGTGGTTATTTTAAAGCCTTTGTTTTTTGTGTTTTGTTTTATGCCTCGGCCTTAATCCTTCCGTCTCTTATCATCGGTCATACGTATAACATGGGTTTATTAACCAGTTGGTTTAATCTCATTAATCCTACCAATCAAATGCACGTATTAGATGTGGATGAACGAAGTTTTCACGGCCTCTCCACTTTGCTTTCAACATTATTAGTGGCCGAAGTGCCCGATCCATTGGCCTTAGATGTTCCCCGAAACATACTCAATATTTCTATTCCTGCCTTAACTAAAGTGTTATTGATTGTGAGATTGGCCCTTGTAAGCTATACACTTTATTTTATGCGCTCACTCCCGTTTAAAAACGCGGCCTCGAACCGCAATCAAGCTTTTGAAATTGCCTATATCTTACTCATTATTCCACTAATTTTTCCACATCAACAACATTATGCGTTTTTATTTATTGTGCCTGCCTTTTTATGCTGTTTACTCTACGTCATTCAAAATCATTCAGCAGTCAAAGCAAGCGAGAAAAAAACCTTGATTATACTGATGATTTTTATTTACTTATGCGGAAGTTTGAGTGTTTTGTTGGGTGAGTTTGACTATTATTATCAGCATTTTAAAATTCTGACTTATGGGGCCCTTCTTGTGATCCCCCTGTTGGCATGGGTTTTCAATAGATCTCATCAAACATCAATCCGCCACACGCCATAAAGTTACATCGCCAACCCGACTTTCAACTTTTCGGGTAACCACATTTTTAAATTGGATCTTCCAGGTGTAAACGCCCCTCGGGCAAGGCAGCCCGGCAACATAACCGTCCCAACCGCTTTTAGGGTCGGTGCCATGATAAATAACATGACCCCACCGATCAAAAATATCAAACTCGTAATCGCTTACACCCATACACATTGGCTTAAATTCATCATTGAGTGAATTATCATCCGGACTAAAAGCATTCGGAATCCAGAATCGAAATTCAGGTAAAATTTTAACCGTTTCACTCAAACTATCTCTGCAGCCAAATGAATTCATGACGTATTGCGTAAAAACAAAATCGCCGTAGTTTGTGTATACATGATAGTTAATAGCCGATTTTGCATTTGTGCCGTCGCCAAAGTCATAATAATAAGTAACGCCGCTGTCGTAAAAATAGCTGCTTATATTAATAAGTGGATCAAAAATACTTGTTTCAATTGGACTCAACTCAAAATTGGCCTTGGGCCTTGGGTTTACCGTTATGGTAAGGGCAGCACTAGTATCACGATCGGCACAAATGCTCGCCGTTTCAACCACTAACTTGACGGTATATTTACCGGCCGGACTAAATACCTGCTGAGGTTCAAAGCTCCTTGAAGTTTTTCCATTACCAAAATTCCAATAATAATTTAATGGTAATTCGCTACTACTGCCATTTTTAAAATTGAGTTTAGCCGGATCACAGAGCACAGGGGGTATGCCGGTGATTTTTGCAATTGGTCTTTTAATGATATAAATGCTGTCTAAAAAACTATCTCTGCAAGCAAATTGTTTTGCTCTTAAAGTCACCAAATTCCAGCCAGTGTTTGTAAAACTTACAGAACTCGGATTTTCTATAAGAGAAGTGCTAGGTGTGGCAGAGGAAGAGAAGTTCCAGGTAAAAGTAGTTTGCGACACAAAGGTTCCGGTGGCAGCGAATTGAAAGGAATTAGAAGGTAAACATTGTTTTGCCGGGCGCAGGTAATTCACGCTCAAAGCAGGAAATACATAAACGGGTTTTTTTAAAGTATCGGTGCACTGTTTACCGGGATTGACAATTAACGACAAAATAAAAATACCGGTATCGGGATATGTATAAGTTGGGTTTATTAAAGCTGAAGTATCGTTGCTAATGGTTGGCACGCCAAAGTCCCAGTGATAGATTGGGGTACTAGCCTGGTTAATACTTTTGTTGATGAAAGAAATGGTTTGTCCCTGACACTGTTTAACCTGATCAGCCACAGCACTTAAGGCAGTAACCGTACATGGTATCACCGAAAATTGAAAATCTCGAAAATGGGTATTGATAAGCTGATTGTTCCGATATTCTTTCACGCAAATGCCAACCACATAGATATCGCTGGTAGTAGGTGTGCCCGTGAGTTTGCCGGTTATGGAATCAATACTAAAAGCCGGATTACTTGGAATAGGATAATTGCCCGAAAAAGGCGTCATAAATAATACGTTGGAATAGGGAGGAGGAGCGGCTTCAGTTGGACAAGAGGCAGGCGGACTCCCGCAGAGGTTGCTCGGAACGCTTGTGCCTACTGATGGACAACAGCCGTCTAATCCTGTAAAAGGAGCGCAGAGCGCGTAAATAAGTTTGTCGCCATCGGGATCAGTTGCCGCATGGTTAAATTTAAAATTCACTTTGGCGCAAATGTAAATGGGTGGAAAGGCACTAAAACGTGGTGAACTATTCACCAGAGCAGTTTCAGGTCCCGGAATTTTTGTAAAGTAAGTGGCTCCTTGTTTATCGGGATTGACAAGATTTGAAATAATGACATTGCGGCAACAACGCTGATACACCACGGTATAGCCCCCAGCCTTAGGGGCTAAATTTAATGTGTAAGTATAAACACCTTCTTGCACACAAATGGTGTTTGGCGCAAAGATACAAGGGTTGTTAAAGGCCGAAGGAACTGTCGTGATTACCGGTGAACCAATGTCATATAAGCCAATAAAATTATTTTGAGCATCGTAAACGGTAATAACCGCAGCCGGACTAGGCACATCCGACACGCCATCAAAAGGAGTGGTGACGTTCGGACTACAATCTTTATAAATTTTTAAAGTAATACGGTAATTATTATTTCCTAGAAAATCATAAATCATTTCACCACCAACAATATGATACGCCGAGATTTTTGATCCTAAAAATAGGAATACTATGACGAAGAGCTTTTTCAAGGTCCTACAAATTTAATCGTAAGTTACACATTATAAAAACAGCTGGATATGAGTTTTACAATTGGGTTTAATTCCTTGTTAAATGGCTCAATTGCTTTCGGTTTTGGACTTTAATTTGCATATTTTTGTAATACCATGGTAAAGCCTTTCTGTCTTAGTTTTTTACTGCTTTTCTTTTTTAATGCTTTCGCACAACTTCCTGTTGCCCGCGACACCATTTCGGTTTTGGAAAACAACTATGTGTTAAAAATGCCCTGGGCCAATGGCATCAATTTTTCAAATGTATCCAACCTCGATTTAAATGGTGATGGTAAAAAAGATCTGGTTGTGTTTGATCGTTCAAATTATAGTCTTGGCCATTTTCGCTGTTTTATTAACGTTGGCACACCCGGACAGGTTAAATACAAAGCCGATCCGGGTCTCAGTTATTACCTTCCTCAGGCATATAACTGGGCTTTGTTTTTAGATTATAATTGTGATGGCAAAGAAGATCTTTTTACATCGACAACCTCGGGAATTAAAGTTTTTAAAAACACGAGTAACGCCGTTAATCTGTTACAATTCACCCTTGCAAAAACCTTGTTGTACTCCGATTATGATACCACCGCCAATTATTACCCTGTTAATTTATATGCCAGTCCTATAGGCGTACCGGGTATTAGCGACATTGATAATGATGGCGATCTCGACATTCTAACCTTTGCACCGGGTGGTTATTCGATGGAATACCACAAAAACATGAGTAAAGAAAAATACGGACATTGTGATAGTTTGAATTATGAATTGCAAGAACATTGTTGGGGAAAGGTTATTGAAAATGGTTGTAACGTTAGTTTTTATTCTTGTGCTAACCGTCTACAAAAAGATAGCAGCAGTTTACTCGCCTGGCAAAAAGTAGCCCATTCGGGTTCCTGCCTTATGTGCTTTGATAGTGATGGTGATGGGGACAAGGATTTAATCATGGGGGATGTTTCCTGTCACAGTGTACAGTATTTACACAATACCGGCACCATACCCGCCGCTTTAATTACAGATACTACCAAACTTTATCCTAACTATCCTAACAAAAGTAATTCGGCACAAGTTAATATCAATAATTTTCCATGCACCTATTATGCTGATGTGGATGGGGATGGGAAAAAGGACCTACTTGCAACACCGAATGTAAATAACAGCGAAAACTATAAAAGCCTTTGGTATTACCGAAACGCCAGTTTAACGAATACGGTGAACTTCCAATTCGTTAAAAATAATTTGTTACAAGATGAAATGATTGAGGTTGGCGAGAATTCTTTCCCCCTGGTTTTTGATTATAATGCCGATGGAAAAAAGGATTTACTCATAGGTAATTATGGGTATTATGTAAACACCAATCTCAATGCCCGATTAACACTTTATGAAAACACAGGAACTACAAGCGTTCCGGTTTATTCGCTCATCACACGCGATTATTGTAGTTTGAGTTCACAAACCATTAGCATTAATAATGTGATGCCTACTGCTGGCGATGTGGATAATGATGGCGACGTTGACATTTGTTTCGGAACCTCAAGTGGACAAATACACTGGCTTAAAAACATCGCAGGCGCCGGTAATGTGTGTAGCTTTGTTTTGCTTAGCAATCCCTTTCAAATCACAACCAATTCGGGGGTTGCAGCTCCTCAGTTATTTGATTTAGATAACGATCAAAAATTAGATTTGTTAATAGGAACCAAAGACGGACGTATAGCTTTTTATAAAAACACCCTAATTGGCACAACCCCTAGCTTTAGTTTAATCACTAATTTTTTGGGTAACATGGATGTTAAAGGCAATCAAAATTTATTTGGTTTGGATGGATTTGCCGCACCTTACTTTTATTCAGAAGGCCCACAAGTAAAAGCATTAGTTGGTTCCATCAGTGGCAATATTTTTCAATTCTCGGTTCCGCCGAATGGCTCCGGAACATACACACTCCTGAGTAATGCGGTGAATGGTTACAACGAAGGCGGACAATCAACCCCCTGTTATGAAGATATTAATAACGATGGTAAACGCGACCTTATCCTTGGAAATTTGTCCGGTGGATTAAGTTACTTTTCTTCTACCTCTACCATGGTGGATATTAAAAACAACACCACTACCGAATTGGAGCACTTGATTTCTGTATTCCCTAATCCAACAAATGATTTAATTACCATAAGTATAAGCCAGCTCGATTTTAAAAGCCTCCACTTAAGTTTGTATGATGCCACCGGCACTGAGCTTTTAAGAAGAGAATCTGCTGAAACTAGCTTTGAACTAGACCTCTCAACTTATGTAAAAGGTTTTTATTTTATAAGACTTCATTTTTTATCGGATTCAAAAAATTATCAGTTAACTAAAAAAATTATTCTTCGTTAATTGAGTTCTCATTTTAAATATCTGGTTTTATTTATTTTTTTTGGACTTTTTAGTTGCACAAAAGATGTAGGTAAGGTGCAGTTTGGAGATTATCCTAATGAAATAGGCAGCATCGTAAAAAATAAATGTGCCGTGTCGGGTTGTCACAATACCGCTAGTTATAAGGCAGCCGGTAATTTTAATCTTGAAAGTTGGTCAGCAATGTTTGGTGGCTCAAGTAGTGGTTCCCCTCTTATCCCTTTTAATAGTAAATTTTCTTCCTTGTGTTATTTCGTGAATACGTATCCCGATTTGGGCACACAAAACCTGCCTATTATGCCACTCAATGGTACGCCACTTTCGCATGATGAAGTGAGCATCATCAAAAACTGGATCGATAATGGTGCGCCTGATAACAAAGGAAACATAAGATGGGCCGATGACCCTAAAAGAAAAAAATTGTATGCTGTTAATCAGGGTTGCGATGTGGTGACGGTGTTGGACAGTGAAACCCAGTTGCCGATTCGTTATATTCATGTAGGAAATTTAGCAAGCGGCAATACACCACACCATCTAAAAATTTCCCCCGATGGGGCTTATTGGTACGTGGTCTTTATCAAATCCAACATCATGCAAAAATTTCGTTGCAGCGATGATACGTATATCGGTGATATTCCCTTAACCAAAGTCGCCGACGGCAGTTCGACCGATCCATTAGACGATGCTCAAAACTGGAATACCTTTGTGATTACCAAGAATGGAAAAATCGCTTACTGCGTTTCATGGCCCGATGGAAAAATTGCCGCAGTGGATTTGGAGAACCGCAAATTAATTCACTCATTGGGTGGACAAGGCGTGCCACATGGCATAGTATTAAATGCCACGGAGGATAAAATATACCTGGCTTCTCAAACCGGTAATTTTATTACCCAACTCGATACGTCATTTACAAATCCAAAAGAGATCATTCTTGAAACTGGTCCGAAAAACGCCATGAGTTCACTCGATCCTCACGATATGATTTTAGCGCCCAATCAACAGGATATTTTAATTACTTGCCAAACCTCCAATGAAATTCGTGTTTTTAATATTCCCACTAACTCAGTCACCTTAGTTTTAAAGGCCGGCGAGTATCCTCAGGAAATTGTTTATTCCAAAGGCACACACGAATTTTTTGTCACCTGTACCAACGACACCAAAATGTTTCCAAACTCAAACGGAGTAATTATGCGCATTAAAGACGGAGGTTATGGGATTGATGCTGTAGCCTGTGGGTTTCAACCACATGGTTTAGCGGTTGATGAAAACAAAAAATTACTCTATGTTCTATCGCGTAATATTTCCGCAAACGGTCCCCTGCCACATCACACCAGTCAGTGCAGTGGACGAAACGGATTTGTAAGTTTTATCGACCTCAACACATTTAAAGTGCTCCCAAAACGCTATGAACTTAGTGTGGACCCTTATTTTATTTATTCCCGACCCTAAATTTATTTATGGAGAACGACATTCAACAACTCTTAAGCAAACAACCCATATTACTCTTTGACGGAGAATGTGGTTTATGTAACCGAGCCATTTTGTTTTACCTCAAACATGAAAGACCTGCGGTAACACGACGTAGCAATCACATGCATTTTGCTCCCTTGCAATCAGAGATTGGAAAACAGTTACGAACTTATTTTGAAATTGACACTAACATTGATAGTATCATCCTTATTAGAGATCATTCGGCTTATATTAAATCATGTGCGGCTTTGCGCATTACCGCTTATATGAGAGGTTTATGGCCTGTTATGGTCCTGTTTGTGATCATCCCCCCATTTTTACGCAACCTCGTGTATGATTTTATAGCAAGACGAAGGAAAAAAGTAGTTGGTCGTCTTGAGAGTTGCGCATTGTTAAAAAAAGAAGAGGCCGAACGTTTTCTGGCCTATTAAATTTTGACATTAACCCATTGAAGCAAAGGCAATGCTTGCAATGGAAATCGAAATACCATCCACTTCTTTTAGCGCCTGCCAGGCCGCTTCCAGCGTGGCGCCGGTAGTGATGACATCATCCACCAGTAAAACATGTTTGTTTTCGAGTTCGCTTTTATTAGTCAGCTGAAAAATATTTTCTACATTCTCCCAACGCTGATATTTTTTCTTTCGGGTTTGTGTGCTTGTTTCAACCACGCGCTGCATAACTTGAGAATTTGTAAGTGTGTTTAATCCACTACCCAAACCATTGGCAAACCATTCACTTTGGTTAAAACCGCGGGCTTTCAATTTTTTCGGATGTAAAGGAATTGGAATAATCAGATCAACAGCCTGAAAACTTTCGTGTTTAGTTAATTCTAGAGCATACAATTTGCCCAAATGTGCAGCCAGTTCTTTTTGATTCTGATATTTTATGGCATGTAATAAATTTTGAACTTTTCCGCTTTTCTCAAAAATATAGTATGAACCTGCATTTCTAATGGGGATGCGCCCTGCAAAGGTTCTGTGAAGTGCCGAATCGGGGTTTAAATGAAAATTGCTATGGGGTAGGTTTACTTTACAATAATTACATATGTAGTACTCGTGTTTAAATAAGGTATTGGCACAGGCCTCACAATGCCTGGGAAAAATTAATGACATAAAATCGTTAATAAGTGCCATACAATTAGCTCTAAATTACTGATTTTGTATATTATTTTTGATACATGACAGAAGAAAAAGAAAAATCCAGAAAAAGAAGGGCTATTATTTTATGGTTTGTGATCCTTTTGTTGATGGGTAGTAATGGCGTGACCATTTGGCTCTGGCTTAACTCCAAAAATGAAGTGGTGCGGGAGAAGATTATTAAGGAGCAGGTATTTGTTGAGCGCGATAATGTAAAAGAAGATTTATTGGAATTGCAAAAGGAATACGGCACACTAGAAGCCAAAGATGAGGCGATGCAAGTAGAAATCGACGCCAAGAAAAAACGCATTGACGAATTGATTAAAGAAGCCGTCAAGCACAAAGGCGATGCCTACATCATTGCCAGCTTACGCAAAGAAACGGAAACCCTGCGCAGCATCATGAAAGGGTTTGTTCACACCATTGATTCGCTTAATACCCTTAACCAAAATCTAGTTGCCGAAAAGAAAACAGTGATAAAGCAATTAGGCGTTGAGAAAGAAAAACAAAACACCCTCATCAAAGAAAAAGATGAATTAAAATCCACGATAGCAAAAGGTTCGGTGCTTAGCTGTTTTAATGTTACAGCCAAAGCGGTATCGTATAAACGTGGCGGAAAAAAGGAAATAGAAACCAGCAAAGCACGCAAAACACAGAAAATAAAAGTAGGCTTTACCTTGGGTGAAAATAAAATTGCTAAAACGGGTGAAAAAACAGTCTATATTCGCGTGATGACACCCGATGGCAAGGAAATGGCAAAAAGCTATGACGATAATTATAAGTTTATTTTTAATAAAAGTTCGGGCTACTTTGCCGGAAAGGAAACTCTTAATTATGCCAATGTGGAAATTAACGGGGTAACCTATTGTGAAGGTCAAGGCGATTATGTGCCAGGAAAATACATGATAGAAATAACCTGTGATGGCGTGGTGATTGGTAATACAACCTTAAAACTTGATTAGACTTTTACAATGAATTTTAATGACCCTACTTGAAACGAAAGTTGTTTTTTTGATTTAATTGTAGCGGGTGCCTATCACCAAGATGTCATCTACTTGTTCGTGATTACCCCGCCAGTTTTCAATGGTTGTATTCAGTAATTCGCGCTGTTCAGCCATGTCTAGGTGCTGCGAATCCATGAGTAATTGTTTTAAGGCTTTTGTTTTAAATTTTTTACCATCCGGGCCACCAAACTGATCGCAGTAACCATCAGAAAAAATATACATGGTATCTCCTTTTTGCAAAGGGATCTCGTGGTTGGTAAACTTATTATTCTCACCCGACCTTGAATTTCCAATAGGAAATTTATTGGCCTTCACTTCTATCAGCTCGTTATTTCGAAAGAGCCAGAGTGGATTATAAGCCCCTGCAAACTCTAGAATACCTTTTTTCCTATCAAAACTACATAAAGCTATGTCCATGCCATCGCGCACTGTATTGTCTTCTAAATCGGTCTGTCGTAAGGTGTCACTTATGCCCTTATTTAATTCATCTAAAATGCGTGCGGGTTGTGTTATTTTATGTTCGGCCAACACCCGGTCTAATAAATTATGACCAACAATCGACATGAAGGCGCCCGGAACCCCGTGTCCGGTACAATCTACTGCTGCAAAAATAACCGTGTCTTTTTTATCCTCCATCCAATAAAAATCCCCACTCACAATATCCTTAGGTTTGAATAATACAAAAGTGTTGGGTAAATGTTTTTTTACAAAATCATCCGGAGGTAAAATAGCATCCTGAATTCGTTTCGCATAACGAATACTGGCGGTAATGTCCTTGTTAATCTCATCCAACTCCTTATTTTTTTCTACTACCTCTGCCGTGCGCTCGCTAACTTTATCTTCCAGAATTTTCTTTTCCTGTAATAATGCGCGCTCTCTAATTTTTATGTACGCAAACAAGGTTCCTGCAACAGCACTAATTACCATGAGGTAGAACCACCAGGTTTTCCAGTAAGGTGGTGTAATGGTTATGTGCATAACAACCGGTTCAGAACACACGCCCGAATGGTTACAGGCAATTAAATGGAATACATAGGTATTGTCAGGTAAATTCGAGTATACTTCCGAACTCTTATCAGTCAAAGTTTTCCAAGCTTCATCATAACCATCGAGTTTGATCTTATAACTAACACCTTGGGGGTTGGAAAGTGAAATGCCTATAAAATCAAAAATGAGCGAATTGTCTTTATACGAAAGCTTTATATGATCGGTAATTGGATATTCTGTTAAATTGACTTTGAACTGTAAGATCTTTGTAATGGGGTGAACGGTCACTGGTAAATCCAGCTTAGGTGAATATTTATAAGCACCATTCACGGTTCCGAACCAGATATTTTCCTCATTATCGATGTAAACCGCACGGGGCTTGGTTTCCAAACCCGTAAACCCATCGCCCGAACTATAGGTGGTAAAACTTGAATTGCTTGAATTAAATTTACTCAACCCTTTATTGGTGCCAATCCACACATTATTTTTTTCGTCTACCGTGAGCAGTGTGATAAAATCAGAAACCAAACCGTTCTTCAATTTATAATTCACAAAGTTATTCCCGTTGTAAACAAATGCGCCACCACCCTCCGTGCCAATCCAGATACGATGGTTTTTATCCTCTGCAATAGAAGAAATACTGCTGTAGTTTAGCCCATTCTCCCGGTTAAATTTCTTAAAGCTCTTTCCGTCGAACATCGACACACCCTTTTGATTTGTACCAATCCAAACCTGCCCTTTACGGTCTTCAAAAATACACGAGATGTCGTTATCAATTAAACCATCAATGGTTCGATAGGTTTTAATGGCTTGCGTGTTGAGGTCATATTTTACAATCCCTTCAAGCGTGCCAATCCACAAATTATTGTTGTGATCGATCATTAAACAACTTACCAAATTATTAACGATATCGTTCAAAGCAGCCATGTTTACCAAACGATTTTGTTGTGAGTCATACTTAATAACTTTACCACCCCAACTGCCTATCCATAAGCTGCCATTTGGTCCTTCAACGATACTGCGGATGTTATTTGATGGCAAACCATCTTTGATGCTAATAGTTGAATACGTTTTTTTTGTCGGATCATAAATTGTGATGCCCTCATTCGTGCCAAACCAATAATTGCCATTTTTGCTTCTGCAAATGGCCGACACCTGATTATCAATGAGTCCGTTCTTTTTTGAAAAGGATACAAATTTTTCAGAAGCAAACACTTCAAGACCCTCGCCTGATGTGCCAAACAAGAGATTGCCGTCCTTATCTTCAAAAAAACATTTTACTTTATTTACTGCTAAGCCATTACCGGTATTAAAAGCAGTAACCATATGGGTGGTGTTGTCATAACGGTAAACGCCATGATTGGAACCGGAAGCCCAGATATTGCCTTTGTGATCTTCAAACAGGGTGAAAATAATATTCGGACCATTGCCTTGTAAAAAACTGTTGAGGTCCATTGGATTAATAATGGTTTCAAATTTATTTTTTTCCTGGTTGTAACGCGACACACTGCCATTCGATGTGCCCACCAATAAATGTTGCTCGTGATCTTTTGCCATACAGGTTATTTGTCCAAAAGGCAGGCCTTCGGGCCGAAAGAAATCGAACTGCCGTTTGCTATGGTTGTAAAACTTTACGCCAATATCGGTAAGAAACCACTGGTCACCTTTTTTATCTTCAAAGGTTGAGAACACATACTGGCTCAAACCATCACGACCCGAGTATACTTTGATATGCAGTTTATCACCAACTTTAGTTGGATCCATTATTTTAATAGCACCGCCCGTAGCTGTACAAATCCAAAGACTGCCGTACCCATCTTGGTAAAAACCATAAATCTTTTTGTCTTTTGGAAGTAAGCGTGATTTAATTTGAGTGAATTCTTTTCCATCGTATACGGTCAGTGATCCATTTTCATGACCCATCCAAATGTGATTTGATCTATCAAGAAAAATGGCACTTACATTATTATCGGCCAATCCATTTTCGGTGGTATAATTGATAAAATTTTTTCCGTCAAAACGCGAAACGCCGCC
This sequence comes from Sphingobacteriaceae bacterium, assembly GCA_947480015.1. Classification (GTDB taxonomy): domain Bacteria; phylum Bacteroidota; class Bacteroidia; order B-17B0; family Aurantibacillaceae; genus Aurantibacillus. The sequence continues at coordinate 37,857 of CANKBS010000001.1, forward strand.
ATCGGTGGCCAACCAGTAAAAGCCCGCGCTATCTTGAATAATACCCGAAACATTAGATTGCGCCAGCCCATCTTTTACACCGTAATTGGTGAAATGATAGGTTTGTGCAGTTAAAATACAGGAAAATAAAAGAAAAAATGATTGTATAATTTTCTTATTCCACATACATCATACAAACAACAGGAATTTATTTTTTAATAAAGAAATAAGTACCGCCTTCATCTTCTAGATCTTTAATCTTACCAAATTTAGGGGCTTGATTGCCTGCTTGAGCAACGGAGGTAGTTACTTTTTTTACGATTTTTTCAATGGGTAAACATAGTTCAACGTTGTTGTTTAAGGTTGATACAAATGTTTTAGTGAACTGAGAATTATCAGAAGCTAATTCATATCCCGCAGAAGTAAATACCTGGGCCGATTTCGCCTTAGTTAATTCAAAATTATCGCAGCGCTTTTCTTCATCACCGCCACGCATGGCCATTAAGAAGGTTGCTCCCGATTCACACGCATCGGTTATAACTAAAGTGTGAACTAATTTATTAGCGTATGATTGCATAGAAGCCTTAAGGTTGTTGATGCCAAAGTAACTGAATTCATCATCGGTTTTACCATCTGATGGAACCCAGTAACCGGTTGGACTAACGTATTTACCGTGACCAGCATACCAAATCAGTAACGAGTTGATATTATTATTTTTTACGTAATCTCTTAACTCAATAGAGAAGAATTTTTCCATCTCTGTTTTTGTCATGTCTTTACGGTGAATTGTTTTAGTAATCTTATAATTGGCAAGAGCTGTTTTCATGGCCGTTACATCTTTAGCAGGGCCTTCTAAGCTAGGGAAACTAATGTATTTACTGTTTTCAATAAATACAACCCAGGTGTTGCCCATTGGGTTGTCGATGCCGGCTGTTGCCGCGGTGCGGTTTAGAACATACACTTGGATATTCTCATTACCATAAATATCTTTTACCGAAACGGAAATTTTTGTTTTGTCCGCTATTTTAACTTGAATGGAAAAATCGGGATTAATATTACTTGGATTAAATGAAGCAGATACACCATCTATCAAGATGGACTCGATTAAACTGGCATCTTTAATTTTACCTTGTATGTATATGTCAGCGTTGTTATTCTCGATGAAGATTTCATTTTCAAATGTAGCAATCGGTGTTTCAATCGCAATGATTGGTTTATCACTTTCGGTTTTTTCTAATTTGTACTGAGTCACCTGGGTATTGTTGTATACATCGGTAGCGCTAATGGTGATCTCGTTTAATTTAATTAAATCCGTCATTTTTATGCTGAACTCCGGATTTAATGAATCGACAGAGTAAATCACGGTGCCAGAATTTACATCAATGTTCTTAATTAAACTGGCATCACGAATAATGCCTTTAAAACTCATTTCATTTTTATCTGCTGAGATTTTGATGACGTTCTTTTCGAATTTTACAGAGGAAATCTCAATTTCAGGTTTCGCACTTTCTTTATTCAAGTCGAAGATTTTTTTCTTGGCTTGTTTTACAATGGCATCAATTTTTTCGTTTCCGTTAGCCATGGTTGCTACTTTGTTGTAATCAGACAAAGCTGCTTTGAAGTTTTGAGTTTGTTCAAAAGCCGCGGCTCTTTTTAAATAAGCCATGACATCTTTCTCGTCAATTTTTAAAACCTCTGAATAATCATTAATAGCATTGTGGTGCTGACCAAGTGTTTCGTAAAATAAGGCTCTTAATTTGAGGGCATCCGTGTTTGGTTTAGTTAAAATAACCTTGGTGATTTCATTGATGGCGTTTTGAAAATCTTTTTTAGAGGCCCAAGCTAAACTTTTTACTAAAAACACATCGGCATTGCTCGACTCTTTGGTTAATGCGTCATCACATACTTTTAATGCGTCATCTGATTTTTTTAATTTAATTTGCGTTAACGCAAGCGCCACGTAGGCAGGTATAAATTTCGGATCTTCATATTTAGAGTTTTTATAAAATTTTTCCGCCTCCACAAAGTTTTTAGAACTATCTTGCATTACAGCATGATTGTATAAACTCAGAGCCGTTTTTTTATCTTCAATTGCCAATTGCGTTACGGTCAATCCATAAGTGTAATCCTTTAGTTTAAATAACACCTGAACCTCAACTGCTAGAGCCTCACGATAACCCTTATCACGCTCAATGGCTTTCCGTAACATATCGTCGGCATCTTTGTATTTTTCAAGATCCGCATATAATCTTCCGGCGTTAAAATATAATTCCTTTTCTTTGGGACTAAACACCATTGATTTTTTGTAATCCTCAATGGCTTCCGCTTTATAATTTAATTTCTCATAACAGAGCGCGCGCGCTGTATAAGCCTTTTCGAATTTAGGGTCCATTTCGACGGCCTTAGAATAATTTTCTACTGCAGCGTCAAAGTTTTTTGCTTTTTCAAATTTTTCCGCAGCTTCGCAATACTTTTTTGGAGTTTGTCCTAAAATGATACTCGGAACGAATATCAATAAGCCAAGTGTCATTAAATTTTTAAGTTTAGTCATGATGTTTGGATTTGGATTGACAGAACGAATATACGTATTTTCCATCCTCATAGCTTCTGTTTTTAAGGATTTTTTCTTTCCCTTGTTGATTTGTTAAAATTTGGGTTTTTAAATGGTTTTAGATGATAATCCTTGTTCATAAAAGTTTGTTTATTTAAAAAGATTCTAAAAAAGGGCATTAGATTTAACCGCCATTTTTACACGTTAAAAAACTGACTTTTAGCAAACACTAATATCTTTCAATTCACCTCAAATGATTGAAAATACCCAATAAATCTTTCCAAATTTCGGATAATTGATTGATTTATAAGTAAAAGCTCGTAATCTTCCTTAAAAATTTTGGTATGTGAATTAGTTTAAATAGATTTATTGATAAATTTAAAAATGAGAAATAAACTACTACTTGGCTTTGCAAGCCTGATCTTTGTGTTCGGAACTAACATAAGCATTGCCCAAAACAGCAGTCAAAAAATTGCACCTTCGTTGAATGGATTTTGTGCCACAGAGGCCCCTGGACAAGAATGGGAGCAACAATTTCAAAAACTTGTAACAGAGCTCAAGGCGAACCAACAATACAGTAAAGTACAATCACAGGTGTTTACTATTCCCGTTATTATACATGTGGTACATGGCGGACAAGCCGTTGGCACCTATCCAAATCTGGCTCAAGGCCAATTAGTTTCTCAAATACAGGCATTAAATGATGATTTTGGTGGAATTGGATACAACCGCGGTAATTACCCGGCTACAGCGTTTATGAATTATGCCGATAGTGCCAGCCTGCCTTCTGCTAACCGCGATGGTATTGGAAGGGTCGCCATTGCCAATTGTAACATTCAGTTTTGTTTGGCTACAAAAGACACCTTAGGTAATCCTTTGGCAGAACCCGGCATCGACCGCGTTAATTATATCGCCAAAGGTTGGTCTAATCCCGCCGGCTTTACCACAATTACCACGCTAAAGAATTTTGTTGATGGAACTGTGAAACCACAAACGGTTTGGAATGTTTCAAAATACATGAACATCTGGATTACCGATAATAATGTAAATGCCAATAGTTTATTGGGTTATGCTACTTTTCCAAAGCTCAGCACGCTAAACGGAATCCCCTCCGGTTCAACAGGTTCTAATTTAACTGATGGCTTTTGGTGTTATTCAAGAGTTTTTGGGTCTAAAACATTTTATCCGGCCGGCACCTACTACAGTGGTTACGACAGAGGCCGCACCTCTACTCATGAAATTGGACATTATTTAGGTTTACGTCACATTGGTGGTGATGGCAATAGTAATCCTTCGGGCGACTGCACGGCTACTGATTATTGTGACGACACCCCGCCACAACGCGGTGGATTTAGTTCAGGACAATACGGACAAAATTTCGGCGCTCCGGGATATCCTTTGTATGCAACAGGAGCCAATGCTTGCCCCACTGCCTTTAATGGCTGTATGTTCATGAATTTTATGGATTATACCGACGATAATACCAAATACATGTATACCACCGATCAAGCAACACGTATTCAAACTGCTATGCTTAATTGCCCTTATCGTAAGTTATTAGGAACCCACAATTTATGCTCGGTAAATAATGTGGCCGCGGTTTCTTTGTTTAATATCCCTAACACCGTTTGTCAATCGGCTATCGTAACCCCAACCAATAATTCAACCGGCACCCCGGTACCCAATTATACTTGGACTGCCTCCGGTGGCGCCTTATTCAGCCCTAATGCCAATTCACCCGCTACCAGTATTTATTTTCCTAGTTCAGGTACGTTTGTGATTTCACTGGCTACCAATAATGGTACACAAAGCAGTGTTTCTAAAACCATCACGGTTAACCCAAGTCCTAATTTGGTATTCACAACTAGTTCTCCTACCACATGTGTCGACGCGCCTGTTACCGTTACCGCTACCGGCGGAACCAGTTATATATGGCAGCCGGGTAATGTTGCAGGAAATATTTTAAGCTACAATGCTTCGGTAAACCAAACTTATATCTGCACGGCTGTTGGTGTAGGCGGATGTAAAAAAATTGATAGTCTTACCCTTTATGTTTCCGATTGTTTGGGAATAGGACAGTTAAGAGCCAATTTACAAAGTGTAAAAGTTTATCCGAATCCGGTTCAGGATTTGTTAATCCTCTCTAATGTATCCGGACAGTTTCATTCAGCGCTTTGTGAAGTCATGGATCCTAGCGGAAAAGTTGTCATCAGACAAACCATTAGTTTTATGAACGAAAATCGAGAAGCCCAAGTTTCTACAGCACTGATGGCAAATGGATTGTATTTTGTAAAAGTTAGTTTTGAGGATGGCAATAGCCAAACCCTCAAATTAATAAAATAAAAAAAACAGAGAATTGAAACACGAATGAGAAGAAACTTCCGATTTCGTTTTTTATAGATCTGTACCTTTTTTCGTGTGACATTAATTGGAGTGGTAAATTTTGCCACTCTTTTTTTTAAACCGTTTTCATAAAAAGTATGCTTGCCTTTTTTTAGTTTAAGCTGCAAAACTCCATCAGCATTGGTTTTTGCCGAGACCCAAACCATGGTTTTAATCGCATAAACTTTTTCTATTATTTTTAGTCTTCTACTTTATGTGTTGACTTTGCGCCTTTACAATTTGATTGAAATTATTAAATCGTTGGTTAATCTGTTTTTTTTGCGACCATCAAATTTGAAGGACTAATAAAAAACGCATATGAAATGATTGTTCCAAAAACTGCATAGGTAAAGGAAGAAAATAAAATTGCATGGGAACTATATTAAAACAAAACCCTGTATTGAGGAATTACAAAAAACCGCAATTGATAATCGGTTTTAATGCTTTTACTCGGGATGTCGTAGGCTTGCTGAAAAACATTAAGATTACGGGTCACGTTTTGAATATCTATTGAAAACTCATGGGTTATTTTTTTGTGATTGTATCGGTAACCGGGCTTTATATCCAATCGAAAATAATTAGGATATTGGTAGGCATAAGCATTGCTAAAATCCCGCACCTCATTACCCGCGGCTATGCTGGCATTCAAGTCAACAGGACTATAACGTTTACCCCCCGAATAAGTCGTTCTGAAATCGATACTGAACGTGTGTTTTTGTGAAATTTTAAATTCTTTTCCTCCCAGTAAATTAAACACATAGTTTCCGTTAAAGGCGGTGTTTCGTAATACATGATCGCTGCCTTTGTATTTACTTTCAAATAAACTGGAGGTAAATAAAAAATAATAACCTTTACTATAAAATTTCTCCAAGGTTATTTCTAAACCATAATTATAGCCAGTGCCCTTGCTCACTAAATTAGTTATGTTGGGTGAAGTAAAATCGGCACCGAGGTTTAATACCGAAAAATAATTCGGATAATTTTTTACAGGCGCATTAAAAATATACTGATAATACACTTCTGTTTTGATGCGAAAATTGCTGGCGAAGTTATTATCATAAGCAAGCACCACATGAGCAGCCCTTGTAAAATCGATACCCCGATTGGTTTCCACACGTTTACCATTTATCGAATCGCTGGCAAAATAAATGTAAATGGGTTGTAATTGGCTATGCAATCCGGCCCCAAAACTTAAAAACTGTTTGTGACTGATGCCATATTTTAAACCCAAACGTGGTTCAATAGCGTTGGAATTATTTAATAAAAAGAATTGGTCACTCACACCCAGATTTAACGAAAAGTCGTCGTTAAATTTATGCTGCCATTGGAAAAAACCACGAAGCAATGCTGTTGTTCCTTTGTAATTACGAAGGGTAACAAAGGTATGGCTGCCAAACTGAAAATCATTACTGTCAACAAACAAGGTCTTATATAATTCCGAGTAAATTCCGGTGCTTATAAAATTTCGGGAATTAAATTTTTTATTGTAGGTGCTGTTCAGTGAATACCGGATGGTTTGTGTGACTTGTCGGTACTCGGGTTTTAAGTGTTTAGGTGTTTTAAACGAACTATCAATACGGTCGGCCACAATGTTATTATACTGGCCACTCATGCCAATATTTGTTTTTAAATAAGCATTATTCTTAAATAAATAAGTATGCGAAATGCCGCTGGCACCAACGTTTGAGCGGAAGTAGGTATCGCGCGCACTAAACCCATAAAGATCCTGTCCGGCTTTTTTATCACTTTCTAAAAGGGCTACATAACTTATACCGCCAATGCCCCAAAAAGAAAACTTCCCATACTTTTTAGTTGCAAAATCAGTTTTAAAGGTGAGATCTTGATACTGCGGCACAGCGGCGCCTGTTCCAAAATCGATGTTAAGTGCTTTAAATACCGAGAGTGTGGAGTAGCGATAATTAATAAGAAATGAAGCGTTTTTGTTTTTATTTAATGGACCTTCGGCTCCTAATTCAAAACCATTAAAACCAATTTGAGCGAGGTATTCTTTTTTTTCGTTATTGCCTTTACGCATCCGTAAATCAAACACACCTGAAGTGGCGTTGCCATAATCTGCAGCAAAGGCAGAGGTCATAAAGTCGGAATTGTCGAGGGTATTGTTATTTAATATGCTTACCGGACCACCCGTTGAACCCGCATTGCCAAAGTGATTGGGGTTGGGAATATCCAAACCGTTTAATCGCCACAAAATCCCCATCGGCGAATTTCCTCTGATGATGATATCGTTACGCGAATCGTTAGCCCCACTTACGCCGGCAAAATTAGCAGCCATTCGGGCAGGGTCGTTTCTGCTTCCGGCATAACGTGCGGCTTCTTCGGCACTAAACAAACGTGAACTAACCGAACTCATTTTGTTGTTGGTTTGGGTTTTGTCTTGTTCGGCAATAATAACCACCTCTTCACCCTGTATAACATTTTCTTCGAGTTCTGCGGTGGACACCGATTCCTTGCCGGCATTTAGCACAATGGTGATGATGCGTTCTTTATAACTGACTACTTGAAATTTTAATTGTAATCGTCCAATGGGAACATTTAAAAATTTGAATTCTCCATTTTCATCTGTGCTTGTTCCTAATAATGGATTGGAGTTTAGCACTTGCACAATAACACCCGGAAGAGGCGATTGGCTTTGTTTGTCGAGCACAACGCCTTTAATGGTTTGGCTAATGTTTTGAGAAAATACCACCCAGCTTAGTAAGGTAAAAAATAAAACGAAACCAAGTTTCATAGTTAAGGGGTTGTAGAAGACACGGGAATTATTTTTCCGTTAAAATATTCTTGTCCCGTTAAGGAAAAATCAGCTATGTACTTAGCTATTTGCTGTGGCTTAAGAGGAGCCTTATATCCCGGAAATGCCTTACTTAACATTTCGGTTTGCACGGCACCAAGCGCTAAACAATTCACGGCAATGTTTTTCGATTTAAACTCTTCGGCCAAACATTCCGTTAGTCCACTTAAGGCAGTTTTACTGCTTGAATAAGCGCTTAGTCCCGGAAACTTGGCAGATCCCTGAAAACCACCCATACTGCTAATGTTAACGATATGTGCCTTTTTATGTTTGCCCATAAATGGCAATAGTGATTGAATGAGTAAAAAAGGTGCTAACACATTGGTATCGTAAACCGAGCGCAATTCTTTTTCGCTGATTTTCTCAAATTCTTTGTTTACGATCATGCCCGCATTATTAATGAGTACATCCAATGGCAGATCAAGCTTACGAATAGTTTGGGAAATGCTTTTTAGACCAGTTGCCTTGGTTATATCGGCCTTGATCGCTAATACGGAATGTAAAGCACTTTTATTTATAAGTTCATGAATTGTTTGGGTGTTTCTAGAAACCGCCAGCACCAGGTGTTTGCCGTTTTTAGCAAAGTGTTTTACGAGTTCAAATCCAATGCCTTTTGAAGCACCTGTAATAAGTATTAGCATTTTTTGTAATTTTAAGGGAGCTAAGATACTTGATATTTCGTTAATTCGTATGAGTAATCAGAGCACTGAAATCAGATTAGTTTTTATACAAATGAAGGCAAAGGTTAAAAAATATTTCTACCCTCTTCTACTACTTGTGTTGTGTGCTTTTTTGCAAAGCAAGGCGCAGCGCGATTCTGTTTTTTATGGCAATCGTCCGGTGAACCCAAAGTTGGAGGCAAGGGCCAATCCTGAATACCAACCGTGGAAAGAGAAAGTTACCTATGGGGGAAATTTTCAGGTTTGGCTTGGTACAAGTTCTTTTGTTTATTTGGCACCTTCAGTAGGTTTTATTCCGGTAAAAAATTTAAATGTGGGTGTTGGTTTTATTTATAATTATACCAGCATGCAGAGTTATTATGGCAATTACTCGCAGTCAATTTTTGGTGGGCACTCGTTTATTCGTTACACGATTGCTGATGCCTATTTTTTGCAAATGCAATTTGATAAATTACGTCAACCCAATTTGTATTCAATCCACTCGGAGGATAAAATTTGGATAGATTATTATTTGCTTGGCGGAGGTTTTCGTCGACCTATTGGAGATAAGGCTGCTCTCTTAACCTCCATTATGTATAACCTTAAACCCGATCCGCTTTCTATTTATTATAACCGCTTCATCATCCAATTCGGAATCGTAGCTAATTTATAAATTCTAAAATTTCTTCCTCACATTAAAAGGTTTGTTCGGCTTTTCGTTGCTACTACTTAGGATACTTTTGATTTTGTTGTTTTCCGAAATAAGAGCGATGGCCGCTTTTAAATCGTTATCATTTTTTAAGGAAAATTCAATTCGTCCAGATTGAAAATAATAACGCCCAACAATTTCTTCTTCCAGGTATTTTTTAATTTCATCTTTATGTTTTACCAAATCGTCTTTTTTATTCTGATTCATTTTGTTCAGCAAATTCTCATACTCCGGCTTAATCTCATCAAAAAAGTTCTCATCTAAAGCATTCTTTTTTACTTCGGCCAGTTCAAATTCACTTTTGGTTTTGTAAGTATAATCCTTGCCTTTTAACCAGCTCACAAAATCCGTGTATTCCTCGTCACTTAGCTTATACTCTTTAACGGGAGCAATTTCTTTATGTTTTAAATAATACTGCGTGGCATAATTAAAAATATGGTATTTCGAAATCAGCGAGATCAAAATAATGTCGTACTTCTCATCTTTGGTTTTAACATCGGGCATTACACCGGCACCATCGTATACAATACGTCCGCCTTTGGTTTTAAAAGCAGTGATTAAACTATCCGGTACTTTTTCTACACGACCATCTTCGTCCTTATTCGAGTAATCAAGGGCCTGCACACATCGTCCGCTTGGGATATAATATTTGGCTACGGTGTATTTTATTTTTGCATTATAAACCAAATCTTTGGTTTGTTGCACCAGTCCTTTACCATAGGTACGTTTGCCAATAATTACGGCGCGGTCCAGATCCTGTAAAGCACCGCTCACAATTTCAGAAGCCGATGCGGAGTTCTCATCTACCATGACTACCAAAGGGATTTGAAGATCGATGGGATTATAAACTGATAAATACGTTTTGTCCCACTCCGGAATTTTTCCTTTAGTAAATACGACCTCCACACCTTTTTCGGTAAAAAAATTAACGATGTTAACTGCTTCCTGAAGCAAACCACCTAAATTGCCGCGAATATCGAGTATCAATGTCTTGCAGCCTTTTGCTTTCAAAGCCAGCAAAGCCTCTTTTACTTCATTGCTGCAATTATCGGTAAAGGAAATGAGTTTTATATAACCGATTTCGCTGTTCGGTAACATGCCGTAATGCGGCACCGCTTTGGTTTTAATTTCTTCGCGATTCAGGTTCACCTCTATGGGTAAGGTTTGACCGGCCTTGATGATTTTTAGTTTTAAGGGCGTGCCGGCCTGACCTTTTAATAAATTACTGATATCGTCGCTTCGTTTGCCTTCTACATTAATGCCGTTAACACCCACAATCTGATCACCGCCGCGCAAACCTGCCTTGTAGGCCGCAAATCCTTCGTAAGGATCGGCTATGATAATCTTACCATCAATGTCATTTACCGTTGAGCCAATGCCACCGTATTCGCCGGTGGTCATGTAGCGGTAATCTTCAATGTCATTTTCGGTATAATAAACGGTATAAGGGTCCAGCGAATTTAACATGGCGTCGATGCCGGTTTTCATCAATTGCCCGGGTTTGGTGCCATCTACATAACCCATATTCAGTTCTTTGTAAACCGAATAAAAAATATCGAGATTTTTACTTATTTCGAAATAATCGGGCGAATAAGAAACCCCTATAAAAAGGGCAATAATGAGTGAAAAACCAATTAATCCCTTTTTTATTTTTGAAGAAAAAGCCATTTTTTAATTGAATTTGAGCGATAAAAGTTTAAAAATAATCAAAAAACAGGGTAATTTTAGCCAAAATGGAATATTTACACATTTTTACCATTTATTACTAGCAAAAGACAGGAAAGTTCCTTAGTTTTGCCCCCCGAATTAATCCCGTAAGATTATGACATTTATTTTTTAGTCAGTATGCTTTAAGTCGGATACTGATATTGCTTCAAACGACTTAAGCCGATTAAAAAATCAATAGATTTTTCTTGAAAAAAATTATAAAGAACGATGAAGTTATCGATGTTTAAATTTAATCTGCCTAAAGAACTCCTGGCAGAGCATCCTGCAAAAAACCGTGAAGACTCCCGCATGATGGTAGTTGACCGTGCAACAGGAAAAATTACACATAAAAAATTCAAGGATATCATTAACTATTTTGATGATGGTGATGTGCTGATTCTGAATGACACCAAGGTTTTTCCTGCACGCATGTACGGCAACAAAGAAAAAACCGGCGCCAAAATAGAAGTGTTCTTATTACGCGAACTAAACGCCGAAAGCCGTTTATGGGATGTGTTGGTTGATCCGGCCCGTAAAATCCGTATTGGTAACAAATTGTATTTTGGTGAAGATGATAGTTTAGTGGCTGAGGTAATTGATAATACCACTTCACGCGGACGTACCTTGCGTTTTTTATACGACGGTTCTTACGAAGAATTCAGAAAGATTCTTTACGACCTGGGTGAAACCCCATTGCCTAAATACATTAAACGTGCTGCCGAACCGGAAGATACTGAACGTTACCAAACCGTGTTTGCGAAAAACGAAGGTGCGGTTGCTGCACCTACTGCAGGTTTACACTTTAGCCGCGAATTATTAAAACGTCTGGAAATTAAAGGTGTGCAATTTGCACCCTTAACTTTACACATTGGTTTGGGTACTTTTAGAACGGTTGAAGTTGAAGACTTAACCAAACATAAAACCGAAAGTGAAGAAGTTTTAATTTCGAGCGACACCTGTAAAATTGTGAACGCCGCGAAAGATAAAAAGAAACGCGTGTGTGCTGTTGGAACTACTGCCATGCGTGCTATCGAGACTTCAGTTTCTACTACCGGCCACTTAAATCCATATGTGGGCTGGACCAATAAATTTATTTTCCCTCCCTACGATTTTAGTATTGCCAATTGTATGATTACCAATTTCCATATGCCTGAGAGTACCCTCTTAATGATGGTAAGCGCTTTTGGTGGCTATGATTTGGTTACTAAAGCATACAAAGAGGCAATCAAAGAAAAATACCGTTTCTATTCTTATGGCGACGTGATGTTGATCATCTAATTATTAAATCATTCTAAAAATCCTCTCCCGAAACGGAGGGGATTTTTTTTGTCTACATTTCTGTAAACAAAGGCATCAAGTAATTTTCAGAACAAATGACTAGCGGTTTTTCGAATATTTTGTTTTAATTATTTTCCTGAAGGACTCATACAAGGCAGGCTATGCTTTGATCTAAGTCCTAACTGGAGCAGTAAATTTGGAATGCTTGTTCGGCCCCTCTGGGGCCGTTTTAATTTTAAGACGTGTTTTTAAAAATGTTTTGCTCCTCCGGAGCAAGCTTGTTTTTAGAAGAGTTAAAAAAGCTCCGTAGGAGCTTACTGTTTGTAACAAGTAGTGTGGATGGTCTAGAAAGCTCCTTAGGAGCGACCTGAATATTGTAAGCTAAATGAACTCAGTTCTATGTAAAATCAAAAAAATGAGTCATGCAATAACAAAGGTCTCGGAGAGTGCAAACATCTCGTGTAAATAAAAGCTCCGATGGAGCAAACTGTTTGTAATAACACATAACTAAGTATTAGAGCGCCATAGGAGCGACTTTTTTGTATTCTACCTTCGCTATTTTTTAAAGCCTTCTTTGACGATATGATTTCATATAATCAAACATTAAATGCTCTTTAGGAGCAAACTGTTTGTAATAACAAGTTAAACTAAGCCATAAAGATCCTTCGGAGCGACCTTTTTGTATTCTACCTTCGTCTTTTTTTTAAAGCCTTCTTTGACGATATGATTTCATATAATTAAAAATAAAATGCTCCGTAGGAGCATACTGTTTGTAATAACATATCTTCCAAAGTTGTTATAAGCTCCTTAGGAGCGACCTGATAGTTGTATACTAAGCGACTTCAGATGTCTGGAAAATTAAAAAATTGAACCATGAGGCAACCACGGTCCTTGAGAGCGCAAACACATCGTCAAAATAAATTATTCCATAGGAGAAAACACTACTTAATTTAATAAATGACTTAATAAAAAACCTCCGCAGGAGCAATCTGTTTGTAATAACATATCTTTCAAAGTTGTTATAAGCTCCGTAGGAGCGACCTCTTTATGATATGCCAGACAACTAACCTAGTTGGAAAATTAATCTCGACATATTATAATGACTATGTTCTGCAATTCCCATAAAGCCCTTGCAGATTCATCGGTCCCGGAGGGACCAAACATATTTAGAAAAACAAAACCCAAATTTCTATTGCCCCGGAGGGGCAAAACAAGGTTGAAGGCTTGTGCGGTTTTGATAAAACAATGCTAACCTTCTGTAAACAAAAGCAATTCGTTATTTTCATTGCTAATGCGGACAGGCTTTTCGAAATGTAAACCCAGCTTATTAAGCAAACGAATGGAACGCACATTATGAGGTTCGGTAATGGCTACGATCTTATTGAGTTTTAAAACAGCATAACCATGATCCATCATGGCCTTAGCGGCTTCAAAGGCATAGGATTGGCCGCTGTGTTCCGGCAAAAAAGCAAATCCAATATCAGGATCAGTTAAAAAATCGCGTTTTAATAAACCGCAGATGCCAAGGGCAACTTTGCCTGCTTTTAATTCAACCAGGTAGAGTCCATAGCCATGTTGGGCATAACTTTTTAAGGGACCTTGCAGCAAATAATTTTCGGCGTCTTTGATCGTTTTGATCTTGCGGTCGCCAATAAATTCGAGCCAACCCGGACTGTTCAACAATTCAATAATAAAAGCAGCATCGCCCAAATTAAACTCGCGTAAGATCAGTCTTTCGGATTCAAGGATGCTTTTCATGCTGCTTTGTGGTGGATGTTGTTGTTTTTGGAGGCAAATATATAAGTATTTGGTTTCCTGAAAGCAGAAAGCGTTTACTAACTTTGCAGCCTCATGCTTTTTGATGCCAAATTATTTGAACAGTTTTTTAATGAGCGATCATTAAAGCAGGGTATTAAATTGTTTGATAAAAAAGATGTGGTGCCGGTGGAGCGTCCCTCTTTACTGGAGTACCGCTTTTTAGTGGATGCGACGGAGATCACCATTAAAAAACGAGGCGATAAAATTCTTTCCTACCAATGTGGTTGCGCTAATAAATCTTACTGCGAACATCTGGCCGCTTGTCTGTTTTATTTTCAGGAACACTTACTGGCACTTCCCTTTAAAAAAAATAAAAAAGTTTCTGTCAAAATAAAAGCGGCTAAACTGCCCAAACGCAGCCGGCAGGAAGAAGCCATCCATAAGCTGGAATATAAGGCCCTGAGCCATTTTATTCATTCGCACGGTGATAAATTGTATAAGGAAAACATTGCGGATTTTTTTTCGGATAAAAGTTCGGTTACTGCTTTTGAATTATATGCACTTCAAATTCGCACTATTTTAGAAACCTATTCGTCCTTAACCATCATGGATCAGGCTCAGGTGGATGAACTGTATCAAAAAATAAAATTCCTGCATAAAGCAACGGCTAAGATTAAAACAAAGATCAAGGCCCTTTACTTTTTAGATCTGGCAATCATTAGCGAATTGCCTGATATTTATAAACTACGTTTTCAGGGTGATGAAACAAAACTTAAAGTGCTTCACCAACAGGCTTTGTCGGAACTGGACGGGTTTTTTAATGAGGGTTTGCAGAAAACAGAGCAGGAAGCCTGGTACCGGGCTACTCTTGAATCTTTAAAAAATAACTGGCGTTTAAATTCTGAAGCTTTTGTTTTTTTAATTCCACGTTTGGCGGCCTTTACTCGGAATAAAATGGAACTGGAAATGATCCGCATTTTACTCGAGAAACGAAAATTTAAAAGTCATTTTTCGCAACGTCTCGATAAATTGCTTATGGCCCGTTTGCAAATTGCCTTGCGTGAATGGGAATTATTTAAAGTGCCTTTTGGTTTTAAATATTACGACAGCACGGTTGAATTGAGTCTGGCCGAGGCTGACTTATTATTTTGCAAACATAAAACCGACAAGGCTTTTCTATTGCTCGAGCAGCATTACGAACGGGTGCGCTCACAACAACACTGGTATTATTTTGAATACCTCAGTTATGTGATTCAAAAAGCCAGGCAGTATCACAAAAAGGAAATTGAGTTAAAATATCTGAACGAAAGTTTTATTTATGGTATTGCCATTTTGCCCGATCATTTGGAACGATTTATTTCTTTGCTAAGTGAAGAGGAGCTGAATACAGCTGTGGATGAGCTTTTAAAAAGACTCCGTGTAAACCGTGTCAATTATGCATTCGATAAAATTGCCTCCTTGTTATTTCGCTTAAAACGTTGGGAAGAACTTATTTCGGAACTAAAACGTCAGCAAAATAAATTCTCACTTTTGCAGGAGGTGCTTTTAAAGATTCAACCTAATAACACAGAAGCACTATTAAATTTATATGCCAAACAGTTGCTGGATGCCCTCACACACGCCAGCGCCTACCAGTTACAACAGCAGCTGGCCGATCATGCCAAATTGTTTATTGATACTCTTCCCGAATCATCCAAAGAAAATTTGCTGACTAAAATTCTGAATAGTTTGGGCGGACAAAGCCGCATTCACCGTTATGTGATTACTTTGTTTGAGATGGAGGAATAGGGATTAATCTAGCTTAATCTTCCAGCATAAACACTGCTTCGCCAAATTCATTAATGGCTTTGTTGTTTTTTTGGATTCTGGCTTTTTCGAGTCCGGTTTTATAATAGCCCAGTGCTTCTTCGTTTTTTAATTCCGATTCAAAGAGTTTACCTAATTGATAATAAGCGGCTAAATAATTCTCATCCAGCTGCAACACTTTTAAAAAAAGGACTTCGGCTTCACGAATGCTTTTGAGATCCGTCATGAGTTCAAGAGCCAGAGCATAATTTAAAAACACATCCTTGGCTTCTTTGGTCAACATTTCTCTCAGCATGTCGATGCGACTCACTCGTTCCATTCTTATATGAGCTTTATGAAAAAATTGAATTTATTTTTTTTGGGCGCCCAGGCGGGCCACTTCGGGCTCGGCTATCGCCTCGGTTTCCGCCGAAAAGGCGGAGAACCAAGCCCTGCGTGTCCCTGGCGCTAAAATCCGTAATATTAGAAAAGTGTATTTTCATTCATTTTGAATTTTAAGCAAGTAATTTTTCTTCCAATCATTTAACGCTAATTCTAAACGACTCAATTCATTTCAATGTCACTCATAATAAATGACTTAATTTATATGAGGTTAACTAATTAAGCGGAGGTAAATTGTTTTAAGAAACGCACATCGTTCTCAAAAAATAGACGCAGATCTTTGATCTGATATTTAAGCATGGTAATTCTTTCAATGCCCATACCAAAAGCAAAGCCCTTGTATTTTTGTTCGTCGATGCCGCAATTGATCAACACCTGAGGGTCAACCATGCCACAACCTAAAATTTCTACCCAACCTGTGTATTTACAAACGTTGCAACCCTTGCCTTTGCAAATGGTACAGCTAATGTCCATTTCGGCACTGGGCTCGGTGAAAGGGAAATAACTGGGACGTAATCTTATTTTGGTATCGGCCCCGAACATTTCTTTAGAAAAATAAAGCAGGGTTTGTTTTAAATCGGCAAAAGAAACTTTCTCGTCAATATACAAACCTTCTACCTGGTGAAACTGACAATGCGCGCGGGCAGAGATGGCTTCATTGCGGTAAACACGTCCCGGTGAAATGGTACGAATAGGCGGTTTTTGATGTTCCATAATGTGTACCTGCACACTGGATGTTTGTGTACGCAATACCATTTCGGGATCAAGCTTCACATAAAAAGTATCCTGCATATCACGCGCCGGATGATTTTCGGGTGTGTTTAAGGCAGTAAAATTATGCCAGTCGTCTTCAATTTCATTTCCATCACTTACGGTAAAACCAATGCGGGAGAAAATATCAATGATCTGATTTTTTACCAAACTCAAAGGATGACGGCTTCCGGTTTGTAAGCTGGGGTAGCCGGGCAGACTAAGGTCTGTTTTATTTTCGGTACTGCCTTTATGATCTTCAAACGATTCTTTAAACGTATTAATCTTGTCTTGCGCTTTGTTTTTAAGTAAATTTAATTTCTGTCCCACTTCTTTTTTAAGATCGGAGGACACATTTTTAAAATCATCAAATAAAGCCGAGATCTCGCCTTTTTTGCTGAGCCATTTAATGCGGTATTCTTCTGTATGCTCAAGCGACGAGGCTTTAAAAGCGTCTACTTCTGCCAACAGTTTATTAATTTTTTCGAGCATGTGAATTATTAAGACACAAAAATAACAAAATTAATGGGGATGATGGAAACTAAAAAGCCAAGCTTTCAGGCATGAGGCATTACACAATAAAAGCCAATACTTACCTAATTCATAGCTTTATACCTGTGAGCAAAAAAAACGAAAAGAAAAAATACAGATTAGGCGATGAGTTCTAACAAAGCCACGTTCTCAACATGCGCTGTTTGCGGAAACATATCTACGGCCTGTGATTTTACAAGGCGGTACTGATGCTGCATCAGGGCCAGATCGCGGGCCTGTGTGCTGGGGTTGCAGGAAACGTAAACCACTCTGGCAGGACGGGCATTTAAGATTACCTGAACTACTTCAGGATCCATACCCGCACGCGGCGGATCGGTGATGATCACATCGGGTTTGCCATGTTGCGCAATAAAATCGGCATTCAGCACATCTTTCATATTACCGGCATAAAACTTTGTGTTGCCAATGTTGTTTGTTGCCGAATTTTCAATGGCGTCTTTAATGGCATCTTCTACATACTCAATGCCAACCACATTTTTGGCCTGTCGCGCCACAAAATTAGCAATGGTGCCGGTGCCGGTATAAAGATCGTAAACCAGTTCATTGCCGGTTAATCCGGCAAAGTCGCGGGTTATTTTATATAATTCGTAAGCCTGATCGGAATTGGTTTGATAAAAAGATTTAGCGCTGATCTTAAATTTTAAACCTTCCATTTCTTCCAGAATGTGATCGCGACCGGAATAAGTTTGAATGTCCAAACCAAAAAAAGTATCGTTGCCCTTATCGTTGTGAACGTATTGCAGGCAGGTGATTTGAGGAAAACTCGTCTTTAAAAATTCAAGCAAAGTCATCAGTTCTTTTTCCAGATAATCACACACCGAAACCACCACCATAATTTCGCCGGTGCTGGTAGTGCGGATCATAAGCGTTCTTAAAAAACCCGAACGATTACGGATATCGAAAAAACTTAAGTTATTTTTAAAGGCATAATCGCGCACGGCCAAACGGATGCTATTACTGGGTTCGGGCTGCAGCGAACAACTTTCGATGTTTAGGATTTTATCAAACATGCCGGGAATGTGAAAACCCAGGGCATTTTTATTTTCCACTTCATCGGGTGAAGCAATTTGTTCGGTGGTTAACCATTTTTTATTGGAGAATGAAAACTCAAGTTTGTTGCGGTAATAATAAGCTTCTTTGTTTGCGAGTATTGGCAGTAGAGGCGGGAAGTCCAGTTTACCAATGCGCGTAAAAGCATCAAAAACATATTTTTGTTTAAATTCTAATTGGGTTTGGTAGTTGAGGTTTTGCCATTTACAGCCTCCACAGGTGCCAAAATGCTGGCATACCGGTTCTACCCGTTGAGGCGACAGTTTCAGAAACTTCTCCACCTTTGCCTCAGCAAAACTGTTTTTTTTGCGGTGCACCATCACGTCCACCAAATCGCCGGGTACAGCGCCTTCAATAAAAACAACCAGACCCTCGTGTTTGGCAATGGCTTTTCCTTCGGTGCTGATATCGATCACTTCCAGATTCTCTAAAACAAAATTCTTCTTAATTTTTGACATAAATTAGCTTGCAAAAGTAGCAATAAACGGGGCAAAATTGTCACAGCTAAAGGAGTAAATTGTAAATAAAGCCTAACTTTGTGCATGGCTCGTTACTTTTTAACGCTTTCTTACAATGGTATTGATTTTAATGGATGGCAAATACAGGAAAATACCGCCAATACCGTTGAGCAGGTGCTGGAAGAAAAACTGGCGATGCTGCTGAAGGAAAAGATCGATCTGGTGGGTTGCGGCAGAACCGATGCCGGCGTAAATGCAAAAAATTACATCGCCCATTTCGATTCTCATTGTCAGGATCTGATCGAAAACAAAGATCACTGGATCTATAAATTCAATACCGTTCTGCCTCCAACCATTGCAATTCAAAACATTCAAAAGGTAAAGGAGGAAGCCCATGCCCGCTTTTATGCTACCCAAAGGGTGTATTATTATTACCTTAATCAGCATAAAAATCCTTTTCGCGATCAGTTCAGCTGGTATGTGTATGGTGAGCTTGATTTTGATCTGATGAACAAAGCCGCCGCTCTCTTGTTAGATTATCAGGATTTTACGAGCTTTAGCAAAGTGAACACACAAAACAAAACCAATAATTGCAAGATCACCAAAGCCCTGTGGCAACGCTCGGGCGATCAGGAGTGGCGTTTTACCATTAGTGCCGACCGTTTTTTACGAGGCATGGTGCGCGCCATTGTTGGCACTCTGGTGATGGTTGGAAAAAATAAAATTACGCTCGATGATTTTAAACAGATCATTGAAGCCAAAGACAGAAAAGTGGCGGGCAATAATGCTCCGGCCAATGCCCTGTTTTTAGTTGGTATTGATTATCCTAAGGAACTTTATATGTAATGGCAGCACAAACAAATAAAGGATTAAATCTGAGTTTAATAAAACGGATCTTAAGTTATACAGCTCCCTATAAAGCATTGTTTTACGGAGCCGTGCTAATTACCCTGCTGCTCTCAGCCCTGGCTGTGGTGCGCCCCCTTTTGATCAGCACAGCTTTAAACGATTTTGTGGTAAAAGAACGGTCTTTAACGGGCTTAAATAAAATTTGTTTGCTCATTTTTGGTTTTTTAATTCTGGAAGCGCTTTGCCAGATCGTGAATATCAGGGTGACAAATTTACTGGGACAAAACATTGTGCGTGATTTGCGCAACCAGGTTTACAAACACATTTTGCATTTAAAGAATACCTATTTTGATACCACGCCCGTGGGAACCCTTGTTACCCGTGCCATTTCAGACATTGAAAGTTTAAGTGATGTTTTTGCCCAGGGTTTTATTGTGATCAGCGGCGATGTGGTGATGCTCATTATTTTTATTGTGGTGATGTTTGTGAAGAACTGGATTCTGGCTCTGCTGGCTTTAAGCACCATACCGCTTTTGTTTTTTGCCACAGCTTTATTTAAACGGGGCGTAAAAAAATCATTCACGCAGGTGCGTAATGCGGTGGCGGCTTTAAACACCTTTACACAAGAACATTTAACCGGCATGCGTTTGGTGCAGTTGTTTAACCGCGAAGAAAAAGAACTCGAAAAGTTCAGGCTTATTAATCGCCAGCACCGCACCGCCAATATCAAATCCATTTTATATTATTCCATCTTTTTTCCGGTGGTGGAAATTTTATCTTCCTTCTCCATTGCCCTCATCATCTGGTTTGCGGGGGTAAAAGGACATGCCTACCAAATTAATCTGGGCGACATTACATTTTTTGTGATGATGATCAACATGCTGTTCCGCCCCATAAGGATGCTCGCTGATCGTTTAAACACCTTGCAAATGGGCATTGTTTCGGCTGAACGGGTTTTTAAAGTGCTCGATACCAACGAACACATTAGCCGCGAAGGAAAAATAAAATTTGAAGCGGTAAAACAAGGCATCGAATTTAAAAAGGTTTCCTTTGCTTATAAGGCCGATCAGTATGTATTAAACAATGTGTCCTTTACCATTAAAGCCGGACAAACCGTGGCTCTGGTGGGTGCTACCGGAGCGGGAAAATCAACCATCATTAATTTGCTGAGTCGTTTTTATGAATATAATAGCGGACAGATTTTAATTGATGGCACCGAGATCCGCGATTTTGAACTGGAGAGTCTGCGTAAAAACACCGGCGTGGTTTTGCAGGATGTGTATTTATTTAACGATACCATTTTTAATAATATCACGCTTAACAATCCCGATATTAAAATGGAGCAGGTGATCCACGCTACCAAAGAAATTGGTTTGTACGATTATATTTTATCGCTGCCCGATGGTTTTAATTATCAGGTTACCGAACGTGGACAAAGTCTTTCGTCCGGGCAACGCCAACTCATTGCTTTTATCAGGGCCTATGTGTATCAGCCATCTATTTTTATTTTAGATGAAGCCACAGCTACCATTGATACGCGTACCGAACAACTTATTCAGTTAGCCGTAGATAAAATTTCAGAAGGCCGTACGTCCATCATCATTGCGCATCGCCTTTCTACCATCAAACACGTAGATAAGATCATGGTATTTGACAAAGGGGAAGTAATAGAACAAGGCTCCATTAAAGAATTATTAGAAAGCGACAGCCGCTTTAAAAAACTGTACGAACTTCAAAACAAATCGGAAGTTTTAAATTAAAGATTATGCCAAGTAAGCAGGAAAAATTTGTCGAGTTCAGCAGCTTTACAAATTGTTTTACCCTTTTTTTCGAAAACATTTCCAAAGGATTCAATTTAAAAGGAAAATGGAAACAGGATTATTTTAAAAATGAAAATCCCATTGTGCTCGAACTGGGCTGTGGTAAAGGGGAGTACACGGTTGGTCTGGGACAACACCATCCTCAAAAAAATTACATTGGCGTAGATATTAAAGGCAATCGCATTTGGACCGGCGCAAAATTTGCGCTTGAAAATAAGCTCAACAACATTGGCTTTTTACGCACCCGCATCGATTTTATTGATCATTGTTTTGATACCAATGAAGTGGATGAGATCTGGATCACCTTTCCCGACCCACAACCCCAAAGTACCCGTAAACGCTCGCGACTCACCAACCCTTTGTTTTTAAACCGTTATAAAAAGTTTTTAAAAAAAGACGGCATTGTGCATTTAAAAACCGATAGCACAAGTTTTTACGAATACACGTTGGAAGTGATAGCAGAAAATAAATTACCTCTGATCTGGCATACCAATAATCTGTATTTGAACTGTCCGGCTGAAAGACAAGAGCTTATTAATATTAAGACTTATTACGAAAAACTCTTTACCGAAAAGGGTGAGGATATTAAGTACATTCAGTTTAAGCTTAATTAATAGACTCTCTAAAAGTAATTTATTTATTTGGGCGCCCGGGCGGGCCACTTCGGGCTCGGCTATCGCCTCGGTTTCCGCCGAAGAGGCGGAGAACCAAGCCCGATGGCTATCGGGCCTGCGTGTCCCTGGCGCGGCAATCCGTAAAATAAAATCCGTTTTACATTTTACATTTTAAAAAATAAATAAATTAGTTTCCCGATTCTTTTTTTTAAATGCAATGTTCTATCTGTTAATCACAAAACGTTTACTGCTTGTTTCAGAATGGCTGTTTTTAAAGAGTAGCAAATAAACCCCATTGGGTAAATCAGCCGTTCGTATTTCTGCTTTCTTGTTTTTAAATTGTAGGTCGTCTTCTTTTATGAGTTGACCGAGATTATTATAAATTTGAATTTTCATCAGATCTGTTGTGGCTTCGAGAGCCTCAGCCACCAATACATTGTCGGCAGGGTTGGGCCAAATTTGAAATTTGTATTCTGCCATCTGTAATCCCTGCAAACCAAGACAGGCAGAAACACTAACAGTTGCTGCTTCATCAAATAAGCAACCGGTAGATGTTGTTCCAACGACAGTATATGTACTTGTGATAATTGGTGTCACCGCTAGTATTGAACTAATATAATTTCCATTCCAGGTATAAGAGCTAGCTCCTGAAACAACTAATGTTTTTGATTCCCCACTACAAATCGAAAAATTACCAGTAGCGTTAACGGTAAGTGTAGGCCCCGGATAAAAATAGGAACTTACGAAATTTGGTAAACCAAAACTTGAAGTTCCTGTTGTGATTGTTAAGGCCAAATCATCATAATTGCAAGCTGTGCCAGCCATATTAGGGTTGTGAATAGCGCCAATTACAGGGAGGTTAATTCTTGCAAAATAAATTTTGCCGTTTGGTGCCAACTGCATTGCGCAAGGGACTTGAATAGTTGATGTTCCAATTACTTGTTTAGATGCCAAAATAAGGGAGTTTGATTTGGAGCATAAATCCCATTGGTAAATAGAATCGTTATTATTAGTGCCACCATAAAATTTTTTGCTGTCTGGTGAAAATTCACAACCATAAGCTCCGATTAAATTATTTGCAAGAATCAAGGGATTGAAAACAACACCATTGGCAGTATTAAAATCATATAGTTCAAACGAGTTAGTATATAGAGCGACACCTAATTTTTTTCCATCGGGTGAAATTTTCATTTGCCCGCCGTAATCAGCATTACTATAAATAGACCCTACCGTTGATGTTACTACAGTATTACTCAGGCCCTGTGATGTAAGGAGATTGGCCCTAAAAATATTGTTATTCCAATCATGACTTAAAACCCAAAAATCATTTCCATTGGCATGTTTTACAGCGGCAAGTTTTTCAGTGCCGGTAGTAAAAATAGTGGAGTTTTTAACGGTCACGGAACCGTAACCTCCCGAAAGATTCATATCAACAATTGAGTAGTACAAACCGGCTAATGTTCCGGTAGGGCTACCTTGAGTAAAAACATAATAAACCGAAGAATTACCCGGTTGCTTTATAATAATACTGGATTGAGTACTTGAAATATCTGCAAATAAGCCGCTTCCATTTACCATCACACTGTGAGTTTTATTCCAAATGGTTAAACCATCAGTATAAAATAAAAGGTTTCCACTGGGGTCAGAAATAGTTGCACAGCCTTCACTGGCATTCATAACACCATTGGTTAAAACTGTTGGAGGGCTGCTATTAAAATCAATACCGGCTTTGTTACCGAAATACCAGAATTTGGTTTCGTTTTGAGAACTAGCATTATATGCTAATAAAATAAAAACAAGTTGAATATATTTAGAAAGATGCCTCAGAACTTTAAAGTTAATCATTGCTTGCAATTAATTTAACAAGAAGAGCCATAAAAATAACAGAAAGGAATTTTTTTTAGAAAGGCTTTTAGTCATTAGTTTTTTTTGTGTAAGCTCTTCTTTCTTTTTCCCTAAAATAAAATGAACCCAACCAGAGGGAATCATAATATTCCTTAAGCTATAGGTAAAGGTTACCATTAGGTTAGTACTAGGTTAGGTAAAGGTTAGTACGGAGTAAGAATTCTTAAGAAGTGCAAATCGGCGCAAATCGACGCAATTTGATACATCATAGTGCAAATCGACGCAGTTTTGAATATGCAGAAGTGCAAATCGACGCAAATCAACGCAAAATGATGCAAATCGACGCAATAGTAACGGAAAAAATCAGGAAGGTTCGAATCCAACTTTATTTTGTATGGAGAAGAATTCTATAACAGATTGCAAATTTTAAATCGCATCACGGGTTTACAAATAATCATGAGCACTTAAAAAATTTCAAAATAATTGAGTACTTTAAACGCGTCGTATCTCTACAAACATGGAAAAGCAGCCCTTGCTGGAAGTTAAAAACCTGATCACGCAATTTAAAACAGAAACTGAATTCGTGAACGCGGTTAACGATGTGTCCTTTACTTTAAACAAAGGCGAAACCATTGGTATTGTTGGTGAGAGCGGCTCCGGCAAATCGGTTACTTCACTTTCCATCATGCAGCTTATTCCCAATCCTCCGGGCAGAATAAGTTCGGGACAAATTAATTACCACCGTAAAGACGGTTCGGTGATCGATCTGGTAAAAGTGAAGAACGAGGAGATGCGCCAATACCGCGGCAATGATATTGCCATGATTTTTCAGGAACCCATGACCTCCCTCAACCCCGTGATGAAATGCGGGGAGCAGGTAATGGAAGCTATTTTACTGCATCAGAACATTTCTAAAAAAGAAGCCAGAGAAAAAACCATTCACTTATTTACCCAGGTACAATTGCCCGATCCGGCCGGTATGTTCGAACGTTACCCGCATCAATTATCGGGTGGCCAAAAACAACGGGTGATGATAGCCATGGCCATTAGCTGCGAGCCCAGTGTGCTAATTGCCGATGAACCTACCACGGCTTTGGATGTAACAGTTCAAAAAACCATTTTAGATCTGATGCAACATTTGCAGCAGCAATATAACATGGGCATTATTTTTATTACTCACGATTTGGGTGTGATAGCCGAACTGGCCGATAAAGTGGTGGTGATGTACAAAGGTAAAATTGTGGAACAAGGCGCCGTGCTGGATATTTTCTCAAACCCGCAACACCCCTATACCAAAGGTCTGCTGGCCTGCCGTCCCCCTTTAGATTTTCGTGTAAAACGTTTGCCCGTGGTAAGTGATTTTATGAAAATTGGTGAAGGCGGTGAGATCATTGAATTGGAGAACACCGTAAACGCTGCTTTAACCAGTAAGATCGTTACAAAGGAAGAACGCGAAACCAAACGCAGCGCTCTTTACCAGCGTGATAAATTGTTGCAGGTAAAAAATGTAAAGACCTGGTTCCCCGCAAAAAAAACTATTTTCGGCAAAGTCTTAAGTTATTCAAAGGCGGTTGACGATGTGAGTTTTGATGTGTACGAAGGCGAAACCCTTGGATTGGTAGGTGAAAGCGGCTGCGGCAAAACCACCTTGGGACGTACTATTTTAAAATTAGTAGAAGCTTCTTCGGGTAGCATTTTATATAAAAACAAAGATCTGTTGCAATTGTCAGAAGGCGAGTTCAGAGATTTCCGCAAGAACATGCAGATCATTTTTCAGGATCCTTATTCGTCATTAAATCCCCGCATTACCATTGGCAAGGCCATTTCGGAGCCCATGAAAGTGCATGGCATTTACGCCACGGCCAAAGAAAGAAAAGACAAAACCATCGAACTCTTAAAAAAAGTCGGACTCGATGAAAAACATTATAACCGTTATCCCCATGAGTTTAGCGGTGGACAAAGGCAGCGGGTTTGTATTGCCAGAGCCCTGGGATTAAAACCACAGTTTATTATTTGTGATGAAAGCGTGAGTGCTTTGGATGTGAGTGTGCAGGCACAGGTCTTAAACTTACTCAACGAATTAAAAGAAGAATTTAAATTCACTTATATTTTTATCTCACACGATTTAAGTGTGGTTAAGTTTATGAGCGACCGCATGATCGTGATGCAAAAGGGGAAGATAGAGGAGATGGGCGATCCGGATGAGATTTACTTAAATCCAAAAAGCGACTACACGCGCCGTTTGATCGATTCCATTCCACACGGCAACCTCGAAAAAATAAAGGCAGGCATTGATGCCAAAAAAACAATTCATTCAACTTCCTGAGTATGTGGGAATTTTTAAAACAACTCACCGATCCTAACAGCATCATACAATATGGTGGTTTGTGGTTATTGTTGTTTGTGATCTTTGCCGAAACCGGTTTGCTGGTGGGATTTTTTTTACCCGGCGATAATCTTATTTTACTGGCCGGTATTTTATGTAAAGCAAAACCCGAATTATTGCAGGTAAATTATTTAGAACTGGTTAGTTTGATGACTTTGGCCGCTGTGCTGGGCAATGCTGCCGGGTATTGGTTTGGACGTACGGTTGGCGAAAAATTGTATGCGCGTAAAGACAGTTTAATTTTTAAGCAGAAACAAATTGAGATCACCAAAACCTATTACGATAAATACGGTGGCAATCTGACTTTGGTATTAGCCCGCTTTTTGCCGGTGGTTCGCACCTTTGCGCCCATCATTGCCGGCGTGATAAAAATAGATGTCTGGAAATTTATGTTTTTTAATGTGCTGGGCGCCCTCGCCTGGATCATAGGTCTCACCTCCATCGGGTATTTTTTAGTGCAGTTCTTCCCTCAGATCACCGATTATATGGGTTATATTTTTATTTTCCTCATCATCCTTACTGCTATTCCTATATTGAGAGTTATTCTTAAGAAAAAAGAGGATTAAGGAAGTATATATGTTTGTTGTTTTTTGGTGTCCTGCTAACACACAAGCTGGCTCAAAAGTTTACAAAACTTTTGCCCTGCCCAAAACCCACTCTAAGTCTGGTCTGCAAGGGGATGCCGCTACGGTCTTGGCGAAGGAATCCGGATTTTATAAGAGAATATTACTGTACGGAAATCTCTTTACTAGTCTAAAGCCTTTTGACAGAAACGGATTTCACGAAGTTGGTCTTTAAAATAAATGAAATAAGACTAATGCTAAGAAAGGTATTTTGCGCCAGGGATGTGAAGAGTTTAGTTCTTTTTGCCGCCTGTCTCTTATGGCGGCAAAAAAACCGCAGCGAAGCGGAGCCCGGAGCAGCCCGCCCGGGCGCCCAAATAAATTGGATAAATCAGATTTTCGGATTAATTAATTCGATATCAATTTGCAAAACTTAAAAACCTAAAGGTTTGCCTTGATAATAATCAAGCACTTTTAATTTAAAAACGTAATCGTACTTAGCCTGTAACAAATTACTCTCAGCGGCATACAAACGGTTTTTAGCGGTGCTAAAATCAAATGAGGAAATAACACCTGCATTAAATTTTTGTTGTGCGTATTTAAACGATTCGCCCGCTGCATCCACACTCATTTGTGTGGCATGGTATTTATTCAGGGCAGCTTTGGCATTGGCCTGTGCCTGCGAAATGTTTTTGTATAAATTTTGTTTGGTTAAATCCTGACTCAAACGGGCATTGTAAGCATTCAGCTTGGCGTTTTTTACTGCTGTGTGTGTGGATAAGCCGTTATAGATAGGAATGTTCAGTGTAAAACCCAGACTCTTATTCACATTATTTTTAAACTGATCGGAAAAAGGTGTTTTTGATAAGATCGGATCAACGCGGTTGTATAAAATGGGTCCGTAATTGGGCACAGTGCCCAGCGTATCAACCACCGAGTTATAACCGGTAACATGTTTGGCTAAGCCCGAACTACCTGTACCCATACTGGCGTTAAAACTCAGCGTTGGTCCAACTTTACCCCGACTAGCCGCCAATGAGCGCTCAGCACTTAAAATGGCGTATTCGCCACCTTTAATGGAAGGTTGTGTTTTTAAACTGTTTTCATAAACGTAATCAATGTTGTTTTCGAGTAATTGTGATTCCTGCATGCTTATTTCGGGACGAGCAACAGAAAAATTAGTCACCGTATCGAGGTTCATGAGCTGTTTTAAACTCAGCATCGAAAGTTTGTAATTGTTATCGGCCGTGGTGGCGTTTACCTGATCGTTGGCCATTTGCGCGCGGATATCATACTCCACACTTTTGGCTACCGAACCAGCTTCCACTAATTTTAAAGTTCTTTCTAATTGTTCAACCGAAACGGAATATTGATTCTGCGAAATTTTTAAAAGCTCTTCCGAAAAAATAACCCCTATAAAAGCGTTGGCCACATTCAACGACAGGTCGTTTTCTTGTTGTTTTAATTTTTCAACGCCGCTCATATAATTGTATTCGCTGGCCTTCATGTTATTATATTGACACAGGCCACTCCATAATACAACTGAACTGCTCAAGAAAAAGTTTTGTGATAATACCTGTGTATTAGCAAAAGTATTGGTAAAACGGTCGATGGTTTGTCCGAAATTATATACGTGCGACACACCGGCATTTAAAGAGGGTAAAATAGCGGCTTTGCTTTGTTCGCTGTTATTTTTGCTGATTTCGTTGCTGATGCCCGATTGTTTTAAACTGATATTATGTTTAAGCGCGTAATCGATACATTGCTGCAGGTCCCAGGGAGCCTGTGCTTTGGCAAAAAAACCGGTGAGCAGAAGGGTGACAAGTAATTTTTTCATGGCGATAATACATCAAATTTAAATAATTTATCGCTGTGCTTATTCACTTATTCAAAATCTTACAGGAGCGTTAAATATTGGGTTTATGAAGAAAAATAAGGTTACGAAAAGAGTTTCTTATTTAAGAAGCACTTTTTGTCTTGTTTTTTCGTTTGTTAATATTAATCACAATGAATAAAAAAACCAGCGAGGAAATGACAACCGTTAACAGGCTATACGTTGGCACCGGTGAATAATAGGTAAGCAAAGAAGCGCCAATGGTAACAATGGAAAAGGTGTAAATAATTAAAACAGTTTTTACATGACTGTAATTACAATCGATTAATTTATGGTGAATGTGATTCCTGTCGGCATTAAAGGGCGATTGGCCTTTTAAGGCACGAATGATAAACACCCGCAGGGTATCCATTAGAGGGTAGGCGAGTGCCGAGATGGCAAACACCGGCTTGCTTACGTGCACCCAAATTGAATCGAGCTGATTAATGGGATATTCGATCATTTTAATGGCCAGCACACAAATAAACATACCTATGACCAGCGAACCCGAATCGCCCATAAATATTTTTGCAGGAGAAAAATTAAAGATGAGAAAACCAAGCAAGGCACCGGCTAAGGCAAAGGATAAGGAAGCATAACCATATTCGTTGGCAAAAACAAACCAAATGCCAAAGGCGCAGGAACTCAAAAAGCCAATGCCGGCTGCCAGTCCATCAACCCCGTCAATAAGGTTAAATGCGTTTACTACCACCACGTAAGTAAAAATGGAAATAAACACACTGCCCCAGTATGGAATTTCAGAAACCCCAAAAATGCCGTGCAGCCCGGTAATGCGGATATCGCCCATCAGTACCAAAATAAGGGCGACAAAAATATGCGCAAATAATTTTTTTACTGGTGCCGTCCCAATAATATCATCTTTTACCCCTACAAAAAATAAAATCAAACTGGTGGCTATAATGAGTTTGAACTCCGTTACGGACATAAAAATCTTACTGTAATAAATCCTGTCTTCTACATTAAACCACAGAGCATAAGCAAACAAAGTACCGGCATAGATAATGATGCCGCCAATGGTTGGTACCGAACGTGTGTGAATTTTGCGTTCTTCACCGGGGGCATCAATCAGACGCTTCAACACAGCAACTTTTATTAAAGCGGGCGTGGAATAAAGCACCACAATAAAAGAAGTTAAGAATACAAGTATTAATGTTGCCATTTAAAAGTCGTAATACAAATTATACAAACTGGTTTTTAAAGCCAAAAAAACATAATTGGTTTCATTGTTTAAGCCCATAAAGTTAGAAAATTTTTGCTTTCTGTAAACCATTCCCAGCGATAAGTTTAAGTTATATGCCGGATTGATGAGATAACCCAGTCGTGCCGTGACAATATTGGTGTAATAATGACCGCCGGCACTGTAAAACACATCCTGATAATTGTATTTGCCATTCACAAAAAAACGTTTGTATTTATAATCGCCAATAATGATCAATTCGGTGCCATTGCCCGGTGTATAAGCGATGTTCTGGTTATAATGCGTGTAAGACTGATCACTCCAACCCTGCGAGGGATTTTGATAAGCGGTTTTGCTCACCTTATTAAATTCGGCCTGAAAAAATAAATTCGGCAAACCAAACACGTCAAAACACCTAAGGCCCGCCTGAAGACCAGAGCCATGTGGTATAGTGTCAATTTTGGACAATCCATCCAACATGGCTTGTCCGTACAAATTTACCTTCGAACTTAATTTCATTTTCAGATCGGCACCTAGCAGCAAATTATTCTTATAATTTAAACTGTACGACCCAAGATTGCTATAAATAAGCGGATTAAAATACTGCCAGCTTAAATGCTGCTGATTACGGGTGTCACCGGCCTGCCAGATTAATCCCTGAAAAAAACCAAGATTAATGCGTTTTGTGACGTTGATGCTTAAATACTGGAAGGATGCCGCTTTCTTTTGATACAAACGCTCGGCATTGGGATTAATTTTTAAAGATGCAGGTACCAGATTCATAAATACCGCATAAATATTCGAATATTGCACACGTCCCTTAAACCATTGCTGGGTGATGCGGGCATAAGGATAATTAAAGGCGTTGTCGCTCAAAAGCAAAGAACGGTAACCATTTCCAATCTTTTGTTTACCATGGCCAATTTGAAGATTCAGATTTTTTGCTGCTTGTATGGAAACAAAACCCGAGGAAAAAGCATAATCAAAACCCACGTTTTTAAATTGTTTCCAACGCCCTTGGCCTGGCACCACTGCGCCTGCGCGCGATTGATTGGCCAGATAAACCGGAAAAACGGATTGATTTTCAGCAAACATGGTTTCAAAATATACCCCTTGGCCAATAGCACCACTGGCTATTATTCCTCGGGTATTGTTGTATAAACGATTTTGTTTTTGATTGGCAAAATCACGACCGGCTTCCAAATTTAATAAGGGATCAATGCGCAGTTTAAATTTTTCGGCCTTCGGTTCAACCTTTATAACATGGGTATTAAAAACAATGTCCAACAGCGCGTCATCCACAATGTATTTAAACAAGTGATGGGTGTCGGTCACATGCTCATATTTTTTTGAGAAGAAAGGAATGTAAGGCTTAATACCACTATGAACAGAGGAATCAGGAGCCCCCAGTTTTTTTTCGCTAAGTAAAGAAAAGGAATAGTCGTTGGGTAAATTATAAAACTGGGCTGGGGTCTTTTGAAAGAGCAACAGGCTGAAAGCGAGAAACAGAAAAGTATTTTTTTTTGCTGAAAATGTCAAATCAGTGTATGTTTTTTTAAAGTAAATGTTTGATGGCAGTCTCTAAAACTTACCAGACTTTTACATTTTCTTTTTTCTTAAAATCCTCGTAAACCAGTTGGATGCCTTCTTCCAGATGAATTTTGTGTTTCCAACCTAAGGCATGAAGAAAACTTACATCCATTAATTTACGCGGCGTTCCATCGGGTTTGCTCAGATCGTGTTTAATTTCGCCGGTGTAACCCACAATTTTTTTAATAAGTAGAGCCAGGTCTTTTATTGACAGATCGATGCCGGTGCCAATGTTTACATGCTGCGTACCGTTATACGTCTGCATTAAATACACACAGGCTTCTCCCAAATCATCGGCATGTAAAAATTCTCTTAATGGAGAACCGGTTCCCCACATTTCAACAGATGGCAGATTCTGTTCTTTGGCCTCGTGAAACTTGCGGATCAAGGCCGGTAATACGTGTGAGTTATTTAAATTATACGAATCGTTTGGTCCGTATAAATTAGTAGGCATTACCGAAATAAAATTACATTGGTACTGACGCTGGTAACTCTCACACAATTTAATACCCGCAATTTTTGCAATGGCATAAGGTTCATTGGTATCTTCCAGAAATCCACTCAGTAAATAATCTTCTTTTAAAGGCTGAGGTGCTAGTTTGGGGTAGATGCACGAGGATCCTAAAAACAATAATTTACTTACCTTATTTTCATACGCCGAATGAATCACATTATTCTGGATCATTAAATTCTCGTATAAAAAATCGGCGCGGTATGTATTGTTAGCCTGAATCCCGCCAACCTTAGCAGCGGCTAAAAAAACGTAATCGGGTTTTTCGGTTTTAAAAAAATCGGCAACTTGTTTCTGATCACGCAAATCCAATTCAGATGAGGTTCTTAAAACAAAAGCATCAAAACCTTTTTTTTGCAGGTTTCTTAAAATGGCCGAGCCCACCATGCCCCGGTGTCCAGCAATGTATATTTTAGAATGTAATTCCATTAAAACAGAGGACGTTTTTTCGATATCAACAAAAATTATTCCTTGTAATTTAAAACCTTGTGACCGCCTTCTAACAGATACTTGTCACGTTTAAATAATTCCAGATCTGATTGCATCATTTCTTTACATAATTCAGCAACGGTGTACGTTGGCTTCCAGCCCATTTTCTCTTTCGCCTTTGTGGCATCACCCACTAATAAATCTACTTCCGATGGACGGTAATATTTTGGATCGATCTCTACTAAAATTTTTCCGTTAGCGACATCAATACCTTTTTCATTTTCATCTTTTCCTTCCCACTTTAAGCTAATACCAACTTCTTTAAAAGCCATGTTAATGAAGTCGCGAACGGTAATTTTAATGCCGGTTGCCAACACAAAATCTTCGGGTTCATCTTGTTGTAACATGCGCCACATGCCTTCTACATAATCTTTGGCATGTCCCCAATCCCTTTCAGAATCGATGTTTCCCATAAATAACTTATCTTGCATGCCCAAACTAATTTTGGCTACACCACGGGTAATTTTACGTGTCACAAAGGTTTCACCACGTAAAGGACTTTCGTGATTAAACAAAATACCATTACAGGCAAACATGCCATAACTTTCGCGGTAGTTTTTAGTGATCCAGAAACCGTATAGTTTAGCAACACCATAAGGACTGCGTGGATAAAAAGGCGTGGTTTCTTTTTGAGGAATTTCTTGAACCAAACCATATAATTCGCTGGTTGAGGCCTGATAAAAACGGGTCTTTTTTTCGAGACCCAAAATACGAATGGCTTCCAAAATTCTTAAGGTGCCCAAAGCATCGGAGTTGGCCGTGTATTCGGGAGTTTCAAAACTTACCTTTACGTGACTTTGTGCGGCCAGGTTATAAATTTCATCGGGTTGTACTTCCTGTACAATACGAATTAAATTGGTGCTGTCGGTTAAATCGCCGTAATGCAATTTAAAATGAACGTTTTTTTCATGCTGATCCTGATACAGGTGATCAATACGATCGGTATTAAACATCGAACTGCGGCGCTTGATACCATGAACCACGTATCCTTTATCGAGTAATAACTCCGCCAAATAAGCGCCATCCTGTCCTGTTACGCCTGTTATAAGTGCTACTTTTGCCATAATAATTGAATTAACAATATTACGAAAAATTAATGGACCAATTAGAGGCTTAAAGGCGGTCGGTAAAATGAATTTTAACTATATTTGAAGCTTATTTACAAGCAATTTTAATGGAGCCTTCAAAATCAACCTTTAGCAAAAAAAATTATTATGTATTAGTTACCGGAGTGGTTTTAATCGCTTTGGGATATATACTCATGATAGGTGGTAAGAGTAACGATCCGAATGTTTTTAATCCTGAGATTTTTAATTTTCAACGCATCACCTTAGCTCCCATGGTATGTTTGCTTGGTTTTGTAACCATCATTGTGGCCATCATGTGGCGTCCAAAAGCCGAAAACAAACAGCTGTCGAAGTAATGGAAAGCCCGCTTGGTCAGGAGAGCAAAGTGCCGGTTAAAAACAAATTCAAAAAATTTGCTTTCATTGCTTTAGTCTGTATTCTGCTTATAGCGGCTGCTTATTATTTTATTTGCGGTTTAACGTATAGCGAAGGCACCCGTTCGGGTGTGCTTACCAAGGTGAGTAAAAAAGGATACATTTTTAAAACCTACGAGGGCGAGTTAAATATTGGCGGTTTAAATCAGGGCGATGGCACCATCATGCCCTTATTTTTATTTAAATTTTCGGTCAACGATAAAGCCGTGTATGATAGCCTGGAGCGCAATCAAGGTAAAAAAGTAGTTTTGCATTACAAACAAATTATTAAAAATTTTTTCTGGCAGGGCGAGTCTGATTACTTTGTTCACCAGGTCACTTATGTTCATTAATCTATGACTTATTTACAAGCCCTCATTATTGCCATTATAGAAGGTTTAACCGAGTATTTACCCATTTCTTCAACCGGTCACATGATGATTGCCACGGCCGTATTGGGCATGGAGGTTACGCCATTTGTAAAATTATTTACCATTGCTATTCAGTTAGGCGCCATCTTAAGTGTGGTGGTTTTGTATTTTAAACGTTTTTTTAAATCGGTAAATTTTTATCTGAAACTGATTGTGGCCTTTATTCCCAGTGCCATAGCCGGCTTGCTGTTGGGCGATTGGATTGATGCCCAACTTGAAAATGTGTTTGGGGTGGCGGTTGCGCTTTTTGTGGGTGGAATTATTTTGTTGTTTGTGGATAACTGGTTTAAAGCTCCTGTAAAAACAAACGAAGAAGAGATCACTAATACCAATGCGCTAAAAATTGGTTTATTTCAGTGTCTGGCTTTATTTCCGGGCGTGAGTCGTTCGGCATCTACCATTATTGGTGGCTTAACACAAAAATTAAGTCGCCAGGCAGCCGCTGAGTTTTCTTTCTTTTTAGCCGTGCCAACGATGTTTGCAGCCACGGCAAAAAAGCTTCTCGATTTTTATAAAGAAGGAATTAGTTTGTCGGGCGAAGAAATAAAATTACTGGCTTTTGGAAATGCCATAGCCTTTGTGGTAGCACTTTTGGCCATTAAAAGTTTTATTGGTATTTTAAATAAATACGGCTTTAAAGGTTTTGGTATCTACCGAATTCTGGTCGGTGGCACGCTCATTATCTTATTCCTCATGGGTGTTAAAATAGCCGCGGTTTAATCGGTTTAACAAGTCTTTGTTAATTAATCCTTTGGCTTTGGTTTAAAGCTTGGCGATATTCAAATAACTTCGCTTCATAAATTACAAAGGTGAGCGACAGGTTAACAAAAAAACGATTACGTACATCAGGGGCAACAGTTATCATCAGTTTGTCTTTGGTGTTATTTATGCTTGGTGCTCTTGGCTTGCTTATCATTAATGCCAATAAATTATCTACACACTTTAAAGAAAATGTTGGTTTTCAGATTTATTTAAAAGACACCGCCACTTCAGCTCAAACCGATGTGCTTTTGCAGGAGTTGAATAATTCAAAATTTACCAAAAGCGTTAATCTCATCAATAAAGAGCAGGCTGCCGAAAAACTAAAGGCCGACTTGGGCGAAGATTTTGTAACGTTTTTAGGCACCAATCCACTTTTAAACTCGCTGGAAGTTAAGTTGAATGCCGATTACGCGAATACCGACACACTCTTGATTATAGAAAAAGCCTTGTTGCAAAAACCTTTTATAAAGGAAGTGGTGTACCAAAAAGTGTTGATCAACAAATTGAATAAAAACACACGGGCGCTTGCTTTTTTTATTCTCATTTTTAGTTCGGCCCTGCTCATTGTGGCCATAGCACTCATTAACAACACCATCCGGTTATCCATTTACTCGCAACGTTTTCTGATTCGGACCATGTATTTGGTTGGTGCAACACGCTCGTTTATTAGTAAACCTTTTATTTTTAAGGGATTCAGACAAGGGGTGATAGCAGGCGTGATTGCCGGATTATTATTGGCCGGATTTTTAATTTTAAGCACCCGTTTTATTCCCGATTTGTTGCAATTACAAGATGAAAATGTGTTGCTTATTTTATTCATCGGAATAATTCTTATTGGGGTTATTATTTCGGCTTTCAGCGCCTTTCTGGCGGTTATGCGTTATTTAAAACTTAAAACAAGCGACCTTTATTTCTAGTTGCTTTTAATTATTCTTAACCTTTTTCCACCACAAGAAATTAGTATCTTTGTTATTCATAAACGAACACTTATATGGACAACAACAATTTAAGAAGTACAAATATTGACAGAATTGATTTTGCCACCGTTACCGGCGAAAACAAATTATTACGATCTTCCTTTTCATGGATGGCAGTCGCCATGTTACTCACTTCGGTTTCAGCGATTGCTTTTGCTTTTGTGCCCGAGTTAACTGCATTTCTTTTAACACCAACGGAAACAGGCTTTAAGCCAACTACCCTCGCATATGTTGTGATGTTTGCGCCTTTACTTTTTGTTTTAGGGATGGGTTTTGGACTCAACAAGTTGTCCTATCCCGCTCTCATTGCGCTATTTGTGGCCTACTCCATTATTAATGGCATTAGCTTTAGTTTTATCTTTTTTGTTTACCAAATAGGATCTATTGCGACCGTATTTTTAAGCACCACGGCTTTATTTACCATTATGGCCATAGCAGGATATACAACCAAAACAGATTTAACCAAAATGGGAAGTTTGTTAATGATTGGTTTAATAGGCATTGTGGTTGCCTCGCTCATTAACATGTTTTTAGGAAGTGCACAAATGGATTACATCATCAGTATTTTAGGTGTTATCATCTTTACCGGTTTAACCGCTTATGATGTTCAAAAAATTAAAGAAATGGGTCAAAACAGTGGCGAATCAGTGATGTCTAGTAAATTAGGCCTTATGGGTGCCTTAACCCTTTATCTTGATTTCATTAATTTGTTCCTTTTCCTTCTTCGTTTATTTGGCGGAAAAAAGGACTAAGCTTTAATTTCCAAATGAGTATAAACGCCGCAGCCTTTTGGTTTGCGGCGTTTTTAGTTAACAAAAGTCCTTTCACTTACTAAACAGTGGGCTTGAATGAGTGAGCAATAAGGCGCCCCTTAATATTTACAATATCTTTGTAAGATCAATGTTTTTTAATATCTTAGTTTCTTATAAATTTCAATGTTAGCCTCTGGTGGTTTTCCTATATGAAAAAGTCCCATAAAATAGTAAGGTATATCGCTCTTTTCCTCGGCTTAAGTTTTTGGACTCAAGCGCAAAATGCCAATACGGTTTGCGCAAACCCTACACCCTTCTGCACAGGACAGGTTATGAATTTTCCTGCACAAACAGGTGGAGGTGTTGCACAACCGGGTCCAAACTACGGTTGTTTAGGTTCACAGCCGCGCCCAACTTGGTTTTATTTTCAAACGGCCACGGCTGGTTCTATGGTTATTACCATGTCGGCCACCAATGATATTGATTTTATCTGCTGGGGACCATTTCCAAATTTAAATCAATGCGGTAATCTCACCTCTGCCACACAGGTTCCGGGTTCGGGTTATGGTAGCGCTACCTCAAATGGATGCAGCTATTCGGGCTCACCTACCGAAACCTGCACCATAGCCAACTGCTTACCTGGTCAGTTTTATATCATGCTTATTACCAATTTTAGCGGTGCTACTCAGAATATTACCTTCACGCAGCAAAATGCCTTGTCACCGGGTGCAGCTTCTACCAATTGTGGACTCGTGTGTTTTGTGAGTCCAACTAATAGTGGTATGATATGCGCAGGATCAACGGCTACTCTGGCGCTCACGACGAGTAGTTCTGTTACGTCATTCACCTGGTCAGGCCCCGGTGGTTTCAGTTCAACCTTTACCAGTGCTGTTGTTACAGGGCTTATGGCCAACGCAACGTATACGGTTAGAGGGTCTTCCACGGCAACGCTGAATGGTATTCCAACAACAGGTACCTGTCAGGCAGTAACGACCATTAGTGTTGTACCCTATCCGAATTTTAGCGTTAATCCCACCTATACCAGTATTTGTCAGGGTGGGTCTTTTTCGGCCGCCGTTAATTTTACTATACCCATTACGCCTGGACCATTTTCCTTTAATTGGACACCCAGCCCCGGCTCGGTGATTTGGTCGCCTTTTTCTCCGGTAACTACCATCTTTCCACCCCTTTCACCAACTAATGTAACGCTTACTACTTTGGTTTATACCATAACGGTTTGGCCTACCAATACGGTTGTAACCTGTCCCATCTCGCAAACCATGCAAGTTATTATCAATAACCCTCTAACCCCTTCCTTAACCATGCCGCCGCCCATGTGCGACACTTATAGCCCTATTAATTTAGTGGCGACTCCCGGAGGTGGGACTTGGAGCGCAAATCCGGCTGTTTCGCCCGCCGGGGTCTTTAATCCGGCCATTGCAGGAAGCTATAAAAACCTTGTTACCTATGCAGTAAGTGTGGGTACATGCGTGGTAAGTAATTACGACTCAATTTTTGTTTCCAAATATGTTCCTCCAACACTTACAAACAGTATCAGCCCCATGTGTGTTCAGGATCTTCCCATTAATCTCATGAACATTGTGCAAACCACTGTAACAGGCAGCTGGTCTGGCCCAAATGTGGTTAATCCGCCACCTCCACTCAACTTTATTTATAATTTTAATCCGGCTGGTTTAGCAACAGGTAATTATATTCTAAAGCATCGTACTTGGTCATGGCCAGATGCAAGTGTTTGTCCCGATTCCGTGAATCTTCAAGTTGCGGTGTTTAATCCGGT
Source organism: Sphingobacteriaceae bacterium (assembly GCA_947480015.1). Classification (GTDB taxonomy): domain Bacteria; phylum Bacteroidota; class Bacteroidia; order B-17B0; family Aurantibacillaceae; genus Aurantibacillus. The sequence goes on from CANKBS010000001.1 coordinate 76,624, forward strand.
AATTCCAACCATTTCAAACATTACAGCAAAATGCACCAATGCCGCACCCGTTCAATTAATTGCTAGTCCAACGGGTGGCCTTTGGTCAGGCAGCACCGGGGTTTCACCATCGGGTGTTCAAACACCTTCATCTTGCGCCTGGAGCACGGTTAACACGGTTACCTATACGGCTGGTCAAGGAACCTGCGTAGCCTCTTCGTCAAGAACCTTTAACGTTTCGCGATATAATACTGCCGCGCTAACGGGTACTGTGCCAAATATGTGTGTAAGTACGCCTCCTTTTAACCTCATGACTATTGTGCAAAACACCAATGGGGTCTGGTCGGGCAATGTGGCTGCTAACTTTTTTATTCCACTTGGATTACCTACCAATACGTATGCTTTGGTTTATTCTACCGTATCTACACCCGATCCATTCCTTTGTCCCGAATCTTCAACTATTATTGCTTCAGTTTTAAATCCGCAAACACCGGTTATAACTCAAGCCGGACCATTTTGTACTGCCGGATCGCCGGTACAGTTAACCGTTACCCCCGCAATAGGTTATTGGGTCACATCACCATTTCTGAATGCTAACGGTGTTTTTTCGCCGGCACAAAGTCCGGTTGGTAGCAACATGGTGCAATATGTAATTGGTACAAGTTCGTGTAATGTGAGTTCAAGTGTTTATTTTAGCACAGAGGCATTTATTTCGGCGGCCATTAGCGGTTTAGTGCCTGATGTTTGTAATAACGGGTCGCCTGTTAACCTCTCACCAATTACCATAAGTAATTTAGGCACATGGACTGGTCCGGGAATTTCAGGAACTAGTTTTAATCCGGTTGTTACAGGTCCGGGTAAATATACCTTGCAGTATAACACCTCTTCCCAACCCAGTGGCTTATGCCCTGATCAAGCTACGGTTAATGTTCAAGTGTATTCTTTAGCCGAACCAAGTATTGCTAAAGTTAGCCCAAAATGTAATAATGCGGCGCCATTTCAAATTATGGTGAGTCCGGTTGGCGGTTTGTTTGGTTCGGCAACAGCTGGACTCATAACCCCTAGCGGGGTTTTTAATCCGGCACTAGGGGTTATTGGTACGAATTTAATCAGTTACAGTATTTCAGTTGGACCCTGCTTGGCTTATGCGCAACAATCTGTTACAATAGATAAATTTATTTCAGCCGGTTTTGAAAAAATGCCTGAACTATTCTATTGCAAAAACAAATTACCTTTTGATCTTTTTAGTATGGTTCAAAACCCCGATATCACTAAATTCATATTCACTAGTAACGAAGGTGGGGTTATTAATGGGCACATGTTTGATCCTGATAAGGCTAATGTAGGACCAAATGTGATTGAATATTTCACTTATTCTGCGACAAGCGCTTTGTTATGTCCCGATAGAAGTTCGATCACCATTAATATTAAAGCAGTTCCTGCAATCAGTGCCATAAGTAATAAATATGAAGCCTGCGCACCTGCGCTCATTGTCTTAACAGGAGATAAAACTTCCGGTTCAGGGTCGTGGAATTTTGGTGATGGAACACCCGACCAATCGGGACTCTCAGTCAATCACACCTACCATACTCCCGGTACTTATACGGTGGTGTTTAATTACTATGATAACGACGCAAGTGGATGTATCGCTCAATATACCTTATCACCAAAAATTTTGGTGAAAGAATCACCCACTGCGAATTTCACCTATTATCCTGACGAGTTAAGTATTTCAAATCCTGAAATTACTTTAAACAATAGAAGTACGGTGCTTTCTAATAATAAATATGTGTGGACGGTACAAGGACTTTATGAATTTACCGATGTTAACCCTCAATTTAATTTTCCGCAAATTGGTAATTACCGTATCACCCTAAATGCTACTAATCTTGCTGGTTGCACCAGTGAAACGAGTCAGTTTGTGGAAGTGAAAAACGATTTTAATGTTTACATACCCAACTCATTTACGCCGAATGCAGATGGTTTAAATGATAAATTTTTACCTGTTTTCTCTCCTTATGGATTGGATGCAAAAACGTATGAAATGGATATTTATGATCGTTGGGGGCATGTGATATTTAACACAAAAGATTACACCAAGGGCTGGGATGGCACTTTAAACAACAAAAGCGATTTGCCTTTAAAAGAAGATTCGTACACCTATAAAGTTCATTACAAAGATCTGGAAGGCCGTGTTTATAATAAGTCCGGCGTGGTAATAATGTTGCCGAATTAAACTAAATTAAAATGCAAAAAAAACCCGATTCGAATTTCGAATCGGGTTTTTTAGTTTTAATGATTTTATGGATTCACCAATAATTTAAATCCTTTACCGTGAATATTGATAATCTCAACTTTTGGATCGTCTTTTAAGTACTTACGCAGTTTGGCAATGTAAACATCCATACTTCGTCCGTTAAAATAATTATCGTCGTGCCAAATTGATTTTAGTGCAAAAGTTCTATCGAGCACATCGTTTTTATGAATACAAAGCAACCGTAATAACTGACTTTCTTTGGTGGTAAGCTTTTGTTCAACGCCATCATGTTGTAGTATTTGTTTTTCCGAATTAAATTGGTATTTACCGATTTTAAAGTCCACGTCTTCCGCTTCAGTTGAACGAACCTTGTTGGTTCTTCTAAGCACAGCTGTAACACGGGCTAAGAGTTCTTCCATGCTAAATGGCTTGGTAATATAATCATCGGCCCCGGCATTAAAGCCTTCAATGGTGTCTTCTTTCATGCTTTTGGCAGTAAGAAAGATGATAGGAATGTTTTTATCTACCACTCTAATATCCTTAGCTAAGCTCAAGCCATCCTTAACCGGCATCATTACATCTAACAACAATAAATCAAAAGATCCTTTAAAAAAGACATCTCCTCCCTTTTTCCCGTCATCTGCTAATTTGGTTTCGAAGCCTTTGGCCTCAAGGTACTCTTGTAAAAGTGGACCTAAACTTGGGTCGTCTTCTACTAATAAAATGCGTGTTTTAACAGTTTCCATTAATACTAAATGTTAAATGATTTAATTAAAGGTAGGCACTAAGCCTGCCATTTTAACAAATTTAACAAATATTATCAAATCGGCAAATGAACACTGAAAGTACTTCCTTTCCCAACATCTGAGTTAACAGAAATGGTGCCGTTGTGTTTAAGAACTACGGCTAAAACATAGGAAAGGCCTAAACCAAAACCTTTTACATTATGAACGTTACCCGTAGGCACACGGTAAAATTTATCGAAAATTTTACGTTGATTTTCTTTTGAAATCCCAATCCCATTATCTTTTACCTGAATCATAATGCCTTCGGCAGTGTTATAGGTTGAAATGGTGATTTCGGGAATTTCTTTCGAATACTTAATGGCGTTATCGATGAGGTTAAAAATAATATTTGTAAGATGAACCCGATCGGCCTGTAATTTAAAATTTTGCGCTTTTAAAAAGGTGTTAACAGTACCCAAGCGTTGATTAATTAAGAGGTGTGTGTTATTAATGGCTGTGTTAATGATTTCGTGTACATCTACTTCACTGAGTTTTAATTTAAATTCCCCTTTATCCAAAATAGAAGTTTGTAAAATACTCTCCACTAACACACTTAAACGTTTATTCTCATCCCGGATCATTTTTAAATACCGTTGTTTTTTTTCCGGAGTCTGCGAAATGCTCTGGTCGCCTAGCATTTCACTGGCAAGGGATATGGTGCTAATGGGTGTTTTAAACTCGTGCGTCATGTTGCTGATAAAATCATTTTTGATGAGCGATAATTTTTTTTGTTTTAAATTATTCACCATGATGTAATAAAAGGAGAACGTGAGAATTAATATGACAACAATACTCGTAATTAAAAAAGGCCACATTTGTTTAAATACATCCCTATCCTGTGTTGGAAAATAAACAATGAGGTATTCCGGATCGATAAAGGAATTAGTGGGGGAAAGGTTTACCACATAATGTTCAACGCCCAAGGAATCGAGTGCGTTCTCGGCTTGTTTGAGATCGCTGTGGTGTTGACTGCCGGGGTACAAAAACGTTAATGAGTAATTATAACGGGCTGTAATTTTTTGCGCAAGAAGTTCATGTCTTAAAATGGAATCGAGTAAAACGGTATCTACTTTTTGTTTGCGGTTATTGTAAAAGTTTTGCGTGTACGAAAGGTCAAAATAACTGTTGCCAACAATGTTGTTAGGGAGATCTTTGTTTTGTGATTTTAAACTGGATTGCTGATCGAGCAAACTTTTAAGAAAACGGCTAGCACGAATGTCAATTTGGCCCGAATCTTCACGCAACAAATCTTTTTTAGTATACCGACTGCTTTGATGTCCGTTACTGTCGGTACTTAGCTCGGTACTTAGCATCCCAATGGGATTGTTGTTTTGGCCTTTGATGTCGGGGTTATTAAAAACAATACCGGAAGTGCGAATGGTTTGTTTTTTATAATCACTTCGCGGATCGAGTCGTTCGAGTTTAGCTGAGGTTTTATTTAAGGCATCGTCTACACGGCTTTTAAAATATTCCTCTCGCACTTTAAAGTCATTGTTAATCCAATAAGCCTGAAACCAAATCAACACGAGAAGTGCAACTGAAAACGAAACAGAAATAAACGTAAAAAGCCTTTTGTTCATTGCGGCAAAGTTAGTTTAATTTAAAACCTTGCTAAAATAAAAAATGCAAAAATTCTTAATTCGCTCATTCAATCAACTGTTCAATAGGTGTGTGAACGCCGTTTTCGTATACATAACATTTTAATTTATCCTTAAACACATAAGGTTTGTAAATTGATTTATTAAGAAGCATGCGTAAACACTCTTGCACCCCTTCAATAATACTCGGATGTGGGTGCATCATATCAGCCAGTTCTCTAATTCCCTGATTGGTGTGAATGAGATAGGCAACACCTTGTATGGCACTACTGGCATGTTCGCCAACTACACGCATGCCTAAAATACGCATGCCATTATCGTTGCTTACTATGATTTTAAAAAAGCCCTTGGTTTTTCGCATGGCAATGGCACGGGCGTTGGTTGTAAAGTCGAGTTTCACGACTTTATGTGGAATTCCTTTGGCGATGCAGTCTTGCTCGCTCATGCCCACTGAGGCCACCTCAGGATTCAAAAACATAATGGTACTAATGTTTTTGTAGGTGAGTGGTTTAACTATCGGTCCGAACATACGAACCACGGCATGCCTTGCCTCTCTTTCCCCCACATTTACCAGAGCCACTTCGGTAGTCACATCACCGGCAACATAAATATTACTGATATTGGTTTGGGTATCATCATCCCAAATAGACCCTCGTTCGTTAATTCTTATTCCAACATTTTCGAGACCAATGTTTTCGACGTTCGCAACACGGCCAATGGAGACGAGTGCCTTGTCAACCGTGATAACTTCAATGCTGCCGTTTTTATAGGCGAGTTCGTATTCAACTTTACCGTTCTTTATCTCCATGCGATTTAAGGAAGCGCCCTGATGAACCTGAGCCCCTTGTAATTCAAGATTGGTTTTAATAATCTCGGCTACATCCTCATCTTCAAATGGCAAAATTCGTTCGGCTTTATCAATCAAATAAACTTTTGTTTTTCCAAAGGCAGAAAAGATGGTGGCAAATTCGCAGCCAATAACCCCCGCACCAAGCACCACCATGCTTTTGGGTAGGGATGTAAAATTTTTAACGCTGTCGCTGGTAACGATGATCTCATTATCAACTTCAATGTTGTTGGGAATCCTCGGGCGACTGCCTGTAGCAATGAGCATATAATCGGTGCTAACTTTTTTAAGCTGGCCATCTTCTTTAATAATTTGAATGGTATGTTTGTCAAGAATTGAGGCCGTGCCCTTTTCGTAGGTAAATAATTTTTTTGGAAGCGTTTGCAGTAACTGTAAATGTACTGTCATTTGTGTTTTACGTTCAAAGATGGCCTCGTTTACAATTTTGGTAATACTTTCTATGTTGGCTTCATAACCCGGAATTAACTCACGGATGGAGGCTACCTTAAGCGCCTGTTCCCAAAGCGTTTTGGATGTTAATACGCCATCGTATACCCCGGCACCACCGATGCGTTTTTTTTCGATAAGCAGCACGCGTTTCCCAAAATCGATGGCACGCATGGCTCCGGCGTATCCGCTAGGACCGGCACCAATAACAATGAGATCAAAATGTTCCATAGATAAAAAGATGAATTTACAATTTATTGTTAGATGAAATTAGCGTCACACCAAAAACGGGGCTTAACGCGACCTATTTATTGGATGCTACCCCATTAACTTGTGAAAATGGCCCCTGTTGACAAATTAGGGTAAAGCCTAAAATCAGAGCGTCTAAATTATCAAATTCCGACTTCGCGATTTAAAATATAACAGTTTGTAAATCAATTTGATAAAAATTTTCACTATTCGACTAAAATGTATATTTTTGCAGCCCTATAAATTAAAATTATGAACGAAAGTGTTATTTATTTAGTCCCGGCTCTCGGGATAATTGGATTGATAGTAATGGCCATTAAGTCTGCCTGGGTAAGCAAGCAGGATGCCGGTGATAAAAATATGCAGGAGCTGGCAGGTTATATAGCTGATGGCGCTATGGCCTTTTTAAAAGCAGAATGGAAAGTGTTGAGCATCTTTGTGGTGTTTGCTGCTGCATTATTAGCGTATTCAGGAACTATACATGAAGTAAACGGTCAGGAAATTCACTCCAGCTGGATCATTTCCATTGCCTTTATCATAGGTGCTGTATTCTCTGCAACCGCAGGATATATTGGCATGAAAGTGGCTACTAAAGCCAACGTTCGTACCACACAAGCAGCCCGCACGAGTTTAAAACAAGCTTTAAAAGTTTCTTTCACCGGTGGAACTGTAATGGGTTTAGGTGTTGCCGGTTTAGCAGTGTTAGGCTTAGGTGGTTTGTTTATTGCATTTTTGGCCATATTCGCTAATTTGGGTGAAAACACCGTTAAAACCGCCATTGAGGTTTTAACTGGTTTCTCATTGGGTGCCGAATCAATTGCCTTATTTGCCCGTGTAGGTGGTGGTATTTATACAAAAGCAGCCGATGTGGGTGCCGACTTAGTTGGTAAAGTTGAAGCCGGAATTCCTGAAGACGATGTTCGTAATCCTGCTACCATTGCCGATAACGTAGGCGATAACGTAGGTGACGTTGCCGGAATGGGTGCCGATCTTTTTGGTTCTTATGTGGCAACCATTTTAGCAACCATGGTATTAGGTCAGGAAATTAAAGTGGTAGATAATTTTGGTGGAATGTCTCCAATTTTATTACCCATGGTAATTTGTGGTTTAGGTATTATTTTCTCTATCATCGGTACTTGGTTTGTTACTATTAAAGATGACAAATCAAATGTACAAAATGCATTAAACCTAGGTAACTGGGCTTCCATGTTAATTACGGTAATTGCTTCTTACTTCATCGTAATGTATATGTTACCTGAAAAATTAAGCTTACGTGGATATGAGTTCACTAACTTAAATGTATTCTTAGCTATTGTAGTTGGTACAGTTGTAGGCGCTATTATGAGTATTGTAACTGAGTATTACACGGCAATGGGTAAAGCTCCTGTATTATCTATCATTCAACAATCTTCAACCGGCCATGCTACCAATATCATTGGTGGTTTATCGGTAGGGATGAAGTCTACCGTGATTCCAATTTTAACCTTGGCAGCCGGTATTATGTCATCTTATTATTTTGCCGGATTATACGGTGTAGCCATTGCTGCAGCCGGTATGATGGCCACAACAGCTATGCAATTAGCAATTGATGCATTCGGACCGATTGCGGATAATGCCGGTGGAATTGCTGAGATGAGTCAGTTACCTCCTGAAGTGCGTGAACGTACCGATAATTTAGATGCCGTAGGTAATACAACAGCTGCTACCGGTAAAGGATTTGCCATTGCTTCAGCCGCCTTAACCTCTTTAGCCTTATTTGCAGCCTTCGTTGGTATTGCAGGGATTGATGCCATTGATATTTATAAAGCACCAGTATTAGCCGGTTTATTTGTGGGTGGTATGATTCCATTTATTTTCTCAGCACTTTGTATCCAGGCGGTTGGTAAAGCGGCTATGGACATGGTTCAAGAGGTTCGTCGTCAGTTTCGCGAAATCCCGGGAATCATGGAATACAAAGCAAAACCGGAGTATGAAAAATGTGTCGCTATTTCAACCAAAGCTTCCATTCGTGAAATGATATTGCCAGGCGCTATTGCCTTAATCACGCCATTACTTGTTGGTTTTATTTTTGGACCGGAAGTATTAGGTGGTCTTTTAGCCGGTGTAACTGTTAGCGGTGTGTTAATGGGAATTTTCCAAAGTAACGCCGGTGGCGCTTGGGATAATGCTAAAAAATCGTTTGAAAAAGGGGTGATGATAAATGGAGAAATGTTTTACAAAAAATCAGAACCACACAAGGCTTCAGTAACCGGTGATACAGTTGGTGATCCATTTAAAGATACTTCAGGGCCCTCTATGAACATTCTCATTAAATTAATGAGTATCGTATCCTTGGTTATTGCTCCATACATTGCCGTGCAAAACGGTGGTAAAGATGCTTGTTGCGAAAAAGGTGCCATGCAAGCCGGTGTGTTTACCTGTATGATTAATGGTGAGCAACACACGTGTAGCAGCCAAAATCAGTGTGATAGTTTAGTTGCTGCTAACACCAAAGACATTGCCGAATTACAAGGCTTGTTTTTAGTAGATGGTGTTCACAGCTCAGTGAATTTTAGTGTTAAACACATCATAAGCAATACCAAAGGAAATGTTACCATTGATAGCGGTTTTGTGAATCTTCAAAATGTTAATGGCCCTAAAATTTTTATTCAATTAGATATGACAACTTTGAATACTCAAAACTCATACCGTGATGAAAAATTAAAAAACAAAGAAGACTTTTTTGATGTAACAAAATTCAACAAAGCTGTTTTTGTTGCTACTGATGTGGTGAAGAATGAATCGGAAGGCGCTTATGCTTTTACAGCAAAAGGAAAACTTACGCTGAAAGGTGTTACTAAGGATGTAGAATTAAACTTTAATTATTTTGGTACGGAAAGCAATGTGGAAGCGGATGCAAGCGGCAAGGAACATAAATTCCAAACTGCAGGATTTGCGGGAGAAGCCATGGTAAACAGAAAAGATTTTGGTATTACAGGATCTTCGGTGTCTGATATGGTGAAAATTGAAATGTCTATTGAAGCCTATCAAGAAGGCAACTAATATTTTTCTTAAATACAGATCCCCGGCCTAAGACCGGGGATTTTTTTTGCCTTGAAATTGGATAAAATAAATTTTTTACTCCAAAACGACATGGTTTTTATTTCAAAGGAGTAAAATCTAAATCCATTCAGACTTTAGCTAAAGACCCTTAAAAAATATATCTAGGAATTTCTAAAAAAATCAGTAAATTTATATTTACCTAGTTGAGTTATAAAACTATTAAACAGAACCCTATGAAAAAATCCTTACTTTTTTTACTGTGTCTTACACTAATTTCATTTAGTCGTATGAAGTCGCAATGCGTGTTCTCTTGTTATAATTATACGCTAGCGCCAATCACTTATTCTGCCTTTCCAAATGGCGGCACGAATGTTATTCCTTATTTTCTTCCAACTATTGACGACGGGATTACCTCTCCATTGCCCATAGGTTTTAATTTTAATTATTACTGTGGAACTTATAGCAATGTGCTTATTTGTTCGAATGGATTTATCCAGTTTGATATCGGTTCACCACCGAGTTTGGCATTTTCTAACCCGGCTCAAACCTTCCCCGATCCTACCAGTCCGAATGGTATTGTAGCACTTAACATGAATGATTTTGATCCAAATATGGGAGGTAGTATTACCTATACAACCATTGGGACAATGCCAAACAGACGGTTTATTGTAACCTACAGCAATGTGCCTATTTGGAACTACAATACCAGTTTAAATGACGGTCAAATTGTGTTATTCGAAACTACCAATGTGATCGAAATTCACTCCAACAGCATTAATGCTTCTAACACCAATATTTACAATGGTACACAAGGTATTGAAAACCCGGCTGGAACACAGGGCATAGGTGTTCCGGGTCGCAACAATACTTTATTTCAGGTAACCACACCGTCTGCGTATCGTTTTGTTCCGGTTGCGACATACAGTCCGATGCCACCTACTTCTATTGCAGGACCAACACAGGTTTGTCAGGGGAGTACCAATAATTATACCGTAAGTGCTTCTCCAAATGCAACATCTTATGCTTGGTATTTGCCTCCGGGCTGGGGTGGAAGCAGCACCACATCTGTTATCCCTGCATTAGGCGGCACCAGCGGTAACGTTTCGGTAGCAGCCACCTATTCCTGTGGTACCTCTGCACCTATTGGTTTTTCGGTAACCGTCATACAAGCCCCTGTTGTAGCCTTAAGTGTTACACCGTCTATTTTATGCACGGGGGTTACTGTAACATTTAATGCCACCGGAGCTATCACGTATACACTTGATCCGATTGGTATTATTGGCGGACCGCCGTTTACCACCATGCCATTTATTAGTACAACCTATACGCTTCATGGTGTAGATGCCACCGGATGCGCTTCGCAAAATATTGCAACAGCTTTTGTTACCGTAAAAGAAACGCCAACCGTATCGGTTAACAGTGGCACGGTTTGTATTGGACAAGGATTTACCATAACGCCCGTAGGCGCCCCGGCATACGTTTTTTCAAGCACTTTTGCGAATGTTACGCCTACCTTAGGTGTGAATAATTATTCGGTAGTTGGAACGGGAACTAATGGTTGTGTAAGTAATACGGCTATTTGCACCGTTACAGCTATGGCCTTGCCGGTGATTGCTGCAGTGCCCACCCGTTCGGCAATATGCATTAAGGAATCCACCACCATTAAAGTGAGTGGCGCAAGCACCTATACCTGGAGCACCAATGCTACAGGAACCGTAATAACCGTTAATCCAATTGGAACCTCGGCTTATAATGTAACCGGAACGGATGCGCGTGGATGTGTAAATTCAGGCACGGCAACTGTTATAGTGAATGCCTGTACTGGCATCGCAAGCACTAGTAATCAAACGAGTTTAATTCAACTTTTCCCAAATCCAACAAAGGGTGTTTTTAAAGTACATTCAACCATAGCCGGTGAAAACAGCAGTATAGAAGTTTACAATTCTATTGGGGCATTAATTTTGGTTCAAAAATTAGTTAATGAGGAGACTGAAATTAATCTGACTGAGTATGCGAATGGATTGTATTATGTGAAATTAAAAGCAAGCAATCAAGAAAGCACCTTAAAACTGATTAAAAACTAAAGGTGCACCGGTCTGCAGAATTGTTTTCGGAAAAATTATTTCGGAAAACAATTTTGTAAATTGGTAAACAAAAGCCGCAACGCTTTTTTGCTATTTCATTCAACGATCAAAAAACAGTTTTGTATTTTAAGCCACTAAATTTTATTCGCTTCCTTTTGGCCTTTGGGGTGGTGCTTTTTCATTATGGTGTGAAGTATTATCCATTTAATACACCCCTTTTAAAGACATTTATTTTAAACAGCGGTTTCAGGGTTTCTTTTTTCTTTTTTATTTCAGGTTTTGTGATGACCCTCGTTTATGGTCCGCAAGTAACAACGGTAAGTCCGACCCAATTCTATAAAAAACGATTCACGCGTATTTTTCCTGTGTATTGGTTTGCGTTTATTTTTACCCTGCTGCTGGTATTGTTTGTGAATCATTCTTCGCCAAAAGGTTTGGTGGTAATTATACATGGCTTGGGTTTACAAAGTATTCTGCCGGGCTTTGTACTCGATCTTAATTATCCTACTTGGTCAATATCGGTTGAATTGTTTTTTTATGCCCTTTTCCCATTCATACTTAAGTGGTTGATGAAGCAGACCAACAGGTTTTTGTTTTACATTACGGCTGCTGTATGGGTCTTGCAATCCCTACAGCATATTTTATTTATGGCGTTTATAAGTTATTCAAAACACAGCGAGGAGTTTATGAATGCTTTTCCGCTTTGGCATTTTGGCACTTTTTTTGCAGGCATGTTTAGCGCACGATTAATTCTAAGCAATGCCATCCCACTGAAGCTACAAAGGCGTGCAAGTGTTGTTTTTGTGTTAACCGGATTGCTTTTTTTGAGCATTATTTTTATTCCAAATCCTTTGATGAGGTACATTCATAATGGACTTTTATCGCCGCTTTTTGCTGTGTTTGTTTTGAGTTTATTTTACGACGCCTCATTTATTGGCCGAACATTAGCCTTAAAGCCCTTGAGTCGTTTAGGCGATTTGAGTTATGGTTTGTTTATTTTTCAGTACCCAATTTGGATTGTATATAATCAGTTTATTACGCCTTCGTTTATTGAAAGTAACTGGTTTTTTACGTTGTATTTCGGCATTCTACTTGTTTTTTCATGGGGCGTAAACAGCTATGTAGAAAAACCACTTTTGCTTTATTTAAGGCGAGACGATTCAAACAAAGCAGTTAAAATCTAATCAAAACAAATTGAGGTAGAGGTTTTTTTTCGCTTCATAAATTTTACCTTCGTCGTTCAAAATAGTTGACATGCGCATCATATCATATAACGTAAACGGCATCAGAGCCGCTATGAGTAAAGGATTAATAGAATGGATGAAGGAAACGGATCCGGATGTATTATGTTTACAAGAAATTAAAGCCAGTCCCGATCAAGTTGGCGTAATCGAATTTGAAGCACTGGGTTATCATCACTTTTGGTATCCGGCGCAAAAAAAAGGTTATTCCGGTGTTGCCATATTTTCAAAAACCAAACCTAACAATGTGGTTTATGGTTGTGGTATTAAAGCCTATGATGAGGAGGGTAGAATTATAAGAGCCGATTATGATAACTTCTCGGTGATGAGTGTATACCATCCAAGTGGCAGTAGCGGTGAGTTGCGCCAGGCATTTAAAATGAAATGGCTCGAGGATTTCCAGAACTATGTGACCGAACTTCGCAAAACAATCCCAAATCTCATTTTATCGGGCGATTTTAATATTTGTCATAAACCCATCGACATACACAATCCAAAATCCAATGCCAATACCAGCGGTTTTTTACCTGAAGAGCGCGAATGGATGGAAAACTTTATCAATACTGGCTTTACCGACACCTTCAGGCATTTTAATCAAGACCCGCACCACTACAGCTGGTGGAGCTACAGAGCCGGATCACGCGGGAAGAACCTGGGTTGGCGAATAGATTATAATTTAACTGCCGAAAATTTACGTGAACGCTTGAGCCACTCTGCTATTCTGCCTGAGGCCATGCACAGCGATCATTGTCCGGTATTGCTCGAAATTGACTAAGTGGTCTAATTTTATTGCACTTTTATCTAAATTATGTGACTTTTGGAGTATTGTAACCTATATTTGTTAGAGTATAAACCCTCCAAATTTAGCCTTATGAAAAAGATCATTACAGTTCTTGTGATTCCTCTCGCTCTGTTAGTGTTCAATTGCGGAGGCGATAAGTCAATTGGTTCGGGTTCAATTGGCAAAGGCGGTATCCAACTAGGTGGCGTACTGCGTGTAAATGAAGTTGAAATCATTAAAAGTTTAATGCCTATTGCCATTAATGAAATGAATAGCTACCACGTGGCTTCACAGGTTTATGAAGGCTTAACGCGTTATAACGAAAGTGACCTGGCTGTCATTCCTGCTATTGCGCGTAGTTGGGATATCAGCCCGGATCATCTCGAATACACTTTTCACATGCGTAGTAAAGTAAAATTTCACAACGATCCTTGTTTTAAAGATAGTATCGGGCGGTTTGTAACAACTTCGGATGTAAAATTTTGTTTTGAAAATCTGTGCTCCAAAAATATTAATAACAGTCAATATGATGTCACTTTCAAAGATCGTGTTGAAGGAGCGGATGAATTTTTTGCCGAATCAACTTCAGGGCAGGTGCGAAACTTTAGCGGTATTACCGTAATAGATGATAGTACCCTCAAAATAAAACTGGTTCGTCCGGATGCTAATTTTCTTAATATATTGGCCATGCCCGGTTGTTATATTTACCCCAAAGAGGCCTATGCCAAATACGGCGATAAAATGCGCATGCTATGTGTAGGAACTGGGCCTTTTTATATAGACAGTTTAATAGAGGGGAAGCGTGTGAGCATGCAAAGAAATGCAGACTATTGGGGAATTGACACCAGTGGAAATAAATTGCCATACCTGGATGGGATAAAATGGACTTTTATTCCGGATAAAAAAACAGAAGTGCAGGAATTTAAACAAGGGAAGATAGATATGATCTATAATATCCCTGTAGAATTATTTCATGAAATTTTTGGCGACAACCAGGCTAATTCAGGCCGGAGTATCAGTTTCGAAATTTTTTCGTCGCCTGCTTTACGCACTAATTATTATGGATTTAATTTGCAAACCAATCCATTCTTTTCAATTAAAGAAATTCGTCAAGCTTTTAATTTAGCAATCGATCGCCATAAAATAGCCGACTACATTTTAAAAGGCGAAGGGCGTTCGGCCGACTACGGGATAGTGCCTTATACCGATGTGTTCGAAAAAAACGGGTATGATTATAAGCATTTAAAGGGTTATACATATAATCCCGATTCGGCAAAAAAACTATTGGCTCTTGCCGGCTATCCGGGAGGGAAAGGCTTGCCCGATTTTAATTTGGAAATTAACAGTGGTGGTGGCGACCGCAATATTCTGGTAGCACTAGGCATTCAAAAAATGCTTAACGATAATTTAGGGATTAATGTAAACATGAATGTCGTGTCCTGGCCCGAACACATTGAAAACGTGCAATCTGGTAAAAGCGATTTTTTCAGATATGCTTGGATTAGTGATTATCCCGATCCGGAATCATTTCTCACCTTGTTTTATGGTAAACACGTGCCTAACAATTACATGGATAAGTCCTATATCAATTACTGTCGCTTTAAAAACGCAAAGTTTGATTCGCTTTTCAACGCTGCCCGTTCGGAACCTGATAAAACGCGACGATACAAGTTATTTTCACAAGCCGAACAGATTATTATAGATGAAGCGGCCTTTATGCCTTTGTTTTATGATGAAAATTTACGATTGGTTCAAAAAAACATCATGAATATGAAAGAGAATCCATTAAATTATATGGACATGTCGAAAGCGTATTTCGCTCCAAAAAAATAATAAGACAATTTTATCATTCAAAAATCCCGATACAAATTGTATTGGGTTTTTTTTATTAATTTAGAATCGGGCAGATTGACCTTGCCTTTTTTATTAATTAACGACATGCAGGAACAATACGTTATTATAGTAGCCGGTGGTGTTGGCAGTCGTATGAAAAGCGATCGACCCAAACAATTTTTGGAAATCAAAGGAGTACCCATCATAATTAGAACGATTCGTTGTTTTTTAAATTATAATGCGGGAATTCGGATTATTATTAGCGTACATAAAAATTACAAATCGCATCTTGAAACTTTAATCCAGAAATTTGAACTGACTGAAGCTTCCATTCAACTAACTTTTGGTGGCGATACCCGATTTGCTTCTGTTAAAAATGGATTAGTATTAATAGAAAACCCAACTTCCATTGTTGGTATTCATGATGCCGCACGACCTTTTGTTTCTTTACAAACCATTAGTAGTTGTTTTGAAATCGCTTTGCAAAAGGGAAATGCCATTCCATCGGTTTCAGTAAATGATAGTCTCCGAAAAATAAGCAATAACATTAACCATTCGGTTAATCGCAACGAATTTAAGATCATCCAAACGCCGCAATGTTTTTTAGTTTCAAAAATTAAAAAAGCTTTTGAACAAGATTATAGTTCACATTTTACCGATGATGCCACGGTATTTGAATCAACCGGTGAAAATATTTTTCTAGTAGAAGGGAATGAAGAAAACATAAAAATTACTTCTCCACTTGACCTTTTAATAGCCAATGCTCTTATACCATGATGAGTAACGACGATATTTTAGAGGCGCTTGAGATTACTGCCAAATTAATGGAACTCCATAACGAGAATCCCTTTAAAACCAAAGCCTATACCAATGCTGCATACAAACTTTCAAAATTACGGTACGATTTTGAAGGTAAAACACAGGAAGAGATCGAATCCATTGAAGGCATAGGGAAAGGTATCAGCGCAAAGATTGTCGAATTAATTACCACTGGATCAACCAAAGATTTAAGTGACTTAGTTGAAAAAACGCCTGCCGGTGTCATTCAAATGTTGGGGGTGAAAGGTCTTGGGCCTAAAAAAGTAAGGCAACTTTCGCTCGAATTGCAAGTTGAGAGCATTGGTGAATTGTTATATGCCTGTAACGAAAACCGATTAATCGGTTTAAAAGGCTTCGGTGAAAAAACGCAGTTAGCCGTAAAACAAAACATTGAATTTAAAATTTTAAACACCAATAAGTTTCATTATGCCGCACTTGAAAAGCCTTTAATGAAATTGGTAGATGTTATCCGCGAAAATCAACCGGGCATTCAGGTCTGTTTAATTGGTCAAATGGCACGTAAAGATGAAGTGATAGACAAGTTGGACATGTTAATGGATGCTGAAATCAAAATAGATATCAGTGCCTTAGAAAAAACAATTCCACTGCCAATGCATTATGAAGTTTGTAAGCCCGATGAATTTTTTTATAAATCAGTAGAATTTAGTGCGAAGCCTGAACATCTTGAAAAAATTAATTTTTCTTCACTAAGCCATAAAAAATTCGAATCCGAAAAGGAAGTTTATGCGGCACTTAACTTACAATACATAGAACCTGAACTGCGCGAAGGTTTGGGAGAGGTAGAACGTGCCCGCAAGAATAAAATCCCGAAACTGATCGAATTAAGCGATCTGAAAGGAATTCTCCATAACCACAGTACTTATAGTGATGGGGTGCATACTTTAAAACAAATGGCCGATCGTTGTAAAGAAATGGGCTATGGGTATTTTGGAATTTGTGACCACTCAAAAACAGCTGTGTATGCGCAAGGACTCCCAATTGAACGTGTACTTGACCAGTTTAAAGAAATTGAAAAATTAAATAAAACCTATTCGGGTTTCACCATTTTAAAAGGCATTGAAAGTGATATTTTAAACGACGGTTCACTCGATTATCCTGAAGAGATCCTCAAACAATTTGATTTTATTGTGGCTTCGGTTCATTCCAATTTAAAAATGAATGAAGAAAAAGCCACCGATCGTTTGCTTAAAGCCATCGAAAATCCGTACACCTCCATTTTGGGCCACCCAACCGGTCGCTTATTACTGGCGCGTAACGGCTATCCCATAGATCATAAAAAAATAATAGATGCCTGTTCTGCCAATAAAGTAAGCATCGAATTAAACGCACATCCCTATCGTTTGGATATCGACTGGCGCTGGATTCCCTATTGCATGGAAAAAGGAGTGTTGATCGCCATTAATCCCGATGCACATCACATGGATGGTTTTAACGATTTGTATTATGGTGTTTGTGCGGCCCGCAAAGGCATGTTGGATAAAGAAAATTGTTTGAATGCTTTGTCCTTGAACGAACTTTTACAAAAATTTAAAAAGTAATGCCCATTTTAAATTCCATAGCCAGTTGGCTCATGAAAAAGCGCATGCATCAGATCGAGCTCTTCATCAAATACCCCATTGATGTGCAGCAAGAATGGATGTCGCGCCTGGTGAGTGAAGCTGCTGGAACAGATTACGGAACAAATTATCATTTTGCAGATATAAAAAATTACGAACAGTTTAAAAATCAAATCCCACTTAATAATTACGAAAGTCTGAAGCCTTTAATAGATCGAACACGCCGAGGCGAACAAAATTTGTTATGGCATTCGGAAATTAAGTGGTTTGCTAAAAGCAGCGGCACCACCGATAAAAGTAAATTCCTGCCGGTAAGCCAGGAAAGCTTAGATGGTTGTCACTACAACGCCGGTCGTGATATGGTTACGCTGCATTGTTATAACAATCCCGAAACGCAATTATTTACCGGAAAAAATTTGGCACTGGGTGGAAGTTTTAAAGAAGATCAGTTTGGCGATTATAATTCTTTTCATGGCGATGTGAGTGCTATCATCATTCAAAATTTACCCATGTGGGCCGATTTTTTCAGAGCACCCGATTTGAGTATTGCCTTAATGGATGAATGGGAAAGTAAACTCGAGCAAATGGCACTAAGCATGATGAATGAGAACGTTACTAGTATAGCAGGCGTACCTTCGTGGATGCTGGTTCTCTTAAAACGTATCCTTCAAAAAAAGGGTATGAGCAGCATTCGTGAAGTTTGGCCAAATTTGGAAGTGTATTTTCATGGCGGAGTAAGTTTTACGCCGTATAAAGATCAGTTTAATCAATTGTTCGGGAGCGATAAGGTGAATTATATGCAGCTCTTTAATGCGTCAGAAGGTTTTTTCGGAATACAGGATCAGTTAAAAAGTGATGAAATGCTTTTGATGCTCGATTACGGCATCTTCTATGAGTTTCTGGAGTTAAAGGATGTGGCAACAGATAGCTTTACTAAGGTCATAAATTTAGAAGAAGTAAAAATAGGAGCCGATTATGAAATGATTATCACTACAAATGCCGGTCTTTGGCGGTATCGCATTGGTGATTTGGTACAATTTACCAGTACCAACCCTTATCGTTTTAAAGTATCGGGGCGAACCAAACAATATATCAATACCTTTGGTGAAGAACTGATGGTGCACAATACCGATGCAGCAATTGCCACAGCTTGTGAAAAAACACATGCGATGGTTAAAGATTATACTGTGGCTCCGGTGTTTATGGATAAAAATTCGGGCACACACGAATGGTTGATTGAGTTTGAAAAGGAACCGAATAATTTTGATTTTTTTATTGCAGTGCTGGATGAAACTTTAAAAAAACAAAACAGCGATTATGAAGCCAAACGTTATAACAATTATGTGTTGCATGCTCCGCTGGTTATAAAAATGCCGCCAAATAGTTTTTTTAACTGGCTTAAAGCAAATAATAAATTAGGAGGGCAATATAAGGTACCACGATTAAGCAATGAAAGAAAAATTCTGGAAGAAATTCTAAACCTGAGTAAAACCAAGTAAATGAAAGTGTTTAGACCATATCTTTTTTTCTGCTATGCGCTACTTGGCTTCTCCTTTATGTTGAAGGATGAACCCGATCGTTTGGTGGTGAAAACTAAATTGGATTTTTTTGCAACCGACAATATTGGGAATATCTATACCGTGAAGGAAGAGGAGTTAATGAAGTATTTACCAAACGGAAAATTATTTAGCCGATACAGTAATTTAAAATTGGGTAATATCACCTCGGTAGATGCCACCAATCCACTTAAGGTATTACTTTACTACCGCGACTTCCAACAAATTGTTTTTTTAGATGATCAACTCTCTTTAAATAGTTCAGAAGTATCGCTCGAAAAATTGGGTTACGAGCAAAGTGATTTGGTTTGTGCCGGCGCCAACAATAGTTTCTGGATTTATAACAAACAAAACAACGAACTCGTTCGGTTTAACGAAAGTTCCAAAAAAGTGGCATTTACCGGTAATCTTAAGCAGGTGTTACAAACAGAGTTGAACCCGAATTTTATGTGCGAACACAATGGGTATTTGTATTTAAACTGTCCCGAAACAGGCATTTACGTCTTCGATATTTTTGGCGCCTTCAGCAAGATTATCAGCATTAAAAATTTAAAACAATTTCAGGTAAATGAATCTATTCTTTATTATCAAAAGGATTCGAGTTTCTGCTCTTATGATCATCGCTTGTTTGAAGAAGCCTGCAAGCCGCTACCATATGCTAAAAGCGGACTCACCTATCGCTATAAAGAAAACAAACTGTATGTCGGTTTTAAAGATTCTTTGGTAATTATTAAATTTTAAGGCTTGGTCTTAGCAATTTAAATTATTGCAAAAGGAAATAATATCTATTACCTTTAATAGTCAAACCCCATTCTCATGAAAAAATCAGTACTACTTGCCGCATGTTTAATTTTTTTTATTCTCGCACAGGCATCGCATAACCGTTCCGGTGAAATTCTTTACAAACGCACTGCGCCCTTTTCTTCAATTGTTGGCGGTATTAATGTGGAGGTGTTTACTTATTCCATAACAGTAATTAAATATACCGATAGTGGTCCTAGCATTGCAGACCGTTGTGTTGATACCGTTTATTTTGGTGATGGTACCAAAGGCGTGGCCCTAAGAGTTAATGGCACCAATACCTGTGGCTGTAATTCGTCTATGTGTGGCGACCTAATTGTTAATACTGTTAGTTATGTAGTAAAGGAAAATATTTACAAAGTCACGCATACCTATCCCGGAGACTATATTATTAGGAGTACCGATCCAAACAGAACCTCTGGCATTCACAACATTCCCAATTCGCTAATGATTCCATTTTCTATCGAGGCTAAAATGAGTCTTACTGCAAACATGGGTTTAAATAGCTCCCCTGCTTTTATGCATCCTCCAACCGATCAAGCAACCATGGGTATTTGTTTTTCGGTAAACCATGGTGCTTATGATAATGATGGCGACAGTCTATCTTTCGCTTTCACTCCATGCCTAAACGCACCGGGCTTTTTTTATCCTGAATTTGGACAATCCGGACACTTTGATATTGGCGCGACAAACGGCCTTATTGATTGGTGTTATCCTCAATTTCAGGGTCTTTATAATTTTGCTTATAAAGTATTTGAATGGCGAAAAAACAGCTTGGGCACTTATCAAAACATTGGTTATACTGAAAGAGATATGGAAGTGATCGTTAAGTACGGTGTTCTTGGCATTAATAACTACTCAGCATTTAAAGACCTGAACATTTATCCGAATCCCTTTAATACTGAGCTTCAGATCGAATTAAGTCAGACAAGCAACAGCAGCATTCCTTATCAGGTTTATTCAATGGAGGGGGCTTTGTTGACGACTTCTACTGCTGAACTCGTAGATGGCATAATGAACCTTCCCCTAAAAGATTTAAAACAAGGGCTTTATCTCATAGAACTGCAACAAGGTAATGAGCGCATTTACCGCAAAATAGCGAAGAACTAAACTTATCACTATTTAACAAATTTCCGGGTCCCTTAGTGCGGGATAATATTAAATTTGTGTAGCGCTACTATTGGAGACCACAGACCATATACTCATTCAAAAACTCGACGAGTTTATACGCAGGTATTATAAGAATCAATTACTTAAGGGGGGCATTTACGCCAGTGGTATTTTGTTAGGAGCTTTCCTTTCGGTTGTTTTGCTTGAATTTTTTGGGGAATTTAATTCACTGGTGCGGGCCATTTTATTTTTTGGTTTTCTGCTCGCCAGTTTAGCGGTATTATATCGTTATATCATCGTTCCATTACTCAAGTTAAATAAAATAGGCCCTGTGATCAGTTACGATCAGGCGGCATCTATTATTGGAAATCATTTTTCGCAGGTGCAGGATAAATTATTAAATGTACTGCAATTACAAAGCAATCAAAATGCAAATGGCTCGCAAGAATTATTACTTGCCGGCATTACACAAAAAATAAACGAGTTAAATCCGATTCCCTTTGCGAAGGCCATCGATTTGAATGAAAACCGTAAGTATTTAAAATATGTTTTACCGCTTTTTCTGTTTACCACGGCCATTGCTATCATTTGGCCTCAGGTAATTTCGAAAAGTACCGCGCGCTTAGTGCATTATCAAACCTATTATGAAAAAGAAATGCCTTTTCAATTTGGCATTCAAAATAAAAAGTTAGAAGCACTTCAAACCCTAGATTATAAGCTCGAAGTGAAGATAAGTGGCACGCAATTTCCGGATGAAGTTTTTATTGAGATAAAAGGCATTGAATACAAACTCGAAAAAGAAAGCGCTAATCACTTTTATTATACGTTCACCAATATCCAAACTACAACCAATTTTCAATTGTCTGCGGCCGGTTATCTTTCAAAAGAATACGAACTCAAGGTATTGCCTAAACCTTCTTTGGTGCAATTTAATTTGCAACTTATTTATCCGACCTATCTCGAAAAACCAAATGAACAACTGAGTAATACCGGTGACCTGCAAATTCCGCAAGGCACCAAGGTGAACTGGGTTTTTAATACAAAAAACACCGATCGTTTAACCTTGCAGTTTGCCGATTCAATGGCTAAACCCGAAAAAGAAGCCGATAATCAATTTAGTTTTTCTCGCCGCTTTTTTCAAAATAACAATTACACCATTAAAACACTCAATCAGTTTGTTTCAAACGAATCTGATTCTGTAAATTATGGCATTCATGTTATTGCCGACCAGTTTCCTGCCATTGATGTAACAGAAAAGGTGGACACCATAAACCCTAAGGATATTTATTTCAGTGGACAAATAAAAGACGATCACGGCTTTTCGCAGCTGAATTTTCATTTTAAAAAAATCAGCACCGACTCTACCGGAAAGACTAATGAGAACAGTGGCGTTTATCCAATAACCGTTGCTAAAAAACAAATTACCCAATCTTATTTTTATTTATTCGATGCCACTGCCTACAGCCTTAATCCGGGCGACAAAGTAGAATATTATTTTGAAGTCTTTGATAACGATGGTGTAATCGGGCCAAAATCTTCAAAAACCCAGCTCATGATTTTTAAGGCTCCGAGTAAGGACGAGATTAATGAAACAACTGAAAAAAATAATTCAGAAATCAAAAAAGACCTCGAAGAAAGTATTAAGAAAGCAAAACAATTACAAAAGGATGTAAACGATTTGGCTAAGAAGATTAACGATAAAAAACAATTGGGTTATGAGGATAAGAAAAGTCTGGAAGATCTTTTGAAAAAACAAAAGGAGCTTCAGAACAAGGTAGAAGAGGTGAAGAAGGAAAACGAAGAGAACAATAAACGACAAAGTGAATTCACACCAATGGATGAGTCGATCATGGAAAAACAAAAGCAACTGGAAGCTTTGTTCGAAAATGTGATGACCCCAGAAATGAAAAAGTTATTTGATGAGTTAAACAAAATGCTTGAAAAACTCGATAAAAATCAGGTGCAGGAAAAGCTGGAAGAGTTAAAATTAAACAACAAAGACATTGAAAAGGAATTAGACAGAAATCTGGAAGCCTTTAAACAGCTTGAAGTGGAGCAAAAGATGCAGAGTGCCATAGAAAAACTGGATGAACTTAAAAACAAAGAACTTGCACTAAATAAAGAAACGGACGCTAAGAAGGATCTGAACGAAAAGAATGCCGACACAAAAAAGCAGAATGATAAAAACGATAAGTCGGATAAAGTAGAAGATAAAAAGTCTAATGATAAGAACGATGTTTCTGATAAAGCAGAAGACAAAAAGGGAGACAACAAAGATTCGAAAAAAGCCGATTCAAAAGACTTAGAGAAAAAGCAGGATGACATTAAAAAAGAATTTGAAGATTTAAAAAAGGAGCTGAAAGAGATTGAGAAAAAAAATGCGGAATTAGAAGAGCCGAACAAACTTCCTGAAACGGAGGAAAAACAAAATGAGATTAGTAAAGATATGGAAAACAGTTCTGACCAATTAGAACAGAACAATAAAAAGAACGCTTCCAAATCACAAAAAAGTGCCGCCGAAAAAATGGAAGAGATGAAAAATGCCATGGAGCAAGCGATGGCTGATTCTGAAGAAAAGCAAGATGGCGAAAATGCCGCGGCGCTAAGACAAATTCTTGAAAATTTATTAAACTTATCCTTTGCGCAGGAAGATTTAATTAAGGTCTTGCCAAAAACACGTATTGATAATCCTCAATATTTAGGCATTCCTAAACAACAAAATAAATTAAAAGACGACAGTAAAATTATAGAGGATAGTTTGTTGGCCTTAAGTAAAAGAGCCCCACAAATTAGCGCCATTATAAATCGGGAGATTAGTTCCATTCATTCTAATATGGACAAAACCGTGAAAGCATTGGCCGATCGCAATACCTCAGAAAGTGCCATGCGCATGCAACTTACCATGAAATCGGTAAATGATTTGGCGGTTTTATTAAACGAGTCGCTTGAGCAAATGCAGGCACAAATGAAACAAAAAAAGGGCAGTCCGGGTAAAGGCAAATGTAAAAAACCAGGATCGGGTTCAGGGTCTAGTCCTTCAAAGAAAGGTTCGTCGGTAGCCAACATGCGTAAGTTACAAGAGCAGTTAAATCAGCAATTGCAGCAATTAAAAGAGGCACTTGACAAGGGGCAAAAGCCGGGGAATAAACCTGGCGAAAAACCAGGTCAAAAAGGCGGTAAAGGAATGGGTCAGAATGGTCAAAGCGGGGTGAATATGCCGGGCAGCAGCGAGCAATTTGCAAAAATGGCCGCTCAGCAGGAAGCTTTAAGGAGGCAGATGCAGGCATTAATGGATAAATTAAAAAACAATGGAAAAACCCCTGGTGGAAGTATGACCAACATGATGGAAGAAACCGAGAAAGAGCTTGTAAATAAGCAAATTACAAACCAAACCCTTAAAAGACAGCAAGATATATTGAGTAAATTACTCGAAAGCGAAAAAGCTGAGCGAGAAAGGGAGCAAGACGAGCAACGTAAAAGTAATGAAGCAAAAACTCAGAATTTAAGCAACCCTAGTCAATTTTTAGAGTATAAAAGACTAAAAGAAAAGGAAATGGAATTGTTAAATACCGTTCCGCCAAGTTTAACTCCTTTTTATAAAGAAAAAGTTAATACTTATTTCAATAGTTTAAGTAAATGATACCTACCAAATACCAGTCCTTAAAAATAAACTCAAACACCCAAAGTTTACGTTTGGTTGAACGGCTTATTGAAGACGTATGTCAGGTTTATGGTGTTAATGAAGACATATATGGCAACATGCTTATAGCAGTTACTGAAGCAGTGAATAATGCCATCCATCATGGTAATGCCGATGATCCTGAAAAATTTGTGCGCATAGGATTTGAGTCGGAAAATAAAAAGCTTATTTTTTCGGTGGTTGATGAAGGTCCCGGGTTTGATTACCGTAATTTACCCGATCCCACAGACCCGGCCAATCTCGATAAAATAAGTGGTCGTGGTGTATTTTTAATGCAAAACCTCAGTGATTTTATTCAGTTCGAACAAAACGGCAACAAAGTGTTATTAGGCTTCAACGCTTAATCGTTCAAGGTTTATCAATCTCATTTCTTATTTGTGAAAAAAACGAAAAAGGCTGTACAGTCCTTCGTGAAACAAATCTTTGGTTGTATATTTATACATCGTAACATGAATCTGAGATTTCAAAGCATCCTATATTTTATTCTACTGTTTTTGATGAAAAATGCCAGTTTTTCTCAAGTTAATATTGGCATGACTGCAATGCCCCAAAGTAATACCTCCGATAAATTGGCCATGCAGTATTACGAGCTAAAAGAATTTGATAAAGCAAATCTGTATTTCGAAGAATTATTCAATAAAAACCCATTTTATTGGTTCCCTTATTATTTTAAAAGTTTGGTTGCGGTGAAGGATTACAGCAAAGCAGAAAAGATTACGAAAAAGGAATTGAAACAAAACAAATACGATGTTTTCTTATATGTTTATTTAGGAAAGATTTCAAATTTATTAAATGATGCAAAAAAGGAAAAAGAAAACTATGAAAAGGCGATAAAAGAATTAACGCCGGTGCAGCCCTATATACAGAATCTTGCAAATGCCTTTATGGAGGAAGGTTTGTTTGATTACGCTATTCAAACCTATAATAAAGGAAAAAAAGCAAATCCCGATTACCCCTATTTTTATGAACGTGCCGAGGTATTTAAAGCGAAAGGTGATTTGAGCGCCATGATAAATGAATATTTAGATGCACTTGAATTTAGAGAGACAGAGATTCAAACCGTGCAAACGAATCTTCAAAATTCGCTGGGTTATGATGATGAAGCAGGAGGCATAAAAAACCCTTTATTAAGGCAAGAGTTACAAAAACGCATTCAGAGAGACCCGGATAAAATTGTATTAAGTGAGTTTTTGATTTTTATTCTGAAACAGCAGAATGATTTCGAAGGGGCCTTCGTTCAATCGCGGGCATTGGATAAACGTTTAAAAGAAGAAGGACAAAGGATTTATGATTTAGCAAAAATCTGCAGTTCTAATAAAAATTGGGACATGGCGAAACGCTGTTACGATTATCTCATTGCAAAAGGATCTGAGAATTTATTTTATGATTCGGCCATTATTGAGGGCTTGCAAGTTGATTATTTGTCAGTGACGCAAAAACCACAACCTGCCGTTGATGAATTGCTTCAGCTTGAACAAAAACTCACTAAGGCCAACGAGCGTTACAAGCAGGGTTACAACAATACACAGATTCTAAAAAACTTGGCAAATCTTAAAGCCTATTATTTACATAAAAGTGATGAAGCCATTACATTGTTGTTAAACTATATTCAGCAAGCCGGCATTGAATCAACACAGAAAGCCGACTACAAATTATTATTAGCCGATATTTATTTAATTAAAGGCGAAATTTGGGAAGCATCACTATTGTATTCACAAGTAGAAAAAGATTACAAATACGAAACCATTGGTCAGGAAGCTAAATTTAGGAATGCTAAATTGAGTTATTACGCTGGCGATTTTGCTTGGGCTAAAACACAGGCTGACGTTCTGAAGGGAGCGACTTCCAAACTTATTGCCAACGATGCGCTTGATTTGAGTTTAATTATTACCGATGCCATTGGTGTGGATACTAATGACATTCCGCTCAAATTATTTTCAAGCGCCGATTTGATGACGCTACAACATCGTTATTCGGATGCGATAGCTCGAATGGACAGTATTAATTTGTTATTTAGTACACATACCTTGGGCGATGATATTTATTTTAAAAAAGCACAAATCTATTTTAATTTAGGCAAGTTTGCCGAAGCCGAAGAAATGTATAAAAATATTATTGAGTATTATCCAAATGAATTGTATGGAGATGATGCACAATTTAAACTCGCTGAATTATACGAAAAGAATATTCAAAACAAAGAAAAGGCAAAACAAGCCTGCGAAGACCTTCTAACCAAATATCCGGGTAGCATCTTTACGGTTGAAGCCCGCAAACGATTCAGGGTTTTAAGGGGCGATCAATTAAACAATTAGTCTTGATTTCGTATTCACCTATTATTCATAAGATCCAAAGCAACAGCCTTCACACAATCGACATGCTTCGGCTTGATCTTATTCATGCAGAAGTAAGTGGTAATAAATGGTTCAAATTAAAACGCAATTACCAAAAGGCGCTCAGTCAACATCAAAAAACGATCTTAACTTTTGGTGGGGCTTATTCTAATCACATAGCAGCAACCGCCGCTTTTTGTGCTGACCACCAGTTAACTAGTATTGGCATCATACGCGGCGAAGAACCGGTGCAACTAAATCAAACCTTAACTGAAGCAAAACGCAAGGGCATGCACTTGTATTTTGTAAGCAGAGAGGCCTATGACCGTAAAACCGAAACGGCATTTATTGAGAAGTTAAAGACTAGGTTTGGCGATTTTTATTTGGTGCCCGAAGGAGGAAATAATGAGGAAGGATTGTTGGGTTGTATGGATATTTTAAACCCTACTTGGGACTATGATTATGTTTTTACTGCTTGCGGTACCGGCACAACAGCGGGCGGACTAATGGCTTCGGCCCGCACCAATCAACATGTCATAGGAATAAGTGTTTTAAAGGGAGAAAATGTTTTACCACAGGATGCGATGCGGTTATTAAAACAAACCATACCTGAAAGCACTATTCAAATTAACGGCAATGAGGCACTTGATCAGAAAACCATTAAGGGCCACAGCATTACCAATCGTTATTGTTTTAAAGGATATGCAGCATATGACAAAGTACTAATTGCGTTTAAATTAAAATTTGAAGAAGAAAATAAAATTCCTTTGGATTATGTGTATACCAACAAATTAGTATATGCGGTGTTCGATTTAATCGAAACTAAAAAACTCAAGCGGCAATCTAAAATTCTCATCATACATAGTGGCGGTTTACAAGGCAACCTGGGATTTACCGAGCGTTACCAGCGAATGCCAATCCTATAGTTTAGGCTCATCCAGGAATACGATTTTTTGGCATTAATAGCCGTAGTAGCCGGTGAGCTGATAACCCTAACAAAACCGAATCCAAAAGAAATATGCTGAACGGTTTTGCGTTGTGTTCGAGATATGCGCCATCCCATCTGAGTTTGTAATGAATAGCCTTGAACTTCGCCTAAAATAATATCGGTGCCGTATCTTACACGCGGTCCAATGAAAAATTTATAAATTTCGCGTTTACCGATGTAAAAATTTACATCTACACCGGTGATAAAACTAATTCTTGTTTTTTTAAAAGGCGCTTTGTTTTTATTGGTATCGAGTTGGTAGGCAAGTTTAGCGAAGGGATCAAAGCTCAGTGAAAAAGGTATTACAATG
Organism: Sphingobacteriaceae bacterium; assembly: GCA_947480015.1. Taxonomy (GTDB): domain Bacteria; phylum Bacteroidota; class Bacteroidia; order B-17B0; family Aurantibacillaceae; genus Aurantibacillus. Next base: position 104,958 of record CANKBS010000001.1, read on the forward strand.
CCAATCTTTCCATCATCACGTAATCGTTCATAATTAAAGGTAAGTCGGCCTAAAAGTAATGCCAGAGGTTGCATGCCAAAACTGTTTTTGATTAGGCTATCTTGAGTAGATTTGGATTGATGAGAAGTAGTTTGTTTAACCGGTTCTCCGAATAAAATGCGAGAGCCTTTATAATCTTCAATGAGCAAAAGATCTTTTTTATTATAGGGAATGACTTGAGAACTATCGGTAGTTTTAAAGAAAACCTGATCCTTTCCAATGCTTAGAATGATGCCCCGCTGACTAGTTCCATCAGCAAAAAAAAGTTTATCCTGCGCAAAAACAGTAAACGTTATAAAGCTGAATATGACTATGAGTTTATACATCAAAAGGCAAATCCGGCATTGATACCAACATAGAGTTTTGGCATAAACCCTTTATTATAAGGAGCCGTATTTGGAGGTCGATTCGTGTTGATTGCATAATTAAATTGTTCTTTATAACTCCCTCTTAGGTTATAACCGCCAAGCCCAAGAAAATATTTGAGGAAGAAACTTTTTGTCATGTTTGTCTGAAAGCCTGCTGTAACAAGGCTTGCTAGCTGACTTCCTTGAGAAGGAACGTATTTAATAGTGATGGAAGTTGAATTAGGCACCTTTTCTTCAATCACACTGTTAAAGTTAAAGGATGTGTATTTAACAAGGATTCCGAAAAAAAAGGAAGTTCTTTTTCTCATGCGATTGGGATATACATTTGCGAAAACACCGATGTCATAATTTTTTTTGGCATTATTCAGTATGTCAATAAATGCGTTTGCACCAGTTGTTGTCGGATTAAAATTATAAGTTGCCATACAACCCAAGCCGTATTTTTTTTCAGGAAGGGTGTGCTCATAAAAACCCGCTAAATCAGCATTGCAAAGTGCCAAGGCATTAAGTGAGCCAAAATTAGAAAAATTTAGATCTTCGCTTGACGTTTGGGAATGAGAACCCTTAGCACTTGATTTTTGATTGGGGTTATACCGCAAATCATTTTTCGATTTATTATAAATCTCAACACTGCCGTTTTTATATTCAACCAATAAAACATTTTTTTTAAGAATGGTCTCATTTGAATTAATAAAAGGCGTTCCTGATTCACTTATGGGTGCGACTATAAGTTCAGCATCATTTATTTCTAGAATTTTATAAGTGCTACAACTCCCATCTAAAAAATAAATCTTATCCTGAGCCTTTAGGAATAAGGTTAAAATTAAAAGCGGGTATACCAAAGTTCTTTTCAAGAAAAACAAAGATAACAAAAAGAGCCAAAGCCCTTCCTTATCTTACTCAGAACCAAGGGTAAAATTTTCAATAGGCTTCATGGCAATTTGTTTAAAAGCCCTAAAAATCCTATCTTTAAGCGTAAAATTTATAAGTATATGGGATGTAGTAGTGGAGGATGTGGTACCGGAACTAGTGGTACACCTGCCGGATGTAATAATAACGGATCTTGTGGCACCTCCGACGGTTGTAATAAATTAACCGTTTTTGACTGGCTGGGAAACATGAACCTACCGGAAGGTCAAAAACCATGTGATGTTGTTGAAGTACGATTTAAGAATTCACGTAAAGAATTTTTCCGAAATACCAATAACCTGAGTTTAAATGTGGGCGATAGTATTGCTGTAGAAGCCACTTCAGGTCATGATATGGGCACTGTATCCTTAACCGGAGAATTGGTACGACTGCAGTTAAAAAAGCGCAACATTAATTTTGATAATGAAGAAATAAAAAAAGTTTACCGTAAAGCTAAAACTGGCGATTTGGATAAATGGCGTGAAGCTCAAGCGCTCGAAATCAATACCATGTATCGGGCACGCACCATTGCCTTAAAACTTGGTCTCGAAATGAAACTAAGTGACGTGGAATTTCAAGGTGACAAATCAAAAGCCGTGTTTTATTACACAGCTGATGCGCGTGTTGATTTCAGAGAACTTATCAAAGTTTTGGCCGATGAATTTAAGGTAAGAATTGAAATGCGTCAAATTGGGGCCCGTCAAGAAGCTTCCCGTTTGGGCGGCATAGGCTCTTGTGGACGTGAACTTTGTTGCAGCACCTGGTTAACCGACTTTAGAACGGTAAACACCAGTGCAGCAAGGTATCAACAGTTATCTCTAAACCCCTTAAAATTAGCGGGTCAATGTGGTAAATTAAAATGTTGTCTCAATTATGAATTAGATAGTTATCTCGATGCTTTAAAAGAATTCCCGGACATGGATGGTAAAAAATTACTGACCAAAAAAGGCGATGCGTTTTTACAGAAGACGGATATTTTTAATCGTACCATGTGGTTCAGTTACCGCAGCGATCCGGGTGTTTTTATACCTTTAAATGTTAAGGCGGTTCATGAAATTCTGGAAGCCAATAAAGCCGGTGAATCACCTGACGCCTTAATACCATCCATTAAAATAACAGAGAAAATTATAGTTCAGGAACCAAATTTTGAAAATGTGGTAGGTCAGGATAGTTTAACCCGCTTCGATCGCAAAGGCGGTGGTGGTAAGGGGAGAATTAGTCAACGTCCAAAACAAGCTCAAAGCAGGCCGAAGAGCGTAAATCCAAATCAAAAACCAAGAGACCCGAATCAAAAACCAAAAGAACCAGGACAAAATAAGCAGCAGGCCAAACCACAGGGCAAGCCTGCAGCCAATCAAAAACCAAAGCAGCCTGATAATAGGTCGCACGGAACTAATCCGAATAGAAAACCAAATCCACCAAAAAATGATAACCCGGGTCTGCCAAAAGTTTAGGTACTTTTTTGTGATTGCCGCTTGTGCAATTGCTTTTTCTTCGTGTAATAACAATGTGGTGTTTAGTAAATACCAGACGTTTGCCGACAATGAATGGCACGCCAAGGATAAAGCAGTGTTTGATCTAGAAATCACCGATACACAAGCGCTTAATAACATTTCGTTAATGGTGCGTCATTTGGATACCTACCCATACAACAATTTATATTTGTTTGTTACCACCAAATACCCCGATGGGAAAATCACGACAGACACGATGGAAGTGGTTTTAGCCAATAACAAAGGCGAATGGCAGGGTAGTGGCGCCGGAGATATTTTTGATTTTAAAGTGCCAATTAAAAAAAATGTGCGCTTTCCTTTAGGCGGCAAATACCAGTTTACTTTCGAACAGGCCATGCGTGTTGAGCCACTTCCGATGATTATGGATTTTGGATTTGAGATCGAAAAGAGCAAGTAATTTTATTTTCATAAAACCATTTTTCATTCTTACTTGATCAATGATAACAAAAAAAATAAGCACACTACTCCTGTTGGCACTGCTTTTTACAGGCAGTGCCTTTGCCCAATCAGCGGCTGAATCCCACCATAGTAAACACTACAGTAAAGAACCGTTATGGATCCGCATGATGGATGACCCGCAGGTCAATTATCATGAAACCATAAAGGCTTTCAGGCTTTACTGGAAAGAGCGTGTGTTACCAAAAGAACCATTTGAAACAGATGAAATGGAAGTGTTTGAGCGGGAAGTAGGTTTGATAAAAGAAGGCGAATCGGAAAAAGAAAAAGTACGGGAAGAAAAACAAAAACTAAAAAAACAAAAGCCGAACGAAATTAATTACGCTGCTGAAGTACGTGCCTTTAAAGGTTGGCTGCAAAGTGTGCAACCATGGCTTAGAGAAGATGGCAGCATTATTTCGGCAGAGGAACAACAGGCCATTATTAATAAACAACATCAGGACCTGAAAGAACTTGAAAAAAGAGATGGCAAAAAGTAAATTAATTTTTCACAAAAGATGGGCTGTCATTTGTATTAGCTTGTTTTTTATATTGCTAGAAGGACGGGCACAATTAGCGAATTGGAAACCTTCATCAGGAACAAATTTTCCGACCAATTTAGTCGGACAAATTAATGGCATGACGCGGATCAGTCAATTGAAGTTTCATGCTACCGATACCAATAAATACTATGCCATTACCGCAGAGGGGGGGTTATTTTTAAGTAATAATCAGGCAAGCAGCTGGACTGTGGCACCGGGCACCGAAACACTCACGGGGAGTTGTGCAGCAGTTTGTATCGACTACACAAATGACCAGAACATCTGGCTTGGAACCGGCGATGCTAATTATTACTCCAATGGTCAGGGATTAATGCGATCAAACAACGGGGGCTTAAGTTTTAGCGCAGGCACCTTAACCAATTGTCTGGTACTAGAAATAATACAAAACCCCACTAATGCTGCTGAATTTCTTAGCGCTACAAACAAGGGTATTTATAAATCAAGCAATGGTGGAACGACATGGGCGGCTATGACTGCAACGAGTTTGCCATTTTGCGACATGGTACTTAATGCTGCCGTTAATTCACAAACCGTTTACGCTTGCACCAAAGAGACCATCCCTAAATTTTTACGCTCAATCGATTTTGGTGCCAGCTGGACTCAAATAACTGCCGGCATAGTTAGTTCGACTTCACTCATAACTAGCGGCGCTCGTATTGCTGTTACGCCGGCCAATACCAACGTGGTTTATTTTGAAGTAATAGGCGGCGGTGGAATAATTCATAAATCAAATGATGGCGGTTTGAATTTTTCTGTCAAAAAACCGGAAGGGAGCCCTTATATAACTTTTTACAGTAACACCTATACTTCCAGTACGCAAGGTGATTACAACAATTCCATTACGGTAGATCGCAGCAACCCTGCCCGAATTTGGTTGCAATCGCATAACACCTGGTTTTCTGCAGATAGCGGCGCAACATGGACCATGCAAACCTTCTGGGCATTTACCGTGCATACCGATATGCATAAAATTCAGCAAGCACCTTTTAACGCCTCTAAATTATACAGTTGTAATGATGGCGGTGTATGGCTGAGTAACGATGCCGGGAATACCTGGACAGCAAAATCGAATGGGATTTATGCTTTTGAAATCGGCAACGAAACCGGTGTGAGTAGTTTAATAAAAAAAGATTTTGTAAGTATCGGCACGCAGGACAATGCCCGTCTATATGGCAATGCCAATGGCTGGTATACCATTAGCGGTGGTGATGACTATGCCAAACGTCAATTTGATTATAACGGACATATTTATTTTGACGGCCTTAATCGTCAAATGAATCATACCGGTGTGAGCACCACGTATAATTTGCCTACCACCAACTGGAATGTTTTTGCTTTTAACAGGCTTAATGTAAATGTGGGTTATATGGCTCAAAACGATGTTTATCGTACCACTAATTTGGCTTCCGCATCACCAACGTGGACCCAGATCACATTTTTTAATCAAGCTGTTCGCTCACTGCACAGTTGCATAGCCGATCCAAATCGATTGTATGTATTATTAAATTCAGGCGCCTTTTATGCCTGTAATAATGCACTGGCAGCTACACCTTCCTTTACCCTGCGCACATCACCCGCTGCCGCTAACAGCATTGCCAGTATGGCCATTATGGCAAACAACCCGGATATTATTTATGTGAGTTCAAATAATGCCGTTTACCGTTCGGCCGATGCCGGCATAAGCTGGACAAATGTGACTTACAATTTGCCTAACGTAAATCACCGCCGCATTTTAGCAGAAGATTATGGCGGCACTCAGGAATTGGTTTTTATGGCCACCAACAATGCCGTGTATTATAAAAAATCAGGACAAACATCCTGGACCAACTACAGCAGTAATTTACCTTCAAGGCGCAGTCCTACAGGCTTCTCCATGTTTGATAACGGCACCACACAAGCCCGTATTCGTTACGCTACTTTTGGAAGAGCCATGTGGGAAAGTGCATTTGATAATGTGCGCGCATTTAGCTCCCAAATTATTTTGAATAGCGACACCAGTATTACCTGTGCAAATCCCACCGTTCAATTTATGGATGGTTCGGTAGGAGCCACCAATGCCCCAATAACGTATACCTGGAGTTTTCCGGGCGGAAGTCCGGCTGCTTCTAATGCTTCTCTTGCTAATGTTTCTTATTCCATCACTGGTGTTTATTCTATTTCCCTAATAATAAAAGATGCGCTCAATAATACTTCCACAAAAACGATTAGCAAATACATTCAGGTAATTAACTGCAATGCCGATACCTTACCGGGCAACGCTTTAGCAGTGAAGGATCTTGGAAATTATGCCACCACGCCTTCCATTGCTTTAGGAAACACCAATTCAATCACCATTTCTGCCTGGATCAAAATTGAAACGGCTCAGGCATCTTTTGCCGGAATTGTGTTTTCACCAAACGGTACAGCTACCGGTATCAATTTCAGAAATGGAAACCAAATTGGTTACCATTATAATGGCCTGGCCTCAACGTATAATTTCGCGGGTGGACCAAACATACCCACAGGCTTATGGACCCACGTAGCGCTAGTAACAACAGCTACTAATGCTATTATTTATGTTAATGGGGTGCCCTATGTAAATAATGTTGCCAACACGCCAATTAATTTTACCAGTGGATTTAATTTAGGAAATGACCGTGATAATTCCACCCGAACCATGGTGGGCGCGATAGATGAAGTGTGTTTTTATAATCGTTCATTGTCGCAAAACGAGATCCGTGAATTAATGCATCTGACAAAAAATCACAATGTGATTGACGCCGGATTAATAAGCTATTATCAGATAAATGAATTAGGAGCAACCGTATTTGACAGAGCTGGCACAGCCCATGCTAGTTTGCAAGGAACGGCGTCGCATGAACTTTCTACAGCCCCTGTTGGCAGCGGTAATTCTGAAAGAATGACCATTACAACGCCGGGACAAAAAATATTTTCTAATGAAGGAATGCGAATGACTTTCCCGAATGCTACGTTACCAAACGGTGAAATTTGTGTGACCCGTTTAAATATACAACCCGATTCCTTGCCACCTAATAATGCCAGTTCCAATGGTGCTGCTAAATACTGGATCGTGAATAATTATGGTGCATCCGCCTTCTTTAACAGCTTAACTAATTTTAGTTTAACCGGCTTTGGTAATGTGTTGGTCAACGAGGCACTGGCTCCGAATAAATTTAAATTATACGCCAGAAATACGGGGGCTTATCTTGCGCCAAGCTGGATCCTTATGGACAGTGCCTATGCTGCGACTTCGGGAACAAACGCCGCATTAAGTTTCAATGCTTCGGCAATAGGAAATTTTAATTTGCAGTTTACAGTGGTTAAAAAAAATTGTCTCGCTGCGGTATTGCCAACTATCACCGCAAATGCTAATCCATTGTGTTTAAACGCAACGGGTACTTTGTCGCTTGCAGGTGCCGTTATAAATGACGCTACGGCCTGGATGTGGTATAAAAATGGCTGTGGTCTTAATCCGGTGGGTAGCGGAACTTCACTAACTATTTCGCCTAGTATCACAACTACTTATTTTGTTAGAGGTGAAGGCGGATGCACCTTGGCGGGACCATGTTCGAGTATTACAATTAACCTGAGTAATCAACCTGCAAATCCGGGGGCGCTAGGCGGATCAATTTCTATTTGTTCAGGCGGAAATTACACCTACAGCCTGAATCCGGTTGTTGGAGCCACAAGTTATATATGGACGTTGCCTTCGGGATGGCAGGGGAGTTCCTCCTCAAATTCTATAGTAATTAATGCGGGTGCCAATGGTGGAAGTGTTTTGGTAAGTCCTTCCAATAGCTGCGGCGTTTCTAATTCTGCAATTTTGGCGGTTAATGTAAAGCCATCCTATACAGTTACACAAAGCTTTACCTTTTGTCCGGGTCAATCTGTATTAGTTGGCACTTCCAATTATTCAACCGCAGGAACTTTTACTAATTTATTGATTACGCAATTGGCTTGTGATAGTTTGGTTTTCACTAGCATTAATCTACTTCCGTTTATCGACATCGGTATTACTATCAGCGGAGAAACATTAACATCTAATCAGAATGGGGCCGTTTATCAATGGATTGATTGTGACAAAGCCAATCTTAGCATTAATGGCGAAACGAACCAGTCATTCACCCCTTCAAGCAAAGGAAATTATGCCGTTATAATCAGTTTCAATAATTGCACCGATACCAGTAATTGTGAGAATATAAGGACTACTTCAGTTCTTAAAAATTATCCCGATGATGCCATCAAAATATATCCAAATCCAAGCACGGGGAAATTAAGCATCGAATGTACCCATTGCTCAGAGCCCATGAAATTAATTAATACATTAGGGCAAGAGCTAATAAAAATTACCATGAAAACAACTAAACAGCTGGTTGATCTAAGTGAATTAAATAAGGGGGTTTATTATCTGGTATACAAAGAAAATGGTATACAACGTGTGAATAAAATCCTTATTCAGTAATTAACCTTTCATCAAGGCATTCCAACCCTGAGCTTTTAGTTCATGCACAGAGCCTGCTTTCGCTACCATTAAACATCCTTTGGCTTCGTTAGTAATATGGCCAATGATTGAAATGTCCATCGAGTTTTTTAATTTTTCGTAATGCGAAAGATCAACCGTAAATAATAATTCATAATCTTCGCCACCACTTAGTGCACAAAGAGTTGGATCGAGATTAAATTCTCTGGCTGTATCGAACGTTAAAGGATCAATAGGAATTTTTTCTTCATATAGTTCAACCCCAACTTTTGATTGTGTACACAAATGGAGGATCTCTGAAGATAGGCCGTCACTCACGTCGATCAGTGATGTAGGTTGAATATCCAAATCTTTTAAAATCTGAATAATGTCTTTTCTGGCTTCCGGTTTTAATTGCCTTTCAATAATATAATCTTTGCCTTCCAGATCGGGCTGAATTTTCGGATTTTCTTTAAACACGGCTTTTTCACGTTCAAGTATTTGTAAACCCATATAAGCCCCGCCCAAATCACCACTCACGCACAATAAATTTCCTTCCTTAGCACCGTTGCGGTAAACAATAGCCTCTTTTTCGGCGGCACCAATGGCCGTAATATTTATGACGAGTCCGCTTAAATTCGAGGTCGTGTCGCCACCTACCATGTCCACATTGTATTTTTTACAAGCCAACATCATGCCTGCATAAAGTTCTTCAATGGCTTCCAGACTAAAACGGCTTGAAATAGCTATAGATACTACAATTTGTTTAGGCGTGGCATTCATGGCGTAAATGTCGCTGAGGTTTACAACCACACTTTTATAACCCAAATGTTTTAAGGGTACATAGCTCAGATCAAAGTGAACCCCTTCTACCAGCATATCGGTTGATACAACGGTTTGCAAATTGCCGTTATCAATTACCGCGGCATCATCACCAACCCCTTTAATGGTCGACTCCTGTTCGGTTACAATGTACTGGGTTAAATGTTTGATCAGGCCAAATTCGCCTAATTCAGAAAGTTCGGTGCGTTCTGTGTTATCAAAATCCATGTTCTTAAATTTTATCTATTTGTGAGGCCAGTTTAAAATCGAGTTCGGTTAATCCGCCGGCATCGTGTGTGTTTAATGAAATGGAAACTGTGTTGTAAATATTTTTCCAATCGGGGTGATGATTCAGTTTTTCGGCTTCCATGGCCACCTGAGTCATAAATGCAAAAGCGGCGCTGAAATTCTTAAAACGAAAATCTTTTTGAATGGCCGTTTCTACCCGTTTCCAGTCATTAAGCTTAGCAAATTGTGTTTGAATTTCATCTTCAGAATATAACGCCGGCCTCATGTTAATTTTACCGCAAAGTTAGGATAAAATTTTAATCCATTACCTCTACGCTTACTTTCTCTACATCACCATTCATAGGAGGAACTAGCTTGGTGAGTTTTACGCGCAAATGGCTGATGGCCGGAAATTCTTTCTTAATAATACTGTAGATTCGTTCGCAAACTTGTTCGATGAGATTGCTCCTGCGTGCCATTTGTGTTTTACTGATCTCGTAAATAGCGCAATAATCAATGGTTTTGGTGAGATCATCGTTTTTCGCAGCTTCCGAAAAATCGGTTGTCATGTATATATCTACTACATAATGCCCGCCAATTTTTGCTTCCTCTTCCAAACAGCCATGATAACCGTATAATTTAATCCCTTCTATATTTATCGTGTGTTTCATAAATTTTGTTTGAAATGATTATTTTCCAAAATCCAAACCATCCTGGTTTCCCTGTTGGTTATCGCCCGGCTTCATTTGTTTGGCGCGTTTAAAAATGCTGGCATCCATTTTGCCAAACAAATAAGTTACCGATAGTCTGAAATAACGGCTTTCTCTTCTTCTCGACAGATCCTGAACGTAATAAGGCGTGTCGTAATGCGTGCCCATACGTCGTGTATTAAACACATCGCTCACATTGGCAGTAATCACCCATTTAGTACCAATCATTTTGTTCAGCGAAACATCCATTGAATAAATCGGAAGGGTTGCTCCTAATAATAATATTTTTGGCGATTCGTAATTACCATTTACCTGCAGCGTTATTTGTTTCGGAAATTTGTAAGCGAGAATGGCTTTGGCATTGTATGCAAATCCTTCCGCCTTTACTTCCGGTTCGGTTGACACCACAATACCTTTGATGTAAATATAAAAAACATTAAAATTTAAAGTAGCATCGAGGTTTTTAAAAAGTGTGTACTTAAACGTATGTTCCATCCCGTAACGAATACTGTTTTTGCCATTAATAGTGGTATTCACCAAAACGTTTTGATTGGCCGGATTAGGGTCAGGATAAGCAATGTCGGTAATGGGTTGCTCTTCATAACGGAAATAACCCGAACCTAAATAACTTCCTTTGCTATACGTTTTATTGTAATTAAGTTCAGCAATGTTTTTAAATTCCGGCTTTAATTGTGGATTCCCGATGCGGTAATTTTGTTTGTCGGCAAACATCACCACCGGCATGAGTTGGAAAAAATTAGGACGGTTAATTTTACGACTGAAATTTAATTGCCACTCATTACCGTTTTTAAATTTCTTTGAAAAATAAACGCCGGGAAATAACGATTTTAATAAATCATCGGTGCTTGATGGATAATTATAGGAGAAACTTTGTTTTTTGTCGGTAATGTTTCCTTTGTAATACGATTGTTCGAACCGTAAACCGCCCTGAAATGAAATATCTGATCTGAGTTTAGAACTGTAATTTACGTAAGCAGCATTGATCATGTCATTGATCACATAATGATTGCTCATGGCGATGTCGGTGGTATAGGTCTCAGGGGTTTTGGAAGCCCTGCCTGTGGTATTATCGCTGTGTGAATTTTTAAAATAGGATTTGACGCCGGCTTCTATTTTTTTTGTTTCACTTAAAGGATTGGTAAAATCCATTTGTAAAATATACTGGTTATTAAAGCCAAGACCTGTGTTCTTTTGATAATCATTCGGTATACTGAATGTATCGGGGTTGAGGTAAGTATACGTGCTAAACAGATAACCGTTATTTGATTCGGTATGGTTGTAATTGGCATCCACCGTTAATTCTTTGCCAACTTTGGGATAGGTTTTTTTATACAAAACCTGAGCATTGTAATTTTGAAAGGCGGCCTTTTGGTCATTAAGCCTATTGCCATAAAGACGCAGATCATTGTTTTTATCAAGGATTTGATAGTTTTGTGCGTCTTTGGTATTGAACTGTCCGGCCATAATCATGCCATTTAAAGAGAGGGTATTTCTGTTGGTGATGGCATAATCAATACCTAATTTACCAAAGTCGAAAATATTTTGTTGATCGGTAGTATTATCTTGATTAAAGTAACCGGTAGCAGATTTATCTGCGTCTATTTGTTTCCGCTGTGTATAGCCTTTTGTAATATTAGTTGCCTGATTGTGCGAGTACATGGTCGAAAGATTCCATTTACCTTCTTTCATATTCAAATTCAACATGCCGCCGTAACGTCCGCTGGTACCCTGGTAAGCCATAGCCATGCCGTTATAACCGGGCTTTACATTTTTTTTCAAAATAATATTCAGTATGCCGCCGGTCGCGCTGGCATCGTATTTAACCGAAGGGTTCGTAATGACTTCTATGCGATCGATCTGATCGGCCGGAATTTGCTGAAGGGTTAAATTAGTCGGACGACCATCCACATAAATCATAGGAGCCTGGTTGCGCAATTGGGCATTGCCATCGGCATCTACAGTCACACCTGGCACGTTTTTCATCACATCGGCAGCGGTTCCACCTTTGGCCGAAAGATCTTTATCTACATTATAAGTGCGTTTATCGATCGACATCACCACGGCATTTTTTTCGGCCGTGATCTCCACTTCATTTAATTGTTTCTGATCAATCTCCAGTTTAATATCACCCAAATCCTGCTCAATTTTATTGGGCATTTGAATGTAAATTTTTGTTTCATAAGGTTTATAACCTATCTGAGTCACCCGAAAACGAAAGCCACCCATTGGCGGCAAATTATCCACACTAAAATCCCCGTTTTCTTGAGTCAGGGCTCCACTCAACAAACTGTCTTTATTATACCACAATACCACCACCGAAGCAAATTCAACCGGTTTACGGGTGCTGGCATCAATGATTTTACCATAAACTCTGCCACGAATATCCTTCATTACTTTGGCCATATCCTTATTGTTACCGCCCGGAAATTGGGCAGAGAGCTTAAAGGAAACAAGGAGGACCAGTAAGAAAAGCAGTTTTTTCATAAGCAACAAAAATAAGCTAAAGTAAAGGATTACACTAGTTTTTTTACCGGGGGTTTAAAGGTCTGATGACAGGTAGTTAAAGCTTTTATTAAATGGATTTAGGAAATTAATACTCCGGTTTTATTGGTCTACAGGCCGACCTTAAATTTTAAAATCTCAAAATAAAACAGTTTCTTATATTTGCACATGCACGCAGGCAAATTAATCATCTTTTCAGCGCCCTCAGGATCAGGTAAAACTACCTTGGTGCGTCATATTTTAAAAACTTTCCCTAACGACATAGCCTTTTCAATTTCAGCCACCTCTCGTCCTAAACGCGGCATCGAGGTAAATGGAAAAGATTACCATTATTTGAGTATAGAAGATTTTAAGCAAAAGGTTGAGAACAATGAATTTTTAGAATGGGAAGAGGTTTATGCCGGCACGCATTACGGCACTTTAAAAACGGAAGTCGAACAGATCTGGGCACAAGGAAAAGCAGTGATTTTTGATATTGATGTAGAGGGCGGTTTAAATTTAAAAAGTCAGTTTAAAGACAAATCTCTTGCTGTTTTTGTGATGCCACCAAGTATTAAAATTCTGGAAGAACGCTTGCATTCAAGAAGCACCGATAATAAGGAAAGTATTGCCCGTAGAATTGCAAAAGCAGAAAAAGAATTAAAAACCGCCGAGTTATTTGATGTTTTTATTTTAAACGAAGTACTGGAAGAGGCCTGTATAAAGGCTGAAGAGATAGTGGGTGATTTCTTAAAGATCCGTTGAGTTTCTGTAAATAAAAAAGCAGACAAACAAATTTCGAATTTTTCTCAATTTATTTGTCTGCCTTAATTTTTAATCTATGCTTCAGCCTTTTGTTTATCAGCGTTACGCATTTTATTCAATTCTTCGCTAATAAGTTTCCGTTTAGCAGTTAATTCCGCAATTTTCGCTTTCTCAACGGCAATTTTGTCTTCAATCTCCTTCATAAAACTATTGCTGCCTTTAGAGGTTTTGAAAAATCCGAGGTTATTGTCGTAAGTGCGTACGCGGGCATTAATTTCGTCAGCCATTTTTTTCAAGTGATCCGATTCTTTTAACAACAAATCAAAGCCATTTTCAGAGGCAAGTAAACGATCAATTTTAGTGCGGAATTGAATGTTGGCTTTTTCATGTTTGTCAATGTGCATTTCTTCATACAACTCATCCAATTTGTTGTAAAAGGCATCATTCAAACGTTTCTTATCCTTCATAGGCACAAGTCCGGCGGCATTCCACTCCGACGAAAAGTTTTTTAGGATTTCGCGGTTAGCATTTCCGTCTTCACTTAATTTTATCTCGAGTAGTCTGCTTAATATACCTTCTTTAATTGTCAGATTCTCTTCATAAGAGGCATCAATTTTTTCGTAGTGATTTTTCTTGGCGTCAAAAAATGTATTACAGGCTTTTCTGAAACGGGCAAATAATTTCGGTTCTTCCTTATCGCCGTTACTTGGGTATTTTTTCCAGGTATCCTGTAATTTAATGAGGTCTAATCCTGTTCTTTGCCAGTCGGTGCTGTTCGACAGCGCTTCGGCTTTAGCAATAAGCTGAGTTTTTATTTTACGGTTCTCGGCAAATTTTTCATTTAAGCCCGAGAAAAATTCTTTTTTCTTTTCAAAAAAACTATCACAAAGGGTTCTGAATTCTGCCCAAATCTTTTCATTGTCTTTTTCGGTGGTCCTGCCAATACTTTTCCATTCGGCCTGAAGCGCAATGATTTTTTCAGTGGCTTCATTCCAGCGAGTGGCCTTGGCTTCAGCGCCATTAGTAATCATGGCTTTCACCTTTTCAATAATGTCCTGCTTGGCTTTTAAATTACTTTCCTTTTGTTCTTCCGCCGATTTATAAAAGGTTTTTATTTTCGAATAGGTTTCATCCAACACTACCTTATAATCGTGTTTTAATGCTTCCCATTTAGCATTAGGAACCGGACCAATTTCGTCCCATTCGTTGCGGTAAATTTTAATTAAACGCTCGGCTTCCTTAATGTTATCAAGCGATTGAATGGTGTGTAATTTGCCAATCAATTCTGTTTTTAATTCAAAATTCTTTTTTAAATCGTGTTCCTGAAGATCACGGAAGATTTTTAAATTGTAATAGATGTCTTCAACCGCATGGCTGTAATCTGCCTGAATTTCCTTGTATTTGTGCGATGAAACCGGACCCGTTTCTTTCCACTGAGTTTGCAATTCGTGCAGTTTTCTTACCGCCGCACCCACATTTTCACTTAGCTGACTCAGATCTTTTATTTTGGAGATGATTTCCTGACGAATCGATAAATTACGCGCTTGTTCACCGGCTATTTTCTGATCACTTTCTTTTTTTAATTTGTTGTATGACTCAACTAAATTTTCGAAACTAAGATCTTCCGGACCTTTCACATATTCAAAGTCTTTAGCCTGTCCTCCCTCATCCACAAAGGATTGTTTGGCTTTTTCAAATTCCGAAGTCCAAAGCTTTTGATACTCTTTTTGCAGAGCGCGCACATCAGCAGCAACTTCACCTGCGTCTTTCAACAGCAGTTCTTCCATTTTAGTAATCAGTTCAGTTTTCATCAATAGGTCTATTTTGTTACATCCCAAAAATAATCTAATTACTACATTCAGCAAATGATTAACTTTATTGTTTTTTTATAAAGATTTTTGTAACTTGTAATTTGTCGGCATCTAATGGTAGAGAAGAAACACCTTGAACTTCTTCAGTTTGAAAAAATAAAGAGTCTCATTCAACAACGATGTCACAGTCCGCAGGCTAAAATGCTCAGTGAAGCTATTTTCCCGCAATCACATCCGGAAGATATTTTACAAGAATTAAAACGCACCAATGAGCTTAAAATTATCATTTCTTCCAAAGGTTATTTTCCTTCGGTAGAGCATGAAGATATATGGACCGAACTCAATTTTTTAGTGCTGGATGGTTCACTCCTGCGTGAAAGTCAGCTCCTCGATGTATTAAAAACATTGGAAGTTTCGAACACACTCATTCGCTTTGTCAAGAACAAAAAACTCAGCATGCCTTTCTTGTTTGAGAAAGTAGAAACGCTTGAAATTTTTGATTCGGTTGTGGATCAAATTCATAAAATCATCGATTCGGAAGCACAGGTTAAAAATAACGCTTCGTCTGAATTAAGCCGGATCCGTAAATCGATTGAGGAGAAACGTCGCGAAAGTGACAAACGTTTTTACCACTACATAAACGAATTAAGGAAAGAAGGATTTTTAAGAGAGAATGAGGAGGGTTATTTTAACGGACGACGCACACTGGCTGTATTAGTAGAACATAAATCGGAAATTCCGGGTTTTGTGCACAGTAAAAGTGAAAGTGGTAAAACTATTTTTATTGAACCCGGCGTTACTATTGGCATTAACAACGATGTGGCTGAACTGGAGATTGACGAACAACGCGAGGTGAACCGCATTTTACGTGAACTCTGTGCCGAAATTCGTCCCTTTGCCCCTCAGATCAAACAGGCTATTAATTTTTTGGATTATGCCGATTTTTTAAAAGCCAAAGCCGAGTTTGGAACCGAACTACACGCTTCCTTACCTGAAATAAAACCGGGCTTCGATCTTCATTTGGTTGATGCTTATCATCCACTTTTATATTTACAAAATAAACGTGCCGGTAAAAAAACGGTGCCCATGTCGCTCGAACTAAGCGCTAAAAACCGGGTGCTGGTCATAAGCGGACCCAATGCGGGCGGCAAGACCATTGCTTTAAAAACGGTGGGATTACTGCAATTGATGTTGCAAAGCGGATTATTGATTCCGGTGAAAGAAAACAGTTCGTATTGTTTTTTCGAAAAAATCCTCATCGATATTGGTGATACACAAAGCATCGAAAATGAATTAAGTACATACAGTGCCAAGTTAAAATCAATGACTTCCATTTTAAGTGAAGTAAATGAAGCCAGTTTGGTTTTAATGGACGAGTTTGGCGGGGGCACAGATCCTGAATTGGGAAGCGCCATTGCCGAGGCGGTTTTGGAAAGTCTGGTTAATTCACAAACCAAAGGGATTATTACATCGCATTTTGGAAATGTAAAATTACTGGCCGAAAAATTAAACGGCGCCGAAAATGCCTGCATGTTATTTGATATAGAGAGTTTAGAACCAAAATACATGTTAAGTGTGGGTGAACCCGGCAGCAGTTATACCTTTGAAGTGGCCGAACGCATTGGTTTCCCTAAGTATTTAATTGAACGGGCTAAAGAAAAAGTTGATAAGGATAAACTGAAGTTTAATCGCTTGCTTGCCGAATTACAAAGCCAGAAAACCAAACTGGCCGAGCAAATTCAACGATCGGAACATGAAGAGTTTCTGAAAAAAATGGCCAAGGAAAAGTACCATACACTTTTTAATAACTGGGAAGAGAAAATAAATAAAGAACGTGAACGGAAGATTGAGTTGGCGCGGCTGGCAGACTATGGTAATAAATACCTGCGTTTGATGGAGGATTGGAATAAAAAGAAAGACAAAAAGGAAATCATGAAACGGTTTATAGATGGCATTACTGCCGAAACCCGTAAAAAGGATGAACTTAAAAAACAAAAGAAACTCGATTCCTTTGCCGAGAAAAAGATAGCACGCATTAAACCAAATTTAAAAGTGGGCTCTAAAGTAAAAGTGCTCAATGGATCTGAAGTTGGAGTGGTGGAAGAAATAAAAGACGAGAAAGTTTATGTGCGTTTTGGATTAATGAAGATGACAGTTGGCATGGAAAACCTTTTATTGGCGGATGATTAGAACCTATGGCTGAAGGTTGCAAATTCGGTTATAAGCGCAATACTCACACATTGTTTTATCTTCGGTTTGTTCAAAGCAGGTTCCATTTTCGAAAATCGATTCAATGAAGCGAATCAATTCATTTTCGAAATCACTTAATAAAGCAGCACTGAAAACCAAAGTATTTTTATTGCCATCGCGCAGGTATTTCGGTTCCTTTAAAAACACCTTAAAGGGAACGATACAAGGTTGAATTTTGTTAGCCGCACAACCATTGTTTTTATAGATAAGCCAGGCATACATAAATAACTGGAATTGTTTGTTGTATTCACTGTCATGAAATAATTTTTCAAAACCTTCAAACACAAATTTATCTGAATCTTTTACCGAACTTTTGTAATCAATGATCCTTGTAAACCCTTTGTAGCTGTCGATCCGGTCCATTTTACCCTTTAAATAAATGGTTTCATCACGGCCGTTTATTTTTATAGTTAAGGGACTCGAAAATTCTCTTTCTAAACCAAGTAGACTGAGATGATGATTTTCAGTTGTGAGATTTTCAATAAATGCAAGATCGGCATGCAGTAATTTTTTCACATACACTTTAATAACTTCTACCTGTAACAACGATTTTCCCTGAGGCGGATTGTTGTCGAAAAAAGACATAAAACAACTGTTAACAGTAGCATCTACAAGACTGAGTTGTTTTAAAAGTGCTGCTTTCTGAATAACAGTTCCAATAAAATCTTTATATAATGTTTCGAGACATAAATGTAAAATAGAACCAAAGGTATTGGCTTCTGCGCTTTCTTCCACTTCGGCTGTTTCCTTTAGTCGGGCACCATAGCGGAAATAAAATTTTAAAGAGCACTCTTTAAAGCTGATGAGTCCTGATGGTGAAAGTCCACCAAACACATCATTACTCAGTGCTTTTTTGCTGATGTCTTTAAGTACTTCCGTGTTTTTGTTGATCCGGATCTCGTTTTTTAGTTCTGTCGGAAATTCCGGGTAGGAGGCTACTTCTTCACTAATTTTTATTTCGGTGTTGAAGGCATTTAATTCAAGTTGTAACTGGGTGAGAAAACGACTTTTTTCACCTTTACCAAAACTGTCGGTTTCACTATCGTATGTAATGGTGACACTTTCTGCTTTTTGTAATAATCGATAAAAGTGATACGCGTAAATGGCATCTTTTTCCAAATAAAGCGGCATGCCAAAAGCTTGTTTTAAATCATTTGGAATAAACGAACTGATCGATTTACCCGAGGGCAACACCCCTTCATTCACATTCACCAAAATGATATGTTCAAAATCCAAAGTACGTGTTTCGAGCACGCCCATAATTTGTAATCCGCGCAATGGTTCACCAATAAATGGCGCTGAGGCATTACCCACTATCTGCAGATATAATTGACGGAAGGAGCGGATGTCGTTAAAATGCGGATATTTAGTTAAGGTGTCATTTAATCGGTTAAAATTTTTAAAAATGATTTGAAGGTATTCCAGTTCTAAATTGGTTTTATTGGCCGGCCTTTTTTCCGAAAAGTAAAGGATACAGGTTTGTAAAACGGAAAGAATAAGTTCGCAAAGTTGCGCAACATTAACTGCCTGGCTTAATAAGGGATGCAATGCAGAATACGATTCGCCAAATAATTGTTGAAGATTTTTCTGAGAGATAAAACTCAGATTGCGTCCGTTTATCTGATTTATGATGTGTGCTGCATTTAACCGAACACCAATGCCCTGCAAGTAATTGAGAAAAAGAGGCTGTCGCAATAATCCAACCAGGTCGAGGTGATAAATGGTTTTATGCGTTTTGTTTTGTTTCTCAAAATTTAATTGAATTTGTAAAATCAATTCAATCAAGCCATACGTGGATGTATACTTTAAAGGATACTCCATAGTTATATTCACATGCTCTAAAGCTGCCGGTAATTGCTGAAGAACAGGCCACAGCAATTTTTCGTTAGCTAAAACAACGGCTACCTTATCTAATGGAACTTCCTCATCAATTAATTTTTGTAGACTTTGTTTTACCACCTGAGCCTGTCCAATTTGTTTTGGCACCGAAATAATCTTAATGGTTTTTGGGCTAATAAAATTGCTTTGTATAAAACTAGGCTCCTTCTCTTTAAAGTACTCAAAGTTTTTTCTTAAAAATGAACCTGCTTCCTGATTTTTATCTTTTAAGTAATAGGTGTCCGCATCCCACAACAATTCGGCTTTTTTTTGCTCTACCAATCTGCCTATTATTTTTAGCTCAGCGGCATTAAGGGCGTTAAATCCGCAAAAAATAAGTTTGTCAAATTGCTCAACATAATTACTTGACTCCAAATTTTTAACGGCCTCTTTATAAGCTAAACCCTGATATGCCCAACTATTTTGTAAAAGTTTTTCGCGATAGTTTTTATAAATAGCCCCTAAACTATTCATAAACTGTAAATAATTTTGCTGGTATTCGCTCAAATTTTCTTCACCCAGACTCCAGTTTTCAATAACCTTAATGTCTTTTAAATTCTCATATAACTGTTCCGAATCTGCCAGATAACGGTCAATCTCGTTAAAATCCTGCAGTATTAATTGTCCCCATTTGGCAAAGCTGTCGAACGATTCGGCATTTGGGCCATAACAGGTTTTATACGAATCGTAAAGGTGACAAATGAGATCAATTTCTTCCAGTGTTTTTAATCCGCTTAATTCGGTAATGAGTTCTTCTGCGCTAATGATGTTGGGTAGCCAGATCGTTTTTCCATATACTTCCGATAAATATTTTTTAAGAAAAAGAGCCCCACGTTTATTCGGTAACACCAGGCATAATTTTTCTATGCTATCTTTGTGCTTTTCAAAAATATATTCAGCAACTAATTTTAAAAAGGGCTTCACCATGGATTTTGAAGGTATAAACTTTCCGGTGTATAGGAAGTATAAAAATAACAAGAGTTATTTTAAAATTATACACCCAAAACTTTTTGAACAAATTCAGGTTATTGGAAGCAAAAAGAATATGTTTGAAATAAAAGCCAAACAATTCCCCGAATTAATGTTTATTCATGATTTGGTTTTTAATGACACTGAAATTGCCGTGGAGATAGGGGAGGAGGAGTATCTGCACCTAAGAAATGGAGAAGATTGATGAATAAGCGGTCTCCCGACACATCGGTCGTATAGGGCGATCAGAAGATTGTAGGACCTTTGGCACCTAAAATCTAAAAATCTTAGTAAATTTGGACTCCTAAAAATCATTATATAATGGCACGTTTACGTATTAAAGACATTTTAAAATCAAGTCCTACTGAACAAGTAATAACGGTTAAAGGCTGGGTGCGTACCTTCAGAAACAATTCATTTATAGCATTAAATGACGGTTCTACTAATAATAACCTGCAAGTAGTGGTTGATTTTACCAATACCGATGAGTCCATTTTAAAACGCATTACAACAGGTGCTGCAATCAGCGCTACGGGTGCCCTTTTAGCATCTTTGGGCAAAGGTCAAACGGTCGAACTAAAAGCATCAAGCATTGAAATTATTGGCGACAGTGATGCTGAAAAATATCCTTTACAACCTAAAAAACACAGTCTCGAATTTTTACGGGAGATTGCCCATTTACGTTTTCGAACCAATACGTTTGGGGCCGTTTTTCGTGTGCGAAATACCTTGGCTTTTGCCATCCACCAGTTCTTTAATGAAAAAGGCTTTTTATACATCCATACTCCCATCATCACGTCAAGTGATGCCGAAGGTGCCGGTGAAATGTTTCGTGTAACTAATTTTGATATTGCAAATCCACCAAAGGATGAGCAGGGGCAGATTGATTACAAACAGGATTTTTTCGGCAAGTCTACTAACCTCACCGTTTCAGGCCAATTAGAAGGCGAATTGGCCGCCATGGCTTTTAGTGATATTTATACATTTGGCCCTACATTCAGAGCAGAGAATTCAAACACAACGAGGCACTTAGCCGAATTCTGGATGATAGAGCCTGAAATGGCCTTTAATGATTTAACTGATAACATGAATCTAGCAGAAGAAATGCTGCAATATGTGATGAAAGTTGCTCTTGAAAAAAACAAAGAGGACATCGAATTTTTAAGTCAGCGGTTAGAGGAAGAAGAAAAACAAAAACCACAAAACGAACGCAGCGAATTAAGTTTATTGGATAAATTGAATTTCTGTCTCGAAAACAAATTCGAACGTATTACTTATACCCAGGCCATTGAGATCTTGCGCGAAAGCAACCACAATAAGAAAAAGAAATTTCAGTATCTGATTGATAAATGGGGAGTAGATCTTCAAAGTGAGCACGAACGTTATTTGGTAGAAAAACATTTTAAAAAACCGGTAATCTTAACCGATTATCCAAAAGAGATTAAATCTTTTTACATGCGTCAAAACGACGACGGCAAAACGGTTGCCGCCATGGATATTTTATTTCCGGGCATTGGCGAAATTGTTGGCGGCTCGCAACGTGAAGAGCGATTGGAGCATTTAGAAACCCGTATGGCAGAGAATGGCATTCCGGCTGAAGAATTATCCTGGTATCTCGATACCCGTCGATTTGGATCTTGTCCGCATGCCGGTTTTGGTTTAGGATTTGAGCGTTTGGTGTTATTTGTTACAGGCATGACGAATATTCGTGATGTCATTCCTTTTCCACGGTCGCCAAAAAACTGTGAGTTTTAGCGGAATTTGATTAGATTCCGCTATGGAAGCAACATCCAAAATTTTTGATTGCCTTAGGATTCGTGGCCTCAAGGTGCTAAAAATGGCACTACTTCTTTTTACTGCATTTTATTTTTTTAGTTCGTGCACGGTGCAAAAACGTAAATACCTTAAGGGTATTTATCATCACGTCAATTCAACACAAGTTAACCCGAATCCAAATCTGGCAACGACTAATGATAAGCTGCCTAAACCAAAAGTTGAGGCGCAAAACTTAGTGAATTAAAGGAAGTGCTTTCAGTCAAATCGGTTTTTAAAACCGATCCCTTAATTAGGGGATATTTTAAAACACCAAGGGCATCTATCGCTTCGGCATACTCCCTTTTAATACGCATCCCTTTAGGTTTCATGAAACTAACTTCACGGATTAATAAAAAGACCCTAAAAAATTTATTTTCTGTTATTATTTGGATTGAACATTATATTCTCGTGTAAAACAAATGCCAGTATGAAACCACCTTACAGGCATTCAGATCATCCACTAGGCGCATCCATTTTTAGACCAATTATTTCGAACAGTTCAGAGGGCTGAGCCAATACTTTTGGCTTCACCGCAGAAAAATTCAGTATGTGTAAAAAAAGCCAACACAGCTGACATCCTCTTTCGAAAGCAAGGTTGCTTATTTAGTGACAGCCGTAACGGGAAATGCATATAACAGTTTGAATGCCGGAACTAAAACGCCTCTGATTCAAAAAATAAAAAGAGCACCATCACCACGCTAACATCAAAAAGGAGAATGATTACAACGAAAGAGGGATTCTTGGATCTTTACCTGGCACTATACTTTCAGGTATAGTAGGGGTGGTGGTTATCCTTTTAATTTTATTCCTACCTGCCATTTTAGTATAGACGTTTGGATTTTCAAAGTTCATTAACCACACTATTTTCTACAAGAAAAATGCGGTGATCTATCTGTTTGAGATTAAGTAATTGATTCATCCTATCGGGATGGGTGTCTGTAATGAATACCTGACCAAACTTATCACTGCTTACCATTTCAAGTAACTTCGTAAAGCGCGCCTCATCCAGTTTATCATACACATCATCCAGTAATAACAAAGGCTTGGTGTTTTTTTGTTCTTTAATGAATTCGAATTGCGCCAACTTTAGGGCTAACAAATACGATTTTTGCTGACCTTGTGAAGCGAATTTTTTCAAACTAAAACCATCCAACGAAAATTCAAGGTCGTCTTTATGAGGACCAACAGTTGTATAATGCACAGCCCGATCTCTCGGCAAGGATGTTAGGAGAGCGGTTTTAAAATCTTTTTCCCCCAAACTGTTTACATAATGTAAGCTCACATCCTCTTTACTTTCACTAATAAAACGGTAGTAATGATTAAAAAGGGGAGCAAATTGTTTTAAAAAATTTAATCGGATCTCAAGAATGGTTCTTCCGTAAATAATAAGCTGTTCATCCCAAATCTCAAGGGTTTCCGAATCAAAACTTTGCGATTCGTAAAAATGTTTGAGCAAAGCGTTGCGTTGTTTCAGTACCTGATTGTATACTATTAATTTGTCGAGATACACTTTATCGTATTGCGATATAATGCCGTCTAAAAATTTACGTCTTACCTCGCTGCTTTCATAAATAAGCTCGGCGTCACTAGGCGATATCATTACCAAAGGAAACTGACCAATGTGTTCACTTAGTCGCTCGTATTCTTTTTTATTTTTTTTGAATATTTTTTTCTGGTTGCGTTTTATACCGCAATAAACTTCACTCTGTTCTCCAAATTTGTCAAAATGACCCTGTAGCACAAAAAACCCTTCGTTGTGTTTAATATTTTGGCTATCGATGGTATTAAAAAAGCTTTTACAAAAAGAAAGGTAATGGATGGCATCGAGCAAATTTGTTTTCCCAACACCATTATTGCCAACAAAACAATTGATTTTTTCCGAGAATTTTGCCTCAAATTCGGGGTGGTTTTTGAAGTTTATGAGGGATAATTGCTTTAAAAACATGCTTTGAGGCAAAAATACACTTAATTTTTGCGCTTAAGTGCCAAAAATTCGCTTTTAACAGAAAATTTGGTATCTTCGCGAACTAATTTTTAAGTACAAATGGCCGATTTAAAAGAAGAAACTACTTTAGATAATTCAGAAGAAAATCAAGTAGAAGAAACTGTTGAACCAAAGCGTAAAGCAATTGACCCGAGTTTAGAAGGAATTCAATTGTTCTACGAAATGAACAAAAAGATGATCACCTACGTGGGTGGTGCAGTTGTTGTTATCCTTGGAGCATTTTTGTTCCTCAAATTATATTATATCCCTGAGCAGGAAAAAGAAGCTAGCAATGAATTGTTTTGGGCGGAAACATTGTTTGAACGTGATAGTTTTAATTTAGCCCTTAAGGGTGGTGCCATGGTAATGGCGGCCGATGGTCAAAAACAAATGAAAGGCTTTGAACAAATTGCCGAAGAATACAGCATAACCAAATCAGGTAGTCTTGCAAATTATTATGCCGGTGTTTGTTACCTTCGTACCGGTAAATTCGAGCAAGCCATTCCTTTTTTAGAAAAATATGATGGAACTGATGAAATTGTTAGTTCGATTGCTATTGGCGCAATTGGTGATTGCCACATGGAAATGAATCATGGTGATGAGGCAATTAAGTATTACCTCAAGGCTGCTGAAAATAGTCATAATAACTTCACCACTCCGGTTTACCTTCAGAAGGCTGGTTTAGCTTATGAATTAAAAGCTAATTACACGGAAGCTTTGAGTATTTATGAGCGTATTAAAAAAGAATATCCGAACTCTAGTGAAGGACAAAGCGTAGAAATACGAATTTCAAAAGTGAAAGCACTCGGGAATTTATAAGCAAATTAAAATAACAGTAAAAAGTCTGCCACGGCAGGCTTTTTTAGTTTTACAGTTATGAGTAGTGTAAATAAAAATTTATCGCAAAACGAAGGCTCCGCTGTTCCAAATGCAAAAGCTTTTAAATTCGGGATTGTTGTTTCGGAGTGGAATTTTGAAGTGACCAATGCTTTAAAAGAAGGCGCTGTAAATACATTAGTAACGAATGGGGCTTTAAGCGAGAACATTATTTGCAAGGAAGTACCGGGTAGTTTTGAATTAACCCTGGGCGCTCAATACCTGGCCGAATTTACTGAGGTAGATGCGATTATTTGTTTGGGTTGTGTGATTCAGGGCGAAACCCGCCACTTCGATTTTATTTGTGATGCGGTAGCTAAAGGCATTACGGATCTTAATATGAAATACAACCTGCCTGTTATTTTTGGCGTGCTTACACCTCAAAATCAACAACAAGCCATCGACCGTGCCGGCGGCAAACATGGCAACAAAGGCGATGAGGCGGCCGTTACAGCCATAAAAATGTTAGGATTACGGAACAGTTTTGTTCAGTAATCAATTCCTAGCTTAAATTGTGAAATTATTTTTTGGGAGGTAAAGCAAAGGCTATGGCTTCATGCTCAAAATGTCCGTTATGGGAACCATCGCAAAAAGGTTTGTTCTTTGATAAACCGCAACGGCATAACGAAACAATTTCTCTTCCCCCTAAATCATAGCTTGCACCCGATTTATCTACAATCTCAAAATCCCCTTCCAATCTTACGGAACCATTGCTGTTTATTGTAATTTTTGTTTTTGCCATAATTTTTATTGCTTTATTGTCGGATTATAATCCGCCTTGTTCAAAGTTAAAATTTTGATTCATTAATGAGCCAAAAAGATCTTTAAAACTTACACCTTGTATGAGTTTATTTTTACTTAACAACGAATGTTCGGCAAGGCCATGGAGCGCGAATTCCATCAAGACCAATTTTTCATTGCCTTTTACTTTTGGATGATACTTAAGCACTAACTCTTCTAACCCATCAACAACAGTAAGTGCAGCTGAATAAGATTTGTCAATAACATGATCGAGTAAGTCCAATGTATTATTTTGTGAAAACCAATTGATTACATCTGAGTAGTCAGAGGATTCTTTTTTTCGTTTTAATTTGGCAGGATCGGGAAACAATTGAATAAATAAATTACGAATCGATAAACTAATCAGGTTTTGGGCTATCACGGCAGGTCCCTCCTGTTCTCCTTCGTAAACCAATTCAATCTTCCCGTTAATAGCAGGTACAGCGCCATACAAATCACTTATGCGCGCAAAGGTATACGGTTGATGACCTTTTAAAAATCGCAATTCGGCGGCAGAGATCAAACTTTCATACGCACTAATTGTTAAACGGGCACTTACCCCACTTTTTGAATCAACAAACTCACTGCTTCTTGCCTCAATAGCAATTTGTTCAACCAGGTTTTTTAATAATTCTGGCACTTCAATTTTCTGTTGTTCAGCATTTAATTTAGCCTGATCATTCGTAATTTTTTTTGAATGTTCCACCGAAGTGGGATAGTGGGTTAAAATCTGAGAACCAATTCTGTCTTTTAAAGGGGTAACTATACTTCCGCGATTGGTATAATCCTCAGGATTGGCGGTGAACACAAATTGTAAATCCAAAGGTATTCTCAAATTGAATCCTCTAATCTGCACATCACCTTCTTGTAAAATGTTAAACAGGGCCACTTGCAAACGGGCCTGTAGATCGGGTAATTCATTGATCACAAAAATAAAACGGTTACTGCGCGGAATCAATCCGTAATGGATTACATTTTCATCGGCGAAAGATAATTTTAAATTAGCTGCCTTAATGGGATCAAGGTCTCCAATTAAATCGGCGACACTCACGTCAGGCGTGGCCAGTTTTTCGGCAAAACGATCACTTCGGTGAATCCATGCAATGGATGTGGCATCTCCTTTTGAAGCAAGCAATTGTTTGGCAAAGTTAGAAACCGGCTGCATGGGGTCGTCGTTAAGCGGACTTCCCGCTACCACGGGAATATACTCATCCAATAAATTAACTAACTGCCTGGCCATTTTTGTTTTGGCTTGACCGCGTAATCCTAAAAATAGAATGTTGTGACGGCTTAAAATAGCGCGTTCCAATTCAGGTATAACGGTTTCCTCATAACCGAAAATCCCTTCAAAAATATCCTCCTTTTTTCCGAGTTTCGAAATTAAATTGGCCCTTAACTCATCCTTGATACTTAAAAACCGGTACCCCGATTTTTTTAATTCGCCAAATGTACTTATTGTTGGTTGTGCCATTTTGTATTAAATTTTTTTATTTTTCTTATTCGTGTAATCTCTAAATATCATCTCGCCAAGGCCTTTTAAGCCTGTAAAATAGGCCTTACCCTGGTTCGCTTCTGTAAACTCGTCAATAAAATGTTTGAGGTAATTGTCACGGGCTAACATAAAGGTGGTAATATCAATTTTACTTCTTTTACAAGAAGCAGCTAAGGTCAAACATTTGTTTACAATTCTTCGGTCGAGCCCGTTACTGTTTTTATAATATTGGCCGTTTTCTTTCAGGCAAGAAGGTTTGCCATCGGTGATCATAAATATTTGTTTATTCGTAGCTTTCTTTTTTCGAAGGATAGACATTGCGAGTTCTAAACCAGCTACAGTATTGGTGTGGTAGGGTCCAACTTGTAAATAAGGCAGGTCTTTTAACTGGATGGGCCAGGCATCGTCGCCAAATACAATAATATCCAGACTGTCTTTGGAGTAATTCCGTTTTATCATTTCGGCCATGGCCATGGCAACCATTTTTGCAGGTGTAATACGGTCTTCACCGTATAAAATCATACTGTGACTGATGTCGATCATTAATACTGTAGCAGTTTGAGTTTTATATTCCTGTTCACCAACAAGTAAGTCGTTTTCGGTTAATTTAAAATCACTTAAGCCATGATTAATTTGCGCCTGCTTGAGCGATTCCACCATGGCAATGTTTTGTGGTGAATCGCCAAATTCATATGCGCGAAGATCGCTGCTAATCTCATCGCCGTTTTTACCGCTGAATTTTGTTTTATGTTCTCCGGAAGCACCCTTTTTTAATTTGCCGAATATGTGTTCGAGTGCATTGTTACGAATGGCTTGCTCGGTTTTAGGTGTAATAACCATTCCACCTTTTCCATCCTTTTTATCGCGTAAATAACCTTGTTTTTTTAGATCAGCAATAAAATCAGCCAACGTGTAAACTTTATTGGTAAGTTCGTATTCCTTATCCAATTTTTTAAACCAATCCAAAGCCTCCTGAACATCGCCACTGGTATGCGTAATGAGTTGTTTGAAGATCTTGAAAAGCTCGTCAAATTTGGATTTAGGATCCGCCTCAAAATTTTTAAACCTATACCCTAGCACCTTAATTAAACAATTGATATGAGATAAAGTTCACTAAAAAATAGCAGAGACCAATGTTAATTTTAATCAAATAAAATGGCTTATTTTTTAGAAGGTAAATTAGAAAAACTGCCACTCATGCTGGTGAGGGTGCCCGTATTAAAAGCAGCCACATAGGTACCCGACAAATATGAACTTGTTTTGGAGCTAATAGTTACAATTCCCGACTTTGCAGCAACGACACTGGTACCATTTGAATAATCAAAGGTTATGCCGCTCGAAGGAGAAATGGTATGACTGCCAACACTTAAGGCATCTAAGCTAATATCCACTGAGATAGAACCCGAGTTTTTGGTGCCTACAATATTGCTAAAGGATTCTATGAAGAAAAAATTATCCGCCGAAACCGATGTTCCACCATTGACGATCCAATTAAAACTTCCTGTAACAAGGGGCGTCACCGGGGCATTAGGATCACTCGGGGCCGGACTTTCTTTGGCGCATGCCGATAAAAGGAACACGGCAAGAAGGCTTGCCCCTAACAAAATTTTAAATGGTGTATACATCATGAATTAATTTGTAATTTCGTCAAAGTTAAACTATTCGCCATTGCAATTAAAAATATGCCGTTAAAATTAATTAAACTCATACTTTTTGTGCTTTGTTTGAAGTCTACTCTTCTTTGCAGTCAGAAAACAAACCAACTTTACACCGTATCCGGAACTGTGATGCAAACTTCTCACTATTGTGGAGGCGCAAAGCCAAGTGAAGAAATGCTCAAGTCGTTTGAAACTCCCGGCCCGTATATTTCTAAAGTACTTTACCTAAAAGCGGGTAAAACAAATAGCAATAATGAAAGGGTCATAGTGAAGTTTACATCAGATTCTTTGGGAAGATTTTCATTCCAAATTAAACCAGGTACCTATTGTATCTTGCAGGAAGAACAAGTGAAGACGTTTAGTCAAAAAGATTATGTTTCGTCAAGCACTTTTGCTTATGATTTAGCCTGTATAAAAGCTTGGTGGAAAAAACCTTTGAAGGTTATTACAGTGAAAGATTCGCCTGTCAAAAATTTACGTTTTGATTTTACAAAGGCTTGTTTTATACAAAGTGATATGCCCTGTATTACTTATACAGGCCCAATGCCGCCCTGAAATTACTTAGTGGGCAGAACTAAAATAATAAACTCGATGGTAGGTGGAAACTCTTATCATGAAAAAACCGAGTTTCCCGTCTAATTGGTTTTCAACCAACATGCAAATCAAATTCATCCCTAAAGAATCAGAAAAAATAGTCTTGGAAGGCGACATGCCTCTACCATTATCAGAATAGTTAAAAACCATTTCATTATTTTCAGTGACTCCAAATCCCATCGTAAAAACCAGCCATTTACAGGATTGTGTTTGGTCGAATTGGTAATAAGTCATTAATAATGATTCCCAGCGCTTTAGCTTGTTCAACATTTAACGAAACATCTTTATCATCTTCGCATTGCTGCTAATGTATGCATAGTCAAAATTACTGCCCATATTTTTAAGATAGTGTTGTAACGAAATAGAAACAAAATTATCGGAGCACATAACACTTTCATGAACCTTCGACATGGCGACGAGCCTGTTTTTTATCGTGATATTTACTATAAACGCTTCATTTCGCGATTCATTAATCCGAATGTTCAACAAACTTATGATGGTTTAAAGGTTGTTTTTTACACGAAGATATACTTCTTTGAGCAGGCGTTCTTTTTCATGCAATGAACTAATGAGTTTACTTTCCTGAACTTTATCATGAAATGATATTTTCAGCATTTAGTCTATAAAGGATTATGGAGAGTAATATGGTTCCGTTAACATCAAGATAAACCAAAAGCGCCAACTGTTTGTAATGGCTTAAAATGGGTATCGTAATTCGGCCGATTTGCCAATGAATGGGTCAATTCTTGAATCTGTTTGTTTCTAGCGGTTTAATCGTTGACGCCAAAAAAAATTAAACCTGTCATATGGCGTCATTCCATTCAAGCGACTCTGCTTTGCTTAAACCGTTGTATTGGGCAACAAAATGAGTGGCTGACTTTAGGATTTCATTTTTTTTCACAAAGTGATTAAAATTAAAACCTATGGGGATAATTACAAAACGAAAGGAATGATGATCGAGTTTGTGTTTTTCAATGAAACTGTTTTTATCCGTTCTGCTAAGTTCTTCCAAAAAGAGTAGTTGTGGTTTAACTTTAAAATGAAGGTAATAATCAATACCAATTAATTCATTTAAGATCTGATCATCTCCATAATTAGTTCTCACATAATCTCTCAAAATGTAAAACACATCGTTGAGTGAGTACTTGTGAAATTCTTTTATGGTTATAAAGTACTCACCTAGCCCCAGTAAAAAATCAAATACCGAATAATTAGCGGCTACATATTTTAACGTGTGAATGGTTTTTTTGCTGTTCCAGTAAATTTCCAAAGCATTCTCCAACATCACTATGCGGGCCAGTTCATCTTTTGATAAATACTTGCTCTGAATGATCTGGTAAGGCGGCTCGGGATCGTACACAAAGGCGTGTTGTTCTTTGTTGCGCATGGTCGTACCTTTTAAAAATTTTAAAAAGCCTAATTGCATTTCAGGGGCGTGTAATTTAAAAACCTCTTCTATACTGTACTTTATATCGCCCCAGTAATCCAAAGGCAATCCAACTATCAGGTCGAGATGCATCTCCACTTTATAATCCAGCTGCTTAATAATGCCTTTTGTTTTTTCGAAACTTTGTTTACGACTGACTTCCAGATTGGCTTTCTGATTAACCGTTTGTATGCCTATTTCAAACCGAAACAATCCTTTTGGTACTTTCTCGTGTATGAACTGAATGATATCGGGATGCAGAATATCAGCTGTAATTTCAAACTGAAATACATTTTCAGGACGGTGATGCTCCAGTATAAAGGTAAAGATGTCGATGGTAAAATCACGTTTAATATTAAAGGTGCGGTCTAAAAATTTGATCACACGACCATGTTGCATCATATACAGCAAAGTGGCTTTAATACTGGCATCGGGCACGTAACGCACTTTATTATCGAGACTCGCCAGACAAAATTCGCATTTGTAAGGACAACCACGCGATGTTTCAATATATAATACTTTATTGGATAATTCCTCGGGCTTATCAAAACGATAAGGCATGCTGTTCTCCAGATTTTTGAGTTCAAACATGGGAGGCGAAGCAGATAAAATAGTTTTTCCGTTCTCCTTTCGCAACAAGCCGGGTACCGTTTCTAAATGGGGGTAATGCCTTAAAAACGCTTTAAACGGAATTTCACCTTCTCCTACAATGATATAATCAACTTCATCACGTGAAATGACCTCATCGTATTCGTATGACACTTCAGGGCCACCCAATAAAATTTTTACGGATGGGTTCAGCAATTTTATTTTTTTTGCAACTTCTAAAGTCTGATTGATATTCCAGATATAACAACTAAAAGCGAGCACATCAAATGCCGAGCAATAAGCAGCAATCTCATCCTTGTCTTCCTTTATAGTAAATTCTTTCCAATCTAGACCTTCAAAGTCCTGATTAAGTTCATACAACAAACGAATGGCTAAATTCGTGTGGATGTATTTCGCATTGAGTGTGCTGAGTAATACTTTCATTAATAGTGGAAGGCTAAAGATAGCCAATTAATGGCATTTGCTGGTGTGTAACAATAATTCTAAATTTGTTTATGATCAAATTAATTAAGCGCATTGGTTTTTTCAGATTATTGCTCACACCTATGGGTCTTGCCATTATGATGAGTGCCTGGCAAAATCAAATTATTGGTATGGGAATCATTGGTTTAGTGGTGCTTTTATTCGGACTCCTGAACCGCTGTTTGATGAGCGGCGCCTGCGAAACCGATTTCGATTGATTTTTTACACGGGTTTTTTTTCTCTAACAAGTTGGTTTCCTTTTCTGAAAAGCCAACGGCCTGTAACGGTTATTAAAAGCGGTATAACAATGCTTCCAAACACATAGGAATACGTTTCGGCCCCCAAGCCCAAATCACCAAACACATCAAAAGCTTTAACCAGAGCAATGATGGAAATGAGGATCATCAGGATGCCAATTACGATCAGTAAAAATCCGCCAGCTTTTTTCATCTTATTTTTTACCCGAATAATTATTTCCGACTTCTTCCAGAATATAGGTACTTAAACCCTGTCCTTTTAACGCCAGTGCTTTCATTTCTTCCACCATTTGTCTGCCGGGCACATCATAATCGTAAATATAGATCCCGCTTTCGCCTTTAAATTTTATTTTAATAAAGGTACGTCCTGTTTCGTAGGTGGCAATGCCAGAGTCGCCGGAAAGATTTTTGTAGGTTTTCATTTAATTGAAAGTAGATTTTAAAAAGTACATTATTAAATGACTGTCAAGTTAGTTTAGGTTTAATTAAATAGCCGGCCAAAAGTGAAACCGGTAAATAGCCAATAATAACAACAAGCCACATCCAGAGCGGGTGAGGAATTAACATAAGATTTAGAATGGAAGCGGCCATTAAAATACTTCCGGTAATTAAAGCTGTGTTTTTCCATTCACTTCTGTTGATTCGCGCTGCCAGCATAGATCCTATAAATGCCGAGAAGAGCCAAAATATGGACATAATGATCATCACGTATAAAGGGATGCTTGAAATATAATTGGCTATAGACGTTTTGTTAGCCACATTTAAATTAGCCGGAATAGGACTCAAAGCATGCGTAGTAGCGTCGCCTATAAAAACTATTACAAATCCGACAACAACGCCGAGAACGATCGAAAGAATTTTTTTCATCTTATTTTATTAAAACCCCAAGGAGTCCGCTTCGTATACTTCAGCACTATTTCCTTTATGATTTTCACCTTAAAGGTATGGCTTTTTCCGGTTTTAAACTGATTTGAATTTTTGTAGAAATGCTCAATCTTTTGAGGTCAAAAGTGGCGACCTCAAAAAACTGTCACCTCCTGAATTTAGCTGACTTTACAGTGTCAACTTATTTTAGGACGAGATAATGAGTCCGCTGGGCGCATTACTTATAACGTTTGCAAGTTGGCGTTCGTGCCGGTCTGCCCCGATATTAAATGTAAGGAAGTCCGCCCAAATAACAAAAAGAAAAAGAAGCACGGCATGACGCCACAATGCGGTTAGCGGTAGTTGCTTATTGTCCGGCTAATTTAAGTAGCGCGTCCACAGAAAGATCTTCATCAATTAATGGCCAATGAATACCATAACCAGAAGGTGATATTTTATAGAAGTTTCTTTGAAGTTCGTCAGCGAGTTTTAATTTATTTGAAATCTTGTCTAACGAGATTTTGATGAACTTACCGTCAATGCTCAGTTGAATTGTATTTTGGTCAAAGCAAATGTCTTGAATGTTATGTGTTGCAATCATTTTGTTATTTTTTGAAGTGATTATTCCAAGCGTCTACAATTAAGTCAAAATGCTGATATATAATTTTCTTTATCTCTTTTTTTGAATTAGGATTCATGATAGCGAGAAAAGTAGAAATATAAAAGTTAAGGATTTATTAGAACGATATTTTCAGGGGCTTCTTCTTCGTCCTGTTCTTCAAAGCCATTCTGATATAAAAAATGGTTCAAAGCTATTTTGTTATTTGTTTTGATATAATAAAATCCGGCATCCTTGTATAATTCAATACTCACCAAACTTTTACCTTCTCTCAACACCGTTCTGATCGCATCCTGAAGTTTACTTGTGTTTACTTCTGTTAGTTCGTGCTTATCGCTTTTATACCACCAATCCATAAACCTAAGTTAGGCTTATGCTTTTTAATACCACGCTATGTTTTGTTAAATAATCAGCGCTTCAACCCGAGCTCTCCAAAATAGAAAAGCCTCCCAATTTAATTGAGAGGCTTTAATTAATTTATTTCACGAACCCTAAGCGTAGAGTCGAAGGGTATTAACACTAAGATCCACAAGCTTCGCAGGCATCCGGATTATCCAGTGAGCAGCTTAACTGTGCTTGTTGTTCTTCAAAGGTTAAGATATGCGCTTGCCCTCTTTCTACTAATAACTGATCTTCATTACCTAAAACAAAAGCCGGCTGTTGTAAAGCACTTTGATCGACTGTAAATTTAATGGCATCAGCAGCAGCTTTGGTACGTAAATAGTACATACCGGTTTTTAATCCTTTTTTCCAACTATAGAAGTGGGCCGAACTCATTTTCGCGAAATTGGCATCCTGAATAAATAAATTCAAGGATTGTGATTGATCAATAAAAGCACCACGATCGGCAGCCATATCAATAATGGTACGTTGTTTAATTTCCCAAACCGTTTTGTATAGTTCTTTTATGTTAGCCGGAATTTCGGGAATGTTTTGTACCGAACCGTTGGCTGCAATAATTTTATTTTTCAAGCCTTCGTTCCAGATCCCTAATTTCACTAAATCACGTAATAAGTGTTTGTTCACTACCACAAATTCTCCGCTTAATACACGACGGGTGTATATGTTGGAGGTGTATGGCTCAAAACATTCATTGTTACCCAAAATCTGAGAAGTACTGGCGGTTGGCATTGGCGCTAACAATAAACTGTTGCGGATACCATATTTCATCACTTCTTCACGTAAAATATCCCACTCCCAGCGATCACTTGGTTTTACATTCCACATGTCGTGTTGGAAAATGCCTTTCGAAGCCGGTGAACCTGCGTATGATTCGTAAGCACCTTCAACTTTGGCCAAATCTTTACTTGCCGTTAAAGCTGCAAAATAAATGGTCTCAAAAATTTCAGAATTCAAACGTTTAGCTTCATCACTTTCAAATGGATAACGCATTAAAATAAAAGCATCGGCTAAACCTTGCACGCCCAGTCCAATCGGGCGGTGACGCATGTTACTATTGCGAGCTTCCGGAATAGGGTAGTAGTTACGGTCAATAATCTTGTTTAAGTTCAGAGTAGCCGCGTAAGTGATTTCAAATAATTTGTTATGATCAAAGGTATTTGCTTTCTCATCTACAAAACGTGGTAAGGCAAGAGAAGCCAGGTTACAAACCGCTACTTCATCTTTACTGGTGTATTCAATAATTTCGGTACAAAGGTTAGATGATTTAATCGTGCCTAAATTTTGTTGATTAGACTTGGAGTTAGCCGCATCTTTAAACAACATGTATGGATTACCGGTTTCAATTTGCGCTTCAATAATAGCAGCCCACAATTCACGTGCTTTAATTTGTTTACGGAATTTTCCTTCTGCTTCGTATTTAGTGTATAAAGCTTCAAATTCAGCACTGTGGCAATCGCTTAATCCCGGTGATTCATTCGGACACATTAAACTCCAGTCACCTTCAGCTTCCACACGTTTCATAAACAAATCCGGAATCCAAAGGGCGGTGAACAAGTCACGAGCACGCATTTCTTCCTTGCCGTGGTTTTTACGAATATCTAAGAAGTCGTAAATATCAGCATGCCATGGTTCAAGATACACCGCAATTGAACCTTTACGTTTTCCACCACCCTGATCAACGTAACGTGCAGTTTCGTTGTAAACTTTTAACATCGGAATGATTCCGTTGCTGGTACCGTTGGTTCCTTTAATATAAGAACCAGTAGCGCGTACATTATGAATATTGATACCAATCCCACCGGCACTCTGCGAAATTTTAGCGCATTGTTTTAAGGTGTCATAAATACCATCAATGCTATCGTCCTTCATTTGAAGTAAAAAGCATGAACTCATTTGTGGCTTTGGCGTACCGGCATTAAATAATGTAGGAGTCGCATGGGTAAACCAACGCTCACTCATTAAAGTATAAGTTCTTAAAGCGGCATCAATGTCATTTTTATGAATACCCACGGCCACACGCATAATCATGTGTTGTGGACGCTCAGCAACTTGCCCGTTCATTTTTAATAAATAAGAACGTTCTAATGTTTTAAACCCAAAATAATCGTAACCAAAATCTCTGTCGTATATAATGGAAGAATCCAGTGTATGAGCGTTCTCCATAACAATGTTATAAACGTCTTCGGCGATTAAAGAGGCGTTTAACCCATTTTTAGGATCAACATAATGATATAAGGCTTCAATCGTTTTCGAGAAAGACTTGATGGTGTTTTTATGGAGATTACTTACCGCAATGCGTGATGCTAACTGCGCATAATCGGGGTGACGAGAAGTTAGACCTGCTGCGGTTTCTGCTGCCAAATTATCTAACTCGCTAGTGGTTACACCATCATACACACCATCAATTACTTTTTTCGCGACCAAAATAGGATCTACGTGCGCGGGCTCGAGGCCATAGCTTAGTTTTTGAATACGAGCAGTAATTTTATCGAATTTTACCGATTCCCGGGTGCCATCTCTTTTTAATACAAACATACGCCTTTAGTTTTTTTAGAGTTTAATTAGTTACAAGGTACTTTCAATTTGATCGTTTTATTTTTGATATTTTTTATTATTTCAACAATCGAACGGTTAATTATATTTTTAGCTTATTTGTTAATTTCTTAGTTTTTTGGGGCTATAATTCCCTTGCCAGGCTTTGGCCCGACCTATAAAGTTACCTATTTTTGAGGGGACTATTTAGCCTACGAATGTTAAATTAAAAGTCTTCGTCGAGGTTAAATATGTTGTTTTCTTCCTTGTTGTTCATGACCCCGGCTTTTTGGTACTCGGCCACACGTTTTTCAAAGAAGTTGGTTTTACCCTGCAGCGAAATCATTTCCATAAAATCGAATGGATTAATAGCGCTGTAGTACTTATCACAGCCAAGAGCCTGCAATAAACGATCGGCGCAAAACTCAATGTATTGGCACATCAAGTCTGAATTCATGCCTATCAGTTTTACAGGGATAGCATCTACTACGAATTTCTTCTCAATAGATACGGCATCAATAATGATTTTGGTTACTTGTTCTTTTGGTAATTGATTTTTAACATGATTGGTATAAAGCAAACAAGCAAAATCACAGTGCAAGCCTTCGTCACGGCTAATGAGTTCATTACTGAAGGTTAATCCGGGCATTAAACCGCGTTTTTTTAACCAAAATATGGAGCAGAATGAACCTGAAAAGAAGATTCCTTCCACAGCTGCAAAAGCAATTAAACGCTCGGCAAAACTACCGTTATTAATCCATCGCAATGCCCAGGCAGCTTTTTCGCCAACGCAAGGAACGGTGTCAACAGCATGCAACAAGTGGTCCTTTTCAATGGGTTCTTTAATATACGTATCAATTAATAGGGAGTAGGTTTCTGAATGGATATTCTCCATCATGATTTGAAAACCATAAAAACATCTGGCTTCCGGATATTGAACTTCGTTTAAAAAATTAATGGCTAAATTCTCATTTACTATGCCATCGCTGGCAGCAAAAAAAGCCAGAACATGTTTTACAAAATGCCTTTCGTTATCGTTTAACTTATTATTCCAGTCTTGTATATCTGATGAAAGGTCAATTTCCTCGGCCGTCCAAAAACTAGCTTCAGATTTTTTATAAAATTCCCATATGTCATGATATTTTATAGGGAAAAGTACAAATCTGTCCTTGTTCTCAACGAGTATTGGCTCTGTCATAGTTTTATTAATTTACGTTGTTGTTCTGTTTAGTCTTGGTTAATCACTTTTACAAATAAATACAAAAATCAACCCATTAGATAGACAAATGAATTAACACCGGGTCTAAGTTTTAAACATTACAACCATACGCGGAATAGTTGAAAAGCCTCAATTAGCTTGATTTACAAGCGAGTAATAAAATTCAAAAAAAAACTTAAAAAATCTGTTGTGAGTGTGAAAAAAGTTTTTAAGTAGAATAAAGGAATTTACCCCCACTTTAACACTAAAGGCAATCCTAAGGCCATTTTCAGACCAAAAAGAGCTTTGGTTTTAAGCCTCTTTTTGCAATTTCCAGCACAAAACGAAACTTTAGCTATTCTTTTACGTTTAACTAGAATAATCCGAACAAATTACAATGTCATCCATTGAGTTGATTATGCTTTTACAAAGAGGAGATCAGGCAGCCAAAAGGCAGCTGTTCGATTCTTATTACGGTAAACTGGCAGCCATTGCACAACGTTACGCTAAAGATCAAGCACAAGCCGAAGAGATGTTAAACATCGGGCTCAGCAGCTGCATGTATAAACTCGAGCGCCATCGCCATATTCAAGACCTGAATCTGGATGCTTATATGAAAACGGAGTTTATTACAGACTGTATTGCATTTATTAAAAGTATTCGTAGCGAATACTATGTAAGTAGCACCGTTAACGCCTCACGGGAGACTTCTGCTAAAAACTACAACCTGTTTGAAACTCACGATTTAGTCGATTTTCATCATATTGACAATGCGGTATTGATAAAATCTCTACAACAGATTGTGCCATCACAGCGTTTAATTTTTAATTTGCATGTGGTTGATGGCTTTAGTTTGCCAGAAGCATCCGCCATGCTCGAATCAAGCGAAGAAACCGTGAAAAGCAATCTCGAAAAGGCAAGATTTAATTTGCAGAAGAATATCGAAGCCAGTGTGAAAAACATCAAAGTATGAGCCGCCATTTTACATATGAAATTAATGAGCGTAATTTGCGTCTGCAACTTAAAGACCTCGAGGCGCCATGCAACGACGAGGCTTGGCAGAAATTCAACACGTATACAAACGGTCAAAAGAGTAAACATAAGGAGAATCGCTTTTCAAAAGTAAATGTTAGTTTAAGTCGCAATGTTTTGATTCCGGCTGTTTTTGTGGCCATCATTCTCATCTTCTCTTTTTTACTTTTTAATTTTATTACAATAAATAATCACGCAAAAGAAGATGCAAAGGAACCTATCGCCAAACGTTCGATTGAATCATCAAAACGAGCCCCCAATAATTCTCAATCAAATCAACAAAATTCAGTGTCGGTTCTATCGTCAGCGGTTAGTTCAAACACTTTAATCACAACCCAACCAAGCACCCTAGCTGCCACACAAAAGGAAGTTGTTGTGAATACACCTGCTGAAAATGGCGACACCAATTTACAAAAACAAATTGCCCAGAACCCCAACACTAGTGATTCCACAAAACAAGTCAATGCAAAAAAACATCATAAAAACCATCGCGTAGAGTCGCTCGACACCGAGCAATTACGTGATCTTAGACCTACACTGGTTGCCGATGATCAGGAAACCGATGTGCGTCCGAATTAGTCGCCATTAAAATTCACAATTTCTACTTTATCTACCTATCCAATGATGGGTTTAATTGGTTAATTTTACTCAAATCATAAACCATGTCTGACATTCAAAACAAAGATGATATTAGCCTGCTTGTAGTTAAATTTTATGATAAACTTCTGCAGGACGATGAAATGAAACTAATTTTTGCAGGCCTCGATTTTAAGGCACATGTGCCTAATATTGTTCAGTTTTGGAGCTTTGTGTTATTTGATGAGGAAGGGTATAAAACGAATGTGTTTGATAAGCATTTGCATCTACCCATAAAGCCGCATCAATTTGATGAATGGCTTAAAACATTTAACGCTACGGTGGATGAATTATTTAGTGGTGAAAAAGCTGAAATGGCCAAACTAAGAGCGACTACCTTAGCCTTTACCTTTAAATCGAAATGGGAAAAATTAAAAGGTAGTAATTAATCAACCACTATTTTCCTTACACCAAGTCCTTTTTCGTTTTGAACTTTTACATAATATACCCCTGAAATTAAAGGTAAATCAAGTCTGGTTTCTACACTCACCGCGAGTGTATTATATACCAGTCGGCCTGTAACGTCAATAATTTCAATACTTGCAGGACCTTCTGTTTTTTCTAGTCGAATTGTAAATGAACCATTGTTAAGGCTGGGATAAATCATAAAGGCTAGGGTTTTTTTCAGGGTAATTTTATCAATGGCAGTAATCAT
This sequence comes from Sphingobacteriaceae bacterium, assembly GCA_947480015.1. Lineage (GTDB taxonomy): Bacteria > Bacteroidota > Bacteroidia > B-17B0 > Aurantibacillaceae > Aurantibacillus. Next base: position 145,071 of record CANKBS010000001.1, read on the forward strand.
ACTTAGGTCGGTTTGCCAAATACCTCTACCAAAAGTTGAAACATAGGCCTTGTCAAGAACCGGATTAAATTCAATATCGGTAATAATAACATTAGGTAATCCCGAACTATAAGAATTCCAAGTATTGCTTGCAGCATCTAGCATATAAATGCCAATATCGCAGGCAATTAAAAGTTTACCCGATGCCGGAACATATTTAATACAATTAACCGGAATGTTAGGAAGGTTATAACTGATATTTGTCCAGCTCTGACCACCATTGGTGGTTTTAAAAACCTTGCAGCCTGAGGTAAATCCTGCCATACAAACCACTGCCTCATTGGCATCGCTCGAACTAACGTCTATTCCTGTGTAATACAAGGTGTCGGGTAAATTCGTAGTTATATTACTAAACGAAGCGCCACCATTGGTGCTTCTGAAAACAATGCCTTTGAGATTTAATTCATAACGAACGCGTCGTGCTGCATAAATAACATTGCTGTTGGTATTAGAAACAGCCAAGGCACTAATTTCAGTGTTTAACTGTGTGACAGAATTGGTGAAAATGCTCGCCAGTGGAGTCCAGTTTTGCCCGCTATTCACCGACTTCACAACGTTCTCATTTCCTAAATAGAGCACCCCGGGATGATTGTAGTCGGCAACAATTGGCGTTACCCATTCTGAACTTTCATTGTTGATGTTTGAACCAACAACAGCGCCTGAGACACCGCCATTAGTGCTATAATAAAGAGTTCCATACTGACTGGAGCCAACTAAGCCTTGATTATTTACCGGGTTTAGATAATTATCCATCCCATCTCCTCCAAATATGGTACTCCAGGCACTTCCATTAAAATAAAAACTGGCATTGTCCTGAGCGCCCGCTAATAAACGTCCCGCTGAACTTTTAGAACTCGATAAACGATAAAACGAACTTACCTGCATGCCATTACTTAAGTTGTTCCATACCGTTGGCCAACTGGTGCTCCATGTCCCCATTTGCATACTGGAAGTTTTGTAAATACCACCGTCGCTACAAACAAATATAGTTGAAGTGCCAGGTTGACGATCCATAAAATGTATGTCGCCATGAATGGTATTGCCGTATTGGAGGGTCCAGTGGCTAATCGGATTAAATGTACTGCCTCCATCATTAGATCCCCAGAGATTAATGCCTCCGGTATAAATTTCATTTTTGTTTGTTGCGTTTACACACAGGGCCATATCATAAGGGCCTTGTCCGCCGGAGCCATTGCCCTGACCATTTTCAAGTATGTTTAACACGGGTGCTTTGTAAGTCCATGTAATACCCGCATTGGTGCTTTGATAAATGCCATAAAAACCATCGGTGTTGTCGCAGCACAGGGCATACACGTAATTATGATCACTGGGCGCAATGGCTAATTTGATGCGCTGCACAACCCCCTGAAAGGTAATGCCAGTATTGAGCAACGACCAGGATGATCCAAAATCGGTTGACTTATAAATGCCCGCTGATCCTAAATTCGAATTTTTTACCCAGCCACTTGCCGCATATAAAATGTTAGGATTAACCGGATCCTGCACCATGTCCCAAAACAACGAATCCATTTTTTGAATCCAAGTGTTTCCTCCATTGGTCGATTTATACATGCCGCTTACCCCGCAGGCGACCAGTTCGCTCGAGTTTGCGGGATTAATCACAATTTTGCGTAAAAGGGAAGCGTCACCATTGGTTAGTTGAAAGCTCAGTCCTGTTGGATTCCAACTAAGGCCACCATCGGTGGTTTTATAAACACCCAAACCAAAATGCGTATTTCGCTTACGACCGTTGAGGTATAAACCAAAACCGATGTATTCAAAATCACATACCGAAATGTACATGGTATTGGTATTATTTGGGTCGATGCAAATGTCGCTGATTCGTGTAATCGGTAAATTATCGGTTAAAGGTGTGTAAGAAGCGCCACCATTGCTGGTTTTCCACAAACCGCCTTGAGCCACGCCAACATAATATACTGCACTATTCGTTGGATGAAAGGCTACACAATTAATGCGCCCGATTCCGTTTTCCATGTAACCGGTTAAGTTGTTGGGAATGGCATTTGGTCCAACCGGGTACCAAAGGTTAGCTTGACTTTCTTGTGATTTTTTTAATTCCGACACTTCAATGGCGGCCTGAACATAATCAGAAAAACCATCGGGTTCACCTCTGCCGTTGGTATGCAGCTGCATGTCACTTTCGTACCGTTTAAAATTTTTCCAGTGTTTTTGTTGACTCAAATCCTTTGTTTTTTTGAATTGATCAAATTGCAATTGAATTTCTTTGAAGCTCAAAGCGCTATTAGCACTGTTTTTTATGAAGGATTGCGAAAAACCAAGCAAAAAGCAGAAAACGGATATTAAGGTGAATATACGACGCATAATAAAATGATGATGGATGTGATTAGGAGATTTTATACAAAAATATAATAAAAAAGTGAAGCTTTTGTAATGCCCGTTCAATAGTGTACTTTTATGCCTCAGAAAAATTCACATGTCACATTTAGCAGATACAAAAGGCCTATTTCAAAACACTCTGGATGCGGCACGCACACTCGATTCTAAAGACCCCTTAAAAAATTACCGCGAACGGTTTTTTATGCCACAGCACGAAGGCAGGGATGTGATTTATTTTACGGGTAATTCATTAGGACTGCAACCAAAAACCACGCAAGGTTTTTTACAGCAAGAACTCAATGATTGGGCTAAGTTTGGTGTAGAAGGACATTTTCTGGCGCAAAATCCATGGCTATCATATCACGAATTACTCACTGATAAAATGGCTAAGATAGTGGGCGCCTTGCCTGAAGAAACAATCATGATGAACCAATTAACTGTGAATTTGCATTTACTCATGGTTTCTTTTTATCGCCCCACAAAAAGTCGATACAAAATTTTATGTGAGGCCAAAGCTTTTCCTAGCGATCAATATGCCTTACAGTCACAAATAAAATTTCATGGTTATGCTATAGCCGATGCTCTTGTTGAGGTTTCGCCTCGTGAAGGGGAATATCACCTTCGCGAAGAAGATATTTTAAAAGCCATTGATGAAAACAAGGATGCGTTAGCCCTTGTTATGCTAGGTGGTGTAAATTATTTTACTGGACAAGTTTTTGACATGAAATCAATTACAGAGGCTGGTCACAAAGCCGGCGCCATAGTTGGTTTTGACCTGGCTCATGCCGCCGGTAATGTTAAACTCGAATTACACCATTGGCAAGTTGATTTTGCGGCTTGGTGCAGTTACAAATATTTAAACAGTGGTCCGGGTGGTGTAGCCGGAGCATTTGTGCATCAAGCGCATTTAACGATTACCGACCTGCCGTTATTTGCTGGTTGGTGGGGTCATGATAAAAAAACACGATTTTTAATGGACAGCACTTTTGTACCCATGCAAAGTGCCGAACGCTGGCAATTAAGTAATGCCCCTGTTTTAAGTATGGCGGCCTGCCGCGCCAGTTTGGCTATTTTCGATGAGGTTGGCATGGATGCACTTACCAAAAAAAGCGAATTGTTAGTGGCATATCTGGAAATGATTGTAGAAGACATCAACGCGCAAAAAAATAATTGTTTGCAAATCATCACACCAAAAACGAACCGTGGTTGCCAGTTGTCGATAGTTGCAAATGGTTATGGAAAAGCTTTGTACAACAAACTCATCGATAACGGTGTTATACCTGATTGGCGTGAACCTAACGTCATACGGTGTGCCGCAATTCCACTTTACAATACATTTGAAGACATGTATCGATTTGGCGAGATCTTAAAAAAATTGCTTTAAGAGATTAGTCTACTTTGCTTGTTGGATTAGCCAGGTTTTTAGTGGCGGTAATGTCCATACGAATACTTCCAATGAGCACATCGGCTTGTACACGCATGGGCAGATGGTTCTTATCGTCACTAATCCACACGTTTAAATCTTCTTCTTTTTTAAACACACGACCTTTTTGAACAATGGGTCTGAATTTTAAGCAACGAAAATTTCCTATATCGGTTTCTATCACCTCACGCCCCATAAAACGGATCCGTAAAGGCCAGAGTTCTTTGTCTAAAAAACAGTTCATGCTAAAAATATCACCTTCTTTGGCATTGCTCAGGTCCATGTTACGCGCCGAGTAAAATGCACTCACCATATCTTGAACCCCATTTGGAATATCAAATTTTTCGTTGTTACCAATATCCACTTTTTTGGTATAATGGTTAAAAGCATAATCCTGACTAAAGCGGTAACCTCCTTCATCCACGCGCCTTACAAACAACCAAGGTAATAAGGCGTCCTTATCCATATAAGTTTCATAACGGTCGCGTACTTTAAAAAACCAATCAGCCGAGCCGGTAGTATATCCGCTACCAACTATGTGGTAAACTTTTCTGCCACTAACGTTAATAAGATCGGGTTTCACTTCAAGCACCGCCACGCCGGCATTTACAATGCCATAATGCATGCGATACGTAAGTACTTCACCTTCTCTAAAGGCATTATTGGTTCTATGGGGTAATTGATCGTTTAAATTAGTTTCTAATTGTTGTGAAATTAGTTGCGATCGATCATTAAATGAAAAAGCAGAACAAAAAACAACCACAGCACTCAGGAGGCTGCCGGTTATCAGGATTGGCTTTAGTGTTTTCATGCTTAGCTATAACTCAAATTACGTGCCAAAGCTTTCAAAACACGGCTACTAAAATTTGTTAATAAAGCTAATTAAACTGTTTCGTTCCTGCAATAGGGCGCCTGCCAGCTCCTTATGTTTAAGAATCCGAGTCATACCCAGTGTCTTTTTATAAAAAGGATGGTAATAAAGGGCAAAAGCAGCGCTAAGCATAAAGGAAACACAACAAAGGAGCGGATTTAAAATGGTATCAGAAAAATAATAGATACAAATAAACCAAATGACATAGTTGGCTAAAAACACCACCATGCCTATGCCTAAAGCAAAGGAGGCATAAAACTCTTTAAACTTGATCATTTTTAACGTAAGGCGATGCGTTAGAATAAGAGGCAAAAAATTACCCATGAGCGCAATCACATAAACCGGTGAAAGCACTACTAGGTGAACATAACGCAGTAACACCATTGGCCATGAAACCAGTTTGTTTTGTTTTGGGTTAATAAGCCAATCGCGCAACTTGTTTTTTTTCAACTTTTCAAAATAGGCACTTGTTTTTAGTTTTAAAGCGTCAAGTTCTTCCGGTCTTGTTTCGCGAGCTGCATTTACTTTCGAAACGATTTGTTTAAGAACAACTAGGTCCTGCGACAAATCATTTGGATCAAGCTTTTGTGCACTCATCCAATCTTTTTTACAAAGGGTTTCAATGTCTTCAACAAGTTGGTCATCCTCTTTGTTATCAATGTGGCTTATCAACTCTTTCATTTTCCGGTCCAGAATCTGCAAGATGGCATTATTTGTTTTAGCCGGATTTTGCTTAAACGCCTCTATATAATCTTTCACATAAATGGCTTCACCCACATTGTAAAAGGCATCGCTTCTAAATTTGTCAGCCCGGCTATAATTTATTCCAATGGGTATCACTATCAACTTATCGTTCGATAAGGCCTCATAAGCCCCAAAAATCATTCTGGCAACCCCTTTTTTAAGTGGACGTAACCGTCTTTCTTGAATACAAAGTCCTTCGGCAAAAACTATGATTTTAGCATTTTTCTTTAAAAGTTGGTTTACCTTGCGGTAGGCTTCATCGTTTTTTTTGAGGCCTTCTTTACCCCCGTCTTGAATGCGGAAAATTGGCACAATGCCTATTCGGACCAAGGCCCAGGCTATGAACCCCGGTTTAAAAGCATCCCCTCGTGCTAAATAATGCAAGCGTTTAGGGAAGTAGTAATGAGTTATTAAAATGGGGTCGGCAAAGGCATTAGGGTGATTAAGGGCCAAAATAACCGGACCCGGAACTTTTATCCGATCGAGGTTTTTAACCTGAATTCTTTTGTAAAATGTTGGAATAAAAAAACTGATCCAAACTCTGAGAATATGCCAAACCATAATTAAATATTGGTGTAAAATTAATCTTATTTTTCACTTTCAATTTTTAACATTTTGTTAGTAACATTTGCCTACTTTTTTAGCCTTAAATCGCCATTTTCTCAGTATATTTAAAGGATAATATAAAAAATAGAGAAAGCGATATTTATGTCAGAATTTAAAGCAGACAAAGAAAATTACGGAGCTGATAGTATTCAGGTTTTAGAGGGGTTAGAAGCAGTTAGAAAAAGGCCCTCCATGTATATTGGTGATACCGGTTTTAAAGGCCTTCACCATTTAGTTTATGAAGTAATTGATAATTCAATTGATGAAGCCTTGGCAGGTTACTGTAAAAACATTACGGTAACCATTTTAGAAGGCAATTCCATTCGTGTGAAAGATGATGGTCGTGGTATTCCAACTGCCATGTATCCTAAGCTGGGCGTAAGTACATTAGAAGTGGTGATGACCGTACTCCATGCCGGCGGAAAATTTGACAAAGATTCATATAAAGTTTCCGGTGGATTGCACGGGGTTGGGGTGAGTTGCGTAAATGCGCTTTCAACGCATTTATTAGCAGAAGTACACCGCGAAGGAAAAATAACCAAACAAGAATTTTGTATTGGAAAACCATTATATCCGGCTAAAGAAGATGGGGTTACGACTGATTGCGGTACCATAATCACGTTTACGCCCGATGCCAGTATTTTTACCGTACTGGAATATAATTACACCACATTGGCTAACCGTATTCGCGAATTATCTTATCTCAACAAAGGAATTACCATTTTTTTGGAAGATGAGCGTGTGCGCGATGAAAACAATTTACCCTTATCAGAAAAATTCTATAGCGAAGGTGGTTTACGTGAATTTGTACTTTATTTAGATGATGCCAAAGAAAAACTGATTGAAGAACCCATTTATATTGAAAACGATAAAGGGTCTATTCCGGTTGAAGTTGCCATGATGTATAATAATTCATACAGCGAAAATATTCAAAGTTACGTGAACAACATCAACACTCACGAAGGTGGTACTCACCTTGCGGGTTTCAGAAGGGGTTTAACCCGTACCTTAAAAAGTTACGCCGATAAAAATGGTTTATTAACCAAGGTAAAATTCGAGATTAGTGGTGATGACTTCCGTGAAGGCTTAACAGCCGTAATTTCGGTGAAAGTTCAGGAGCCTCAGTTTGAAGGACAAACCAAAGGTAAATTAGGAAACTCTGAAGCCATTGGTGCTGTTGATACTGCCATTAGCGAAGCACTTTCAAATTACTTGGAAGAACATCCGAAACAAGCACGTACCATTGTAGATAAAGTGATCCTTGCTGCAACGGCACGACACGCTGCACGTAAAGCCCGTGAAATGGTGCAACGTAAAAGCGTCATGAATGGTTCGGGCTTACCGGGTAAATTAGCCGATTGTGCCAGTGGCGATCCGTTTGCCTGCGAATTGTTTTTAGTAGAAGGGGACTCTGCCGGTGGAACAGCCAAACAAGGACGTAATCGCGAATTTCAGGCCATTTTGCCTTTACGCGGTAAAATTCTAAATGTTGAAAAAGCGTTGGAATATAAAATTTACGAAAACGAAGAGATAAAAAATATTTTTACTGCACTGGGTGTTTTCCGCGGCACAAAAGAAGATGATCGCGCTCTGAATCTGGATAAATTACGTTACCACAAAATTGTGATCATGTGTGATGCCGACGTGGATGGTTCTCACATCACAACTTTAATCCTCACCTTTTTCTTCCGTCACATGAAAGAACTGGTTGAAAAAGGTCACGTTTACATTGCTTCCCCTCCCTTGTACCTTGTTAAAAAAGGAAAAGAACAGGTATATTGCTGGAATGAAGCCGAACGCGATGTTCAAATAAAAAATTTAGGTGGTGAAAAAACCGACTCCGTGCACGTTCAACGGTATAAAGGTTTAGGTGAAATGAACGCCATTCAGTTATGGGAAACCACACTCGACCCTTCTACGCGCACCTTACGTCAGGTTTCAATCGACAGCGCAGCAGAGGCTGACCGTGTGTTTAGTATGTTAATGGGTGACGAGGTTCCACCTCGCAGAGAGTTTATCGAGAAGAACGCAAAATACGCCAAAATCGACGCTTAATTTATTCAGCAATGCCTTCTTCAGCCACTACCGTAGAGGAATATTTAGAGAATCTACCCGAAGAGCGGAAGAAGGCTATGCAACAATTGCGTGAGGTGTTTCTTAAAAAATTACCAAAAGGATTTAAGGAAGTAATGGCCTATGGCATGATCAGTTATGTGGTGCCTCTTTCAACGTATCCTGCCGGTTATCACTGCAACCCCAAACTGCCACTGGGTTTTGTGAGTATAGCTTCACAAAAAAACTTTATCTCCTTGCATCATTTGGGTATGTATGGAGATCCAAAATTAGTAAAGTGGTTTTCGGACGAATATCCCAAACATAGCAGTATAAAACTAGATATGGGAAAAGCCTGTATCCGTTTTAAGAAACCCGAACAAATTCCTTATACATTACTTGCTGAATTGGCTTCAAAAATCTCCCCTCAGCAATGGATTGCGTTTTACGAATCTCATTTACAAAAACGTTGAAGATTTTTTTCAAACATGACACTCCTTTAAAAATGCTTATCTTGTGATAAGCATTTTTGATTTCTAACAGAAAGATATTTTTTTCAGTCATTGATTGGGGGCTCGGACACGCCACCCGATCAGTTCCCGTCATACAATCGTTGCTGCCGTCAAATCAAATTACCATTGGGGTTACCAAAAAAAATAAATTCTTTTTTGATCAAACTTTTCCAAAATTGCCTCAAGTCGTTTTGCCGTCTTATAATATTCAGTATTCGAAAAATTTACCGCTCTGGTTAAAATTACTGATGCAATGGCCTAAAATCAATAAGGTCATCCGCGCTGAAAAAAAAATACTTGCTCAGCTCATTCTTGAAAAAAGATTCGACCTGGTGATTAGTGATAATCGTTTTGGATTGTCACATAAAGCCGTCGAATGCATATTTATAACGCATCAGTTGGTTCTCAAAACCCCGGTGTTTTCTCAACGGGCAAATAAAATTAATCGCTCCTACATAAATAAGTTTACAAAGGTTTGGGTGCCCGATTACCCTGATTCTGAGAACCGTTTGGCAGGTGATTTGGTACATTCGGATGAAATAAAAATTCCGGTATCTTATATTGGCCCACAAAGTTATTTAGTTGGTCTGAAACAAAGTGAACAAGAACATTCAGGTTTTGATTATTTAATTTTGCTGAGTGGTGAAGAACCTCAACGCAGCATTCTGGAAGAAAAACTACTTAAAAAATTCGGAAATTCAACACAAAAAGTGATTCTGGTCAGAGGAACAATTCAAAAAGTAAAACCGGTTACGGCACTTAAAATAATTGATTTCGCGCATGGCGAAGAACTACACCATCTTATCGTCAATGCAACAACCGTTATATGCCGGAGTGGCTATAGCACACTAATGGATTTACAGTTACTAGGTAAAAAAAAATTGATTTTAATTCCTACACCCGGACAAAGCGAACAGGAATACTTAGCGCGTTACTGGCAACAAAAATTTGGCGCAAAAATTTTGCTTCAGAAAGAAATAGAACGTTTTGATTTTAAAGCTTAAAACTCATTTACCCCTTGAACTGTTGTGTACTTCATGGTGTATTTTACACCCGGGTTAATGTACTTATACGCACTGTGACTCATAATGGCGGCTTCGTGAAACCCACATAAAATAAGTTTTAATTTATTTTTATACGTATTAATGTCACCAATAGCGTAAATGCCACTTACGTTAGTGCCGTAATCTTCAGTGGTCACTTCAATGGCGTTTTTATCAAGATTTAGTCCCCAGTTTTCAATGGGGCCGAGTTTAGGACTCAACCCAAATAAAGGAATTAAATAATCGGTTTTTAGTGTACTTTTTTCTAGCGTTTTCGAATGGATGAGTTCTACCGTTTCAAGCATGTTATCGCCGTGAACCGATGTGATAGTGGTGTTTAATTTTAAATTTAGTTTACCTTCTTCTACCAAACGCATTACTTTGGCAACGCTATCCGGTGCCCCTCTAAAACTTTCGCTGCGATGCACCACAGTAAGTTCGCTGCAAACATCACTCAAAAAAATGGCCCAATCGAGCGCACTATCACCACCACCGGCAATCACCATTTTTTGGTTGCGGTATTTTTCCGGATCAAGTATCATATAATTAACACCTTTTCCGTTTTCAAATTTTTCCAGTCCGCTCACGTCCGGTTTACGTGGTTCAAAACAACCCAAGCCACCAGCAATGACAACTACTTTGGCTTCCACGCGGGTTCCCATATTGGTAGTTAGTACAAAATCTTGTTCACCTCTTTTTTCCAAACTTTCAATACGTTCGCCTAGTGTAAAGCCGGGTTTAAAGGGTTCAGCTTGTTTCACTAAGTTGTCAATAAGTTCTTGAGCCAATACAGATGGGTAACCAGGGATATCATAAATGGGTTTTTTCGGATAAATTTCAGAAAGTTGACCGCCAATTTGTGGTAAATAATCAATCAAATGGCAACGCATTTTTAACAGACCTGCTTCAAAGATTGCAAACAAACCAACCGGTCCGGCACCAACAATAACGATATCAGTAGTAATCATCAATTTTTTTTGCAAAGTTAGGAATTTTTTCAAAATTAAACCCGGTTAAATCATGCCGACTAGTTTAAAATGCAGTAGATGGAAAAATGCGAATACAGTTTATCATCTCAGTAATTTTATGCCGGGTGGCATCAATTTGGCGATTAGTAACTACATATGCTTTTTTGTTTGTGGATGCAAGTTAAAAAAAGAGCCCGCTTGCAAAAAAGAACGGCAGGATTTTGGGAATGCCGGTGAATGGATTTTATGAAGGACGGATTCTGGTAATTTTGATAAGGTCATTGAATAACATCAGGCCTGAGCCCGAATCGGGTCAGAAAACAGACCTGAAATATTAATTTTGGCTAGTGTAAATAAAATTGTCTATTTTTATCAAATTAAAAATAAATTAAGAACAATGAAAAAACAACTACTTTCAATTCTTGCAGCTCTAACGGTAGGTTCTGTTATGGCGCAGGTTCCTGCTGCTGCTTGGTCTACCAATCAGAATGCAATATTTCCAACTACGGCAGTTAATACCGGCGTTAAATACATGGATGCCGTGGATGCAAACGTGGTATGGGTAATTGGCTGGGACTTAGCCGCACCAAATCGTAATTATAATTGGTATTCACGCACAATTAATGGTGGTTCAACGTTCGCAGGTGGTAACATTTTTAGCGATACGAACACGTTTAAACTAGCCAACATGGAAGCTATCGATGCTAACACAGCATGGGTTTGTTCATACTTAAAAACCGGTCCTGGTGGAGCTAATAGTGGTGGTGCTATTCACAGAACGACTAATGGTGGTGCTACATGGACCAACATGACAGCAACAGGAATGTATACCAGTACCACCTGTTTTGCTAACTGGGTAACCTTTTTAACACCTTCAGTTGGTATTGCCAATGGCGACCCTGTTAATGGTGAATTTGAATTATGGAGAACTACCGATGGTGGTATTTCATGGAATCAAGTACCAGCTGCAAGTATTCCAAATCCAAATCCGGGTGAATTTGCAATTGTAAACCTATATGCTAAACAAGGTACCTCCAATGTTTGGTTTGGTACAAATAGTAATCGAATGTTTCGTTCAACCAATGCTGGTATTACCTGGAGTGCTTCTTCAGTTGGACCAGCAACCAATACAATTACTGAAATTGCTTTCTCAGGTCCAAACAATGGTATTTGTTACATGGCAAACTCAAGTAATGCACTTGAATTATGGCATTCATTTGATGGCGGCGCTACGTGGACTCAAATCAATCCATTGCCTGCTAACTTAGGCTTTGCTGATATCGGAGCAATTCCGGGTACTGGTAACTTAGTATCTTATGGTTCAGGTACCGGTAATGAAATTATTTCTTATTCAGGTAATAATGGTGTTACATGGACTGATTGGGGTAGTACAGGTATTCCATATATTACTGGTGATTTCGTAAATGGAACCACAGCATGGGCAGGTTCACTTGATTTTAGCACGTTCACTGATGTTTGGAAATATAGCGGTCCGGCAATTACCGGAACAGTAGCTCCAGTTTCAGCGTTTTCAATTCCGAATGCAATTTGTTTAAGTGGTCCAAGTGCTACCGTTATTCCGGTTAATACTTCTTTCGGTTCTCCCGCATTAACGTATAGTTGGACTGTATTACCTGCAGGTGCTACTATTTCAGCTCCTACAGCTTCTGCACCAACCATTACTTTTAATAGCGGTAATACCTACACGGTTACTTTAGTGTCAACGAATGCAGTTGGATCGAATTCAACATCATGGGTTGTAACAGTTGCAGCTTGTATTGCACCAATCGCTAACTTTAATTTACCAACTACGGCTTGTACTAATTTCTCCTTCTCTGCAGTTAATACAAGTACAGGTTCTCCAATACCTGGTTATTTCTGGTCAGTGTCTCCTGCAACAGGTGTAACGATTTCTCCATCAGCAATTGGTACTAGTCCAGTTATTAAAACCAATGCTGCCGGTATTTATTCCATTACCTTATTTGCAAGTAACGCTTCAGGTACAACGCAAACAACACAAACTTTAAATGTTGCACCGTGTGGACCAAACACTAATTTTACCATCCCGAATACATTCTATTTCTGTGATAATAAAACCTTCTCTACTACCAATACGACTAGTAATCCAAGTGGTGTAACAGGAAGTATTACCTATACGTGGAGTGTTCTACCTACCACCGGCGTTTCGGTATTCCCGAATTATTTCCAACAAAATTTAGTTGTTACAGTAACGAGCAGTACCGTTGCGCAATACACGGTAACGTTAAAAGCTAAAAACGCTTCAGCTACCTCAACGGTATCTCAAGTAGTTTCTGCTGATATGTGTACTGGTATTAACGAAAACAACTTCCTTGCTCAGAACATTCAGGTCTATCCAAACCCGGCTCACGATCAGTTAAATGTTGTTTTACCGGCGTCTTCTGAAACATATCATGTAAAAGTGATCAATATTTTAGGTGAAGTTATTTACAATGAAACAACCATAAAAAACACGAAAGACAATCTTAGCATTAACATGACAAGTAAACCAAGAGGTGTATACTTCTTAAGCGTTGAAACCAACCATGAAAAAGTGACTAAGAAAGTTGTTGTCGAATAAGTTACTTTTAATGACAAAAAGCCGCTTCAAAACTTGAAGCGGCTTTTTTATTAATACATAAGATGAGAATACTATTTATGGGCACCCCCGAATTTGCAGTTGCAAGTTTAGACGCTCTGATTAAAAATAATTTTGAGGTGGTTGCTGTGGTCACTAGTCCCGATAAGCCGGCCGGACGTGGACAAGCGCTTCATGAATCAGCTGTAAAAACATATGCGCGCGAACATCATTTAAAAATACTGCAACCAGTAAATCTCAAAGATGAAAAGTTTATAGAGGAATTAAGTGAGCTCAAGGCTGACCTTCAGATTGTGGTTGCTTTTCGCATGCTACCCGAAAAGGTTTGGAACATGCCTAAAATGGGTACTTTTAATTTACATGCTTCTTTGTTACCTCGCTACAGAGGCGCCGCCCCTATTAACTGGGCCATAATGAATGGAGAGACCGAAACCGGTGTCACAACCTTTAAACTAAAACATGAAATTGATACAGGTAACATTTTATTTTATGATAAAGTGCTTATTGGACCTGATACTACAGCCGGGGAATTGCACGATAAATTAATGAATGCAGGGGCCGCATTGATCGTAAAAACGGTGAATCAGATATTATTGGCCTTTGATGGAAATGCACCACTAAATTTTCTTCCGCAAAATGATACGCTTGCTTGCCACGCACCAAAAATATTTAAAGAGACCTGTAAAATTGACTGGAACAACGAAGCGAAACATATTTATGACCAAATTCGTGGTCTTAGCCCACATCCGGGAGCTTTTAGTGAATTAGTTACAAGCGAGGGGAAATTAATGTTGGTTAAAATATTTGCAGCCAACTTTGAGGAGAAACAACACACCAATACTAACGGTTCTTTAGATACAGACGAGAAGACCTTTATAAAAGTATTTTGTAAAAACGGAGCGATTGAAATCACAGACCTTCAACTGCAAGGAAAAAAAAGAATGCCGGTGACTGATTTTTTAAGAGGCTTTAAACTAAATACCTTAATGCAGTTTAAATAACGAACGCTTTGCTATACTTTAGTACGCAACCTTACTATTAATAAAGTCAATGAAAGCGACCTTTAGCACCCCTAGTTGGCCTAAAAGTGGGAGTAGTCGCCAGTTACAGCTTAGATTTATTAACAAAACATCGATTTATCAACAAAACAGGCGCTTTTTTGTCCGAAACACTTGACAAGAGCGGTTTTAGCAATTATGTTTGTGTCATTAAATTAATTGTTTAACCCTAAAAATTAAAACAAAATGAACAAAGCAGAATTAATTGATGCCATCGCATCTGGTTCAAAATTAACAAAAGCTGACGCTGGTCGTGCTTTAGATTCAACAATTGAAGCGATTCACAAAGCTTTAAAAAAAGGTGACCGTATTGGTTTAGTAGGTTTCGGTTCTTTCACGGTAGCTAAGCGCGCCGCTCGCACTGGTCGTAATCCACAAACAGGAAAAGAAATTAAAATTGCTGCTAAAAAAGTAGTAAAGTTTAAAGCGGGTTCTGACTTAGCTGGTACAGTTAACAAATCAAAATAATTGCTTTTGATTACCGATGAAGGCTGTCACGAAGTGACGGCCTTTTTTTTTGGACGCATTGCGGAAATTCAACAATAACCGTATGGGCCAATAAAATTCAAAACATGACTTCGTTACAATCGTAAAAATTTGAGAAAAGAATGATAGGCCCATACGTCGAGGATTAATGTTAAAATGTCGATTATTTCACGCATCGTTTGAATTCTAATACTTTTATAACTAACTTAGCTACTTGGAAAATCTTCAATAACTAAAAATAAAACAAACAATGAAAAAACAATTACTACTCGGCGCAGCCTTATTAGCAGCAATAAGCGCTTTTCCGCAAAATGGCAAAGTTAAAACTCAACCAGTAAAGGTGGTTGACTTTGCCCAAAAACTGGCTATTAAGAATCAGGTAATTACTAATGCTGTTGAAGGTACTGGTGTTGCTCAGCAGAATGCTGTTAAGCCAATTGGTCCAGTAATGAATCCAAATGATGCATCTGCTACAACAGCGGCTTCAACGTTTTCTATTACATGGAAGCCAATTAGCGGTTCTATGAATATTTATGGTGTTTTGGTGAGTAATTCAAAGCCTGTGCAATATAACAATGAATTAAACGCAGTAGCATTTATTCATAGGAAATCTTCTACGTATCAACCGTCTCCATTTCCAACACCGCTTGGCGCTGAAACTGGTGCAATTGTTGGTATGGTAACGCAAGATTGGGGCAAAACTTGGGACAGTACGTGTATACAAAATAGTAACACAAACTGGGCTCGTTACCCTCAAGGTGGAATCTATAGTGCTACAGGAAACACTAATATTGCTAATGCCTATATTATTGCAACCGGACCAATTACGCAAGCTAATACAGCTTTAGGTTGGACAGGAAGTTACTTATCGAGTAAGCAATTAGATACGGTTCATGGCGCTCGTTACAATAACGTAGCTTCTACTGTAGCTAATGCACAACAATTTATCGCGAATACTGCTCCTTATGGAACTGCAGGAAAATTTGATTTCCCTAGAACGGATTTCACTTCTACTGATGATGGTGTGGTTAGAACCTTAGGTTTTATTGCTAATAACGTTAACGGATCAGGTGTTAGTTATGGTTGGAGAGGTGCACGTGTTTTAAAGGGTAATTTTAATTCAGGTGTATTTAACTGGTCTGGTGATTCTATCATTCCGCCGGTTGTAATTAATGGTAACAGCAGTACAGGTCAGGTCATTGGTACTCCTCATATGGCTTGGAACGAATCAGGAACAGTTGGTTACGTATGGTTTATTGGTTGTCGTCAAGGCGCAACTGGTGCTAACAGAGGCTATCAACCAATAGTTTATAAAACAAGTAACAGTGGTGGATCTTGGTCTTTAATGTCGGGTATCGACTTTAACCAAGTGGGATTTGCAGTTCCAGTGTTAGATCATATTCCTTCTGTAAGATCAAATACAGCTTTAACTATTCCGTTTTTCAATTTTGGCGAAGGTATCGACGCTACGGTTGACATGAACGATCACTTACACATCGTATCTACAATTGTTGGAACAGCTAAATCGCATAATGATTCATTAGGGTATACGTATAATTTTAATAATGCTGATGGTGAAATTTACTCTTTCCCTCATGTGCCGGGTCAACGCCCATACATCTATGACTTTATGGAAACGGCTACTGGTTGGACTGTTGCTGTAATTGACTCCATGTCAACAGAAGCCCCGGGTGAAACTTTAGGTTCAGATGGTTATGCTTCTAATCCTTGGGATCCAGCTGGCGGAAGCGGTACTGATAAAGTTAGTTCAGACGCTCGTATTCAAGTTAGTCGCACTACCGATGGCAAATATGTTGTTTATACTTGGGCTGAATCAGATACGGCTTTTACAGACAATCAGGTAAAATGGAATCAACATCCTGATATCAAAGCGCGAATGATGAAAGTTTCTACAGGTATTGTTAATCCTAATGAAATCAATGTAACTAGTCCAGCTGTGGGTTTAAATCCATTAGTTGCAAGTAGAGCTCAAATGCATTATGTTTCTGCAAAATGTGCTGTTGTTAGTACTTCTGCTTCTGCAGGTATTGCTATTGGCCTTGCCATGACTGTTTCAAACAATCAAAATACGCCAATGACTCAATTATTATCTAACACACATTGGTTTACTGCCGCTACATTAAATTTTGATAATGTGAGTGATGCAAACATTTCTTATCCTTCTAAACCAGGTAAAGTAACTGGTCCGGTTAATGGTGTAGGCATAGCAGTGGCAAACTTAAACAGCACTGCCAATAGTGTTATTTTCCCTAATCCTGCCTCTAATAATGCAAGTTTAGTGATTGGTTTAAAAGACAACACGAAAGTAAAATTAACCGTATTAAATGCAATGGGTCAAGTTGTAAAATCAATGGTTGCTGAAGGGCAAACTGGCGACAATACAATTAACATAGATTTAAGTGGTTTATCAAGCGGAGTATATTTGGTTTCAGTAAATGTTGGTAATGCAACAAGCACTAAAAAACTGATCGTAGAATAATTTTTTGACTCTCAACAAATAAAAAGCCGCTCTAAAAGAGCGGCTTTTTTTATGGACCATATCGCTTTATTGTTTAACTGGTTTAAACAAAGTAATTTGATTACATTTATATGAGTAAACTATCAAACCATGAAAAAACAATTACTTGCAGGACTTGCAATATTCGCAGTCATCAGTGTATTTTCTCAAAACCCAAAATCGACTCTACAGCCGAGAGCAGTTGATATGTCGGAAAAAATCGCACATAAATTTAATAGGGTTTTCGTGAACGAGGATCCTAATTTAAATCAACATGCAGTTAAGCCAATAGGGCCAGTGATACCTAATGATGTTGTTCAGGCCAGGACCGCTGCCTCAAGTTATTCGATAACGTGGAAGCCATTAAGTGGGTCGATGAATATTTATGGCATGTTGGAAGAGACTTCTAAATGTTTGCAATATAACAATGAATTAAATGCGGTGAGTTTTGTGCATCGCAAATCGGCTACTTATCAGCCATCACCATTTCCAGCACCTTTGGGTGCAGAGACTGGAGCTATTGTGAGTATGCTTACACAGGATTGGGGTGCTAAATGGGATAGCACTTGTGTTTGGAATAATAATACCAATTGGGCGCGTTATCCACAAGGTGGCATATATTCGGCAGCAGGCAATACGAATATTGCCAATGCCTATATTGTTGCTTCTGGGCCATTAACACCGGCAGCCGGAAGCTGGATTGGAAGTTATTTAGCATCAAAACAACTCGACACCCTGCATGGTGCCGGATTAAATAATATAGCGAGTGTTGTACCCAATGCACAACAATTTATTGCAAACACCCCGCCATTTGGCTCTGCCGGTAAATTTGATTATCCAAGCTGGGATTTTACGTCAACAGATGATGGATTAGTAAGAACGTTGGGTCAGATTGTAAATGATTTTAATTCGACAACTGCACTAGGAAGAGGTTTTAGAGGTGCACGGGTTTTAAAAGGTGTATTTAATTCCGGTGTTTTTAATTGGATAGGTGATTCAGTAATTATTTCGGCAATTACTTTAGGGAGTGGCGCCATAGCAACCATTGGAGGGGCGCACATGGCATGGAACGAAGCCGGGAATGTTGGTTACGTTTGGGTGCTTGGCTCCCGTCAAGGGGCTACTGGCGCGAATATTGGCTATCAACCAATTGTTTATAAAACCACTAACAGTGGCACGTCATGGTCATTATTAAGTGGTATTAATTTTAATAATCCCGCATTTAAAGTGCCGGTACTTGATCATATTCCGGGCGTATCCGCTAATCCAACATTAACTATTCCATTCTTTAATCCAACCGAAAGTATGGATTGTACAGTGGATAAAAATGATAAATTACACATTGTAAGTACCATCATAGGAACTTCTAAATCACATCAAGATTCGCTCCTCTATAGTTTTCAATTTCCAAATGCCGATGGCGAAGTATACACTTATGCACACGTGCCGGGTCAACGCCCGTATATTTATGATTTTATCGAAACAGCTACAGGTTGGACTGTTGCTGTAGTTGATTCGATGTCAACAGAGGCGCCGGGCGAACGTTCAGGCGACGATGGCTATGCTTTTAATCCATGGGACGCATCCGGCGGATCAGGCTCTGATAAAGTTAGATCGAATGCAAGTTTACAATTGAGTCGCACTGCTGATGGAAAATATGTGATATATACTTGGGCTGAATCGGATACGGCATTTACGGATAATAGTGTAAAATGGAATCAGTACCCCGACATTAAAGCACGAATGATGAATGTCGGCACAGGTGTTATACATAACGTAAAAATTAATGTAACCAACCCCAGTGTCGGTTCAAATCCATTAGTGACAAGCCGTGCGCAAATGCATCACATTGCGCCAAAATGTGCCGTCGTAAGTTCAACAAATTCGGCAGGCGTTGCCATAGGTTTACCCATGACATTAACCAATAATCAAAACACACCGCTCACCCAGTTGTCGCCTAACACGCATTGGTATACAACGGCCACTCTAAATTTTGATAATGTTTCCGATATTAATATTAAATATCCTGTGAAGCCCGGAAAATCGAGTATTATAGGGGTTAATGAACAGTCACTCTATAGTGTTATGAGTAGTCTGTTGTTTCCAAATCCTACTAGAAATAGCGCCAACTTATCTATTACTTTAAATAAAAATTCTGAAGTAAAATTCGAGATCATGAATACCATGGGTCAGGTTTTAAAATCAAGTCAGCAATCGGCTGTTCAGGGAGAAAACACGCTGACGCTTGATCTGAGAGCGCTACCAAACGGGGTGTATTTGGTAAATGTTAGTAGTGATAATGCCAGTAGTATGAAAAAAATAATTATTGAGTAAATTAAAAGTTAATGCATGTAAAAAAAGCCATCCTGTAAGTATGGCTTTTTTATCTGAAATAAAATCATAACGCATAGCCTAATCTCTTTTAAAGCCTTGCAGGCTAGGTGTTAAATGTAGTCACTTACAAATATCCCAAATTCTTTGGCTGATATATGCGCATACACTCATGGCAGTTCGCTTAAATGTGCCTTAGCAAGTGCAAAATTGTTTGCATTAAATCGACCTATTTTTATTTTTGGAGTTTATCTAAGGCTTGTTTTAGGTTTTCAAATACGCCTGCAATGTCCTGCACCTTACTTGTGCCAACCGATAATCTATACCAGTTAGAGGTTTCAGGCGAACCAAAGGCATAAAAAGGCACCAGTGCTAATTTAGCCTCGTTCAATAAATAAGCCGTTACATCCTTTGTTGTTTCAAGAGCGTTACCCTCTGATGTTTTTTGACCGTGCAAGGCAAATTGTACCGTTAAATAAATGGCAGCTTGTGGTGAAATGGCATCCACCTTAAAGCCACGTTTTTTAAGGTCCTTAAAGCCTTTATAAAAAAGGTTTAAACGGGTATTTATTTTTGTTTTTTGTTGAACTAAATAGCTGTCGTAATGATTGAGGTTGGATAAATAATTTGCAGTGGCTACTTGTTCGGCCTTTGGTGCCCAGGCCCCAATATGTGTTAAAACAGCTTTCATTTTATCTATGATCAGTTTTGGGCCCATACTCCAGCCGACACGAACACCGGTGGCCGACAAGGATTTAGAAATACCATCCACAAATACCGTATAGTCTTTCATTTCGGGACGAAGGCTAACCGGGTCGTAATGATTGATACCTTCATATAACAGCGCCCAGTAGATTTGATCATACATTAAATACAAGGGTTTTTTTATGCCTTTACGTTTTTTATTTTCCTCTAGAATTAAATCACAAATCTCTTCAAGACCTTCTTTGGTAAATACTGTTCCGGTAGGATTTTGAGGCGAACACAGGGTGATAAGATTTAAATACGACACGTGCGGTTTAATATCGGCCGCACAAGGCATAAAATTTTGTTCAGGACTCGTTTCAATGGCTATGGCCTTTGCGCCGTTTAAATAGGTGTAATGATTGTTGTTCCAAGATGGTGTAGCAAATAAAACAAAATCATTCGGGTCAACCAACACTCTGAAGATACTGTAAATAACAGGACGAGCGCCACCCGCAATTAATATTTCATCTTCTTTGTATAATAAACCTGCACGTAATTCGAGTAAATTTGAAACCGCTTTTCTTAATTCCAACATGCCATCGGCTGCCGGATAATTGGTTTGATCATTTGTGTAGGCCTCAAGGATATATTGTTTTAACTCAGTAGGAATCGGAAACTCTTTTGGGTCGAAATCACCAATGGTGAAATTGTAAATCTTTTCACCTTTTTTTATTTTTTCGTTTACTTCGCCGGCAAGTTTTATTATTTCAGAGCCGATAATATTTTCGGCTAGTTTAGAGACATTCATGGCTAATTTTTTGTGCAATATTAGAATTAAACTGTCACAAAACTAAATAAATTTATAAGTTGAAATGAATAAGTTACAATGCACCTTGATGGAATTCGACGACGGAATTAGCCTTATCGTCATAAGGAAACGCCAATCTGTCTAAAACCACTTTAAAAAATGAGGAAAATAATACCTTTAAGCGGGGGTTTGTTTTAAGCCCCAAACTAAACCGATTAAGAAAAATTTCATCTCGAAAATGAGGCGACTGCAATTAGAGGATCTTTCAAAAAAATTAGGCTATTCGAAAACGCTCATTTCCATGGTGTTAAATGGAAAAGGGAATCAATATGGGATTAGTAAAAAAACTCAAGCTACCGTTTTAGACACCATTGCGAAATTAAATTACGCTCCCAATAAATTTGCCAAATCACTGAGAACCGGCAAAAGTTATTTTATAGGATTAATCGTGACTGACCTTTCCAATCCTTTTTATTCAACCATTGCAAAAAGCATCGAAAGTATTCTTTTTGAAAGTGAGTATAATTTGATGGTTTGTAGTACCGATGAAAGCATTGAGCGCGAAAAACTATTGGTTGAAATGATGGTTAATCAGCAAGGCGTTGATGGTTTAATAGTCGCTTCTACTTTCAAGAATGCTTCCTTTTATGAGCAAGCGCGTTTTGCAAAAACACCCATCGTTTTTATCGACCGCGTTGTTCCTTTGTTTAATGCAAATTACGTGGTTATTGATAATTATGGCGCCTCGATGGATGTTATTAACCATTTGATAAAAAAAGGCTGTGGTAAAATTGCTTGTTTTGCGATTACTCCTTTGTACTTAAGTACTATTGAAGATCGTTTGAACGGGTATAGAAATGCCTTACATAAAAACGGTTTGCCGGTGGATGAAAGTTATATAAAGGCAGTAAATTTTAATCACATTAGCGAAGATGTGGAAAAGGGTTTACATGAATTTAAAAAGGCCCATGTTAGGCTGGACGCTGTGTTTGCTCTCAATAACCATATTGCTGTAGCATTAATGAAGGCTTTGAAGAAAAAGGAATTTGAGTTATTTGCCCACGTAGAGATAGCTTGTTTTGACGACATTGATTTATTTAATATTGCGGACAAAAAAGTAACCTCTGTTTCGCAACCCATTGAAGACATTGGAAAAAATTCTTCAACCTTATTATTAGATTTGATTTCAGGAAAACAAACCAGTAAATCAAATGTGGTTCTTTCTACTAAACTGATCGCGCGTTAGAAGGTTCAAAGAATTCTACTTCCACCAAAGGATTAAATAGATAAGTCATGCCTGTTGTAATTTCTTTACATTTAAACCGTTTCCGAATACGCTCACCTTTTTGAAACACTCTTGAGCCATTGTATAAAAACATGGCGTTTAAAGGCAGGTATTCCAGAAAAACGGTATCTGAATTATCATCGTGCAATTTTAAGGTTCGCAAGAGGTTCACATCCGAACAACTGGACGCAGCAGGGTTTTGCATGTATTTACGAAGGGCAGAAAAAACTTCCAATGGAAACATATCGGTGTTTAAAAAGGGTTGAATGAGTTGCTGGAAATTTTGTTTCCATTCGCGACCATGTGGATTGACCGAATTTTTGTGTTGATTATAAGTTACCAAATGCGCTACTTCATGTACCAGGGTTATTAAAAAAGCAAATTTATTTAAATTGTGATTGATGGTAATGGTGTGATTGGCACCGGCCCGGGGCGAGGTGTAATCACCCAAGCGGGTACTTCTTTCTTTTTTAATTTTTAATTTAAAATCAAATTCTACTATCCATTGCGCAATGAGGGTAACGCTCTGCTCCGGCAAATATTTTTTCAATATTTCCGAATTCTTTTGATACTGAACTGCTCTTAAATCCACCGTTTAAATTTAATTATCTTTGTCTGAAATAAGGCATCAAAAGACTAACTTTACAAACATATTTTGGTTAATGGATAATAAAAAAGTTGTTGAACACATTGTTAGCTGGTTAACAAATTATGTCGAAACGTCGGGTACACAGGGCTTTGTGATTGGCATTTCAGGAGGCATCGACAGTGCGGTCACCTCTACACTCTGCGCTCTAACCGGAAAAAAGGTGATTGTTCTAAATATGCCCATCAGACAATTTAAAACCGAATTTGACCGCAGTAATGAGCACATTGAGTGGCTGCAACAAAACTTTTCTAATGTGGAAGCAGATAAGGTGGATCTGACAAGTGCGCTTGAAAATTTAGAAACTATTTTCCCGAAACAGATCCAGGATTTTTTAACCATGGCCAATACCCGTGCCCGCTTAAGAATGATAAGTTTGTATGCCTTTGCCACGCACCATAAATTACTGGTGGCGGGTACCGGTAATAAGGTGGAAGACTTTGGTGTTGGTTTTTTTACCAAGTATGGTGATGGAGGCGTCGATTTGAGTCCAATTGCCGACCTTTACAAAACGCAGGTTTATGACTTGGCTAAAGAATTGGGGGTCGTTAACAGCATACAAGCAGCCAGGCCGACCGACGGATTATTTCCGGATGGCAGAACAGATGAAGACCAGATAGGAGCGAGCTATCCCGAACTGGAATGGGCTATGGAGTATATCGAGAGGAAGGAAAACAAAGAATTAAGTCTACGTGAAAAGGAGGTGTTGGAAATTTACTCAAAACGCAACCGCATCAATCAACATAAAGTGAATCCAATTCCTGTTTGTATCATCCCTAAACATTTAAAAGCATGAAAAATCTAATCGTCTACATTTCCTTAACAACATTTATTTTTTCGTGTAAAAAAAAGGAAAGTGCCACAAACAATCCAACTCCTGCGGTGGTGACGCCTCAACTTTCAGTTAAAATTAATGGTGCCACTTACACGTGTAGCTCTTGCTATTCTGCATCTCAGAGTGGCGGATTGAGAGATGTGAGTTTTTATCTTACAAGCACCGAAGTTATTCGTTTTGCTTGCTCTAAAGTTCCTGTTCCGGGTACTTATGCTTTATCAAAATCTATTTTTTCACCGTCATTAATGTTTCAAAATAATTTCACGTATTTTAAAGCTAGTTCAGGCAGTTTAACCATAAGCAGCCTTGATACCAGTAGCAGTGGGGTAATTAATAAATTAGTAATGAGTTATAATTTTTTGTCTGACACTAATAGTGGAAAATCATATACGATATCCGAAGGAAGTATTAATTTAAAATAATAAATGATGTTTGGAAAAATGGGTGATATGATGGGCAAGCTTCAGGAAATGAAGAAAAGGGCGGATGAAATTAAAGAGCGGCTCGATGATACGATTATTAAAAAAGAAGGAGCCGGTGGCGATATTCAATTAGAAATAAACGGGAATCGCAAATTCCTTTCACTGCAATTATCAGATGCCCTGCAGCATGGTAATAAAGCTGAATTGGAAAAGCAGTTGCTTACAACCATAAATAAAGCCATTGACGAAGCTGAAAAAATTAATGCCAACGAAATGAAAAAAGCAGCCAGTGGTATGTTGCCCGGCTTATAAATAAGAATTATGTCTTTTATTTTAGAAGTGAATGGAATTAGTCCGCACCTGGGCGAAAATTGTTTTGTCGCGCCAAATGCCACTATTATTGGCGATGTTGTAATGGGCGATGATTGCAGTATTTGGTTTAATGCCGTGGTGCGTGGCGATGTGAACAGCATTAGAATGGGTAATAAAGTAAACATCCAAGATGGTGCCGTTATACATTGTACCTATCAAAAAACAAAAGTGTATTTAGGGAATAATGTTTCGGTTGGCCATAATGCCATTGTGCATGGTTGTTATGTAAACGACAATGTTTTAATCGGCATGGGAGCCATTGTGATGGATAATTGTGAAATAGGTAGTAATAGCATCATAGCTGCCGGTGCTGTGGTGACCGAAGGAACTAAGGTGCCCAGCGGTTGCATTTTTGCCGGGGTTCCTGCCAAAAAAGTAAAAGACATTTCGGAAGAGTTAATACATGGCGAAATAAACCGCATAGCCACTAACTATCTGATGTATAGTGGTTGGTTTAAAGGAGAGGACTAATAATTTAGGAGGCATTACAAATGCAGAGCTTTGTAAATATCAAAATAAAATCTACTTATTGTTTAATAAATACCTTTCCTAACACGAAACTATTCTCCGGTGAAATTAGCCTTTCGTTTTTCTAAAAAAGCGGCCACCCCTTCTTTGTAATCATGGCTGTTGGCGGCTTGAACCTGAATGTGTTTTTCCTGATTTAATTGTTGCTCAAGCGTGTTGGAATACGTTTGGTTGAGTAAACGCTTGGTTAAACCAATGGCTTTGGTTGGTAATGCGGCAATGTGATGACCGTTAACAGTGGCCTGATCGAGCAGGGCGTTATCATCAAAAATCTTATAAACCATACCATACTGCAAGGCCTCTTCAGCAGTTGCTTTATCGCCGGTAATCATCAAAGCACTGGCCATATTAAATCCAATTAATCGAGGCAAGGTAAAGGTGCCACCACTATCGGGTATTAAACCTATTTTGCTAAAAGCCTGAATAAAACTGGCCGATTTGGCCGCGAATACAATGTCGCAAGCCAAGGCGATGTTTGCACCGGCACCCGCAGCAACACCATTAACAGCAGCGATAATTGGTTTTTCGATGTTTCTGATGCGTAAAACTATGGGATTGTAATGTTCCTCTACAATGCGTTCAATACCCGGACCACTTGGATCAATGGCTTCAGCCAGATCCTGTCCCGCACAAAACGCTTTTCCTTCTCCAGTTAGAATGACCGCTCGAATGGTGGGGTCTTTCTCGGCCTTATCCAATTCGGAAATTAATTGTAGCGCCATTTCGCGGTTGAAGCTGTTGAATTTTTCGGGTCTGTTTAATTTTAAAATTAACAGGTTGTTTTTTTGTTCAGATAAAATGAATGACATAGTTATAAAAAAAGAGGTGATAAATTAAACGCCAATTTGACGTAAACGATGATCCAAATGTTTAACCCATATAGTTTCCCGATCCTGAATGCTCCTTGTTCCGAAAAATGGATGTTCATGTTTGTTTAAACCTTCAGGGCCTTTTTGTTGCAAGAATTTAACTTGTTTCATGAGTTTTGCTTTTACTTCTTGAAATGCTGCTTCTAGCACTTTGGCTGCACGAAAAGTAGGCAGTTTTTTTTAAACTCCGGGTCGCTCACCAATTGCCGTTTGGCGCTTCTCCCGAAAATAAATTTGATAAGCGGGTTGGGTTTGGCTTTTAGTTCACCGGAAGTCATGTTACGTGGGGTCTGGCAATGATTAAGCATTTGCGCCACAATCATTTTACCCCAATTGGCCTGAGTACCGGTATTAAGGTTGTTTATGCGGGCAATGAATTCCTGACTATACTCTTTGTTAAATAAACTTTGCATGTTTTTTAATGAGCGGATGGGTTCATCGTTTAAAAATCGTTACTTAATTGATTGGTGGCTTTTTGTAAGATCTCAAAAGCGTTTTCAGCCATTAAATTCTCACGATCTAAAGTCGGATTTATTTCAACCATTTCAAAACACACTATTTTTTTACTCCGCATGATATAATAAATCAAGTTTCCCGCCTCTTTTTCAGTAATTCCATTTGGAACCGGGGTGCCGGTACCGCTCGAAATACGTGAATCCATGCTATCTACATCAAAACTCACATAGATAATATCGCAATGATCGAGGTAGTTAAGCGACTCAATGGCCACCCTTTCAACTGCCTTTTTGCGTATCTCTTGCAGGTTAAACACCCTAACTTTGTTCTTTTTGATTAAATAGTCTTCCGGAGCCTCAAAATCCCTTAAAGCTATAAAAACAAGGTCATTATAGTTAATTTTTGGGTAAATACCCCCTAAATTCTTTAGTTTTTCCCAATATTCGATGGTTTCATCATCCGGCTTATTTTGTTGTCGGTCTTTGTTATCTTCACCTAAAACACAGCATAACGGCATGCCGTGCATGTTACCACTTGGGGTGGTGTAAGGACTGTGCAGGTCGGCATGCGCATCAATCCAAATTACCCCGAGTCGGAGTTCAGGATAAGCCATTCTGATGCCGCTTATGGTTCCAAGGGCCGAACTGTGGTCGCCGGCTAGTACAATTGGAATCTCTTCCGCCTTGAGTGTTTTTTGGATTTCTTTGGCAATTCGTTCGTTTAAGCTATAAATTCCTTTTATCCTTTTGGCATAATCGTGCACTACCGGCTCAAGTAAGAGGTTATTTTCGTTGGTAATTTCAACTGACTTGTATCGTTTAAAGAATGGACTACCAAAGTCGAGTGCGGCAATTTTTATAGCATCCACCCCCATACTGGCCCCTCGGGTTCCAGCTCCAATTTCACTTTTAACTTCAACTATTTTAATTGGTTTAATCATAAATCTCATTATTATTAATATTTAGCATTACTTTTGTGATAAGTAAAGCACTTGCATGGTGTATAAATTTTAAAAGCAACTCACTTAGATTTGAAAAATGGATAATTTGTATTCAACCTTAATCAACCAAACCTTTAACTTCCCACAGGAAGGCTTTGAGGTGAAGGATGAGGAACTGTATTTTAATGAGATCAATTTAATGGATATCATTAAACAATATGGTACCCCTTTGAGAATAAGTTATCTCCCAAAGATCAGTTCACAAATACAAAAGGCTAAGCGATTATTTAATGTAGCAATGGCCAAAGTAGATTACAAGGGCAAATATGTTTACTGTTATTGCACAAAAAGTTCTCACTTTAGTTTTGTGTTGGATGAAGTACTTAAAAATGAAGTCCATATTGAGACGTCATCGGCGTTTGACCTACAAATAATCAAAGAACAATATCAAAAAAAAGCGTTGAACAAAGATACATATATTATTTGTAACGGGTATAAACGCACCAATTACAAACAAAATATTTGTGATTTAATAAATGAAGGATTTAATGTGATACCGGTGCTTGACCATTTAGATGAGATTGATTATTACAAAAAATACGCTAAAGCCGATAAGGTGGATATTGGTATTAGAATCAGTACCGAGGAAGAACCTTCCTTTTTGTTTTATACCTCACGCCTCGGCATCAGAAGCTCTGAGATCATGAGTTTGTACAACGATAAAATAAAACCAAACCCTAAATTCAACTTAAAACTCCTCCATTTTTTTATTAATACAGGAATAAAGGATACGATTTATTACTGGACCGAGTTAAATAAATGCCTGCATATTTATAAAGAACTCAAAGCCCTTTGTCCGGGCTTAGACTCTCTGAACATTGGTGGTGGCATGCCCATTCGCAACTCCTTAAGTTTTGAATATGACTATGAGTATATGATTGAAGAAATTGTGGCTCAGGTAAAAGTATTTTGTGATCAGAATGAAATTCCTGAACCGAATATATTTACCGAGTTTGGCTCTTACACGGTTGGTGAAAGCGGCGCAACACTTTATTCGATCGTTGACCAGAAGCAGCAGAATGACCGTGAAACTTGGTATTTTATCGACAGTAGTTTTATTACAACCCTGCCCGATACTTGGGGGATTAACCAGCGCTTTATTTTATTGGCTATTAACAATTGGGATAAGCCATATGGACCGGTAAATTTGGGGGGTATGACCTGTGACAGCATGGATTATTATAATACCGAGGCTCACACCAATCAGGTGTTTTTGCCTAAAATTGAGAAAGGCGCCAAACAGCCTCAGTACATCGGCTTTTTCCATACCGGTGCTTATCAGGAAGCCTTAAGTGGATATGGCGGTACGCAGCATTGTTTGATACCGGCCCCAAAACATGTGCTCATTGACAAGGATGAGGATGGCAAAGTGACCACGCGTTTGTTTGCAAAAGAACAGAGTTACAAGAGTATGCTTAAGATATTGGGCTATTAACGCTTGTTAACTAAATTTTAAAATCTTTCGTGCATTAAGCGGTAAAGACAATGTATTAGCGAGCTATTTTTATAACTTTACAAACTTATCACCTTAACATTTATGGCATTATTTGATTTTTTAACCCAGGATATCGCAATCGATTTAGGTACAGCAAACACCATTATTATTAATAATGATAAAGTGGTGGTGGATGAACCAAGTATTGTGGCTATGGACAGAACGACGGGTCGAATTATTGCAGTTGGCCGTTCTGCTCAAATGATGCATGGCAAAACACACGAGAACATTAAAACCATCAGACCTTTGAAAGACGGCGTAATTGCTGATTTTCAGGCTGCCGAGGAAATGATTAAGGGGATGATTAAAATGATTAATCCGGGAAATCGTTTTTTTAAACCGTCGCTCAGAATGGTTATTTGCATTCCAAGTGGCATTACTGAGGTTGAAAAACGTGCGGTACGTGACAGTGCTGAACATGCGGGAGCGAAGGAAGTTTATATGATTCATGAACCAATGGCAGCTGCTATTGGTATGGGTATTGACGTGGAAGAGCCGATGGGTAATATGATTATTGATATTGGCGGTGGCACTTCCGAAATTGCGGTAATTGCTTTGGGTGGCATTGTGTGTGATAAATCAACCCGTATTGCCGGTGATGATTTTAACGCTAATATTGAAGAGTACATGCGTCGTCAACATAATATTTTAATTGGTGAGCGCAGTGCTGAGCGTGTGAAAATAGAAGTAGGCGCGGCCATGACAGAAATTGAAAATCCACCTGCTGATTACGCAGTACAAGGAAGAGATTTAATGAGTGGGATTCCGAAAGAAGTTTATATCAGTTATGTGGAGATTGCTCATTGTTTAGATAAATCCATTTCAAAAATTGAAGAGGCAATCTTAAATGCACTCGAAATGACACCGCCAGAATTAGCAGCAGATATTTACCGTAAAGGCATTTACATGGCCGGTGGCGGATCCTTGTTAAGAGGTTTGGATAAACGTATTTCTTTAAAAACAAAATTGCCGGTACATGTGTGCGAAGATCCATTGCGCGCTGTAGCCAGAGGTACAGGAATTGCACTTAAAAATGTTAATAAATTCCCTTTCCTCATCAAGTAGAAAGACTATTTCCACTTAGATTTAGTGGCGTGCATTTGTTGTTTTCAAATTGAATTATCGGATTGCAGAACCAATTGTGAGTAATGTGCAAACAAAATAAAATAAGGCATGAAAAACTTACTTGCATTCGTTATAAAGCATAATTTTATTTTCATCTTTTTTTTCCTGCAAGCTGTTTGCGCTTGGTTAATGGTTCACAACAGAGGTTTTCAAGGTTCACGTGTATTAAACTCATCCAATTTAGTTGTTGCTAATGTTTATGAAACGGCAGCCAATACCAAAGAATATTTCTACCTCAAACAAGAAAACGATAAGCTGGCCCTTGAAAACGCTATCCTGCGTAATTACATGAAATCGAGTTATGCGATATTACCGCTAAAAGAATTTAAGAAGAATGATACACTTTACTTGGAACAGTATTCGTTTATCAATGCCAAAGTGGTGAATTCTTCGGTAAACAAACGACGTAATTTTTTAACACTTAATGTTGGCTCACGCGAAGGTGTGGCCCAGGACATGGCGGTTATGACAAGCGACGGTATTGTAGGCATTGTTACGAATGTATCGGCAAATTTTGCTAGCGTTATGAGTTTATTACATAAAGATGTAAGGGTGAATTGTCAATTAAAGAAGGATAAAAGTTATGGCCCGCTTATTTGGGATGGGGCCGATTACCGCTATTGCTTACTCACCGATATTCCAACCCATTCAAAAATCAGACATGGCGACACGGTGCTTACCAGCGAATTATCGGGTATTTTCCCCGAAGGCATTATGGTTGGAACAATAGAGACGTATGAGCGTCGCCAAAATGAATCGTATTACACGGCTAAAGTGAAACTAAGCGCCGATCTTAAAAAAGTAAATCACGTTTATGTGATTAAAAACCGCCTAAAAACCGAACGAGATTCATTAGAAAAAGCCACACAGAAACAAATTGACGACTGAGATTTTAAAAAATATTGCGCGCTTTATTGTGCTTGTGTTATTACAGGTACTCATCATTCAAAACATCAATTTGACGGGTTACATGATTTTATTGCCCTATGTGATGGTTATTTTAATTCTACCCTTTGAAACCAATAAACTCATTGTTTTGCTTGCATCCTTTTTACTGGGTGTGTTTGTCGATTATTTTTATGATTCATCCGGCTTACATGCTGCTGCCTGCACGGCTATGGGATTTTCGCGCCATTATGTATTAAAATATATTGCACCACGCGATGGCTATGACATTGGTGTAAAACCAACTGTTGAAGATATGGGGCTTGAATGGTTTCTGCGTTATGCAGGTACCCTTATCCTCATTCATCACTTTTTTCTTTTTTACCTCGAGATCTTTCGTTTCTCAGAATTCTTTAGCACCCTGCTACGCGTTATCTTAAGTAGTATTGGTACGTTTAGTTTGATCTACATCATTCAACTTTTATTTCTTAGTAATAAACGCAGGGTATGAGTAGTAATGCACAATTAGGCGATAGAAAATTTATCATTGGCGGTTTTTTCTGTCTGATAGTGCTCATTTATATCTGCCGCTTGTTTTACATTCAGCTCATCGATGATCAGTACTTGCGTTCGGCTCAAAATAATGCTTTTCGGTATCAAACCGAGTATCCGGTGAGAGGTTATGTATTTGATCGGAATGGTAAATTACTGGTTTATAACTCACCTTCCTATGATTTGATGGTTATTCCACGTGAGACCAAGGGTTGCGACACAGCTTCGGTTTGCGAAGTTTTACAAATAACCAAACAGGAGTATTTACGCCGAATTAAAAAAGCGTGTCAGGCTCCTAATTCACCGCGTAAAGAAAGTGTTTTTGAAAAACAAATGTCGCCGCGTACCTATGCCGCTTTGCAGGAAAAATTATACCGTTTTAAAGGTTTTTTCGTACAGAAGCGAACCGTTAGGAAGTATCCGCGACCGATAGCCGCACATTTATTGGGATATGTAGGTGAGATCAGCAAAGAAAAGGCAGAGAAAAGTACTTATTACAAAGAGGGCGATTATATTGGCATTTCGGGCATTGAAAATAGTTACGAAAGTGTTTTGTGCGGAAAAAAGGGAACCCAGATAGCCATTACCGATGTACATAATAAAGTGATTGGAAAGTACATGGATGGAAAATACGATACCGCTGCTATTTCGGGAAAGGCGTTGTATTGTAGCATCGATATGGATTTGCAGGAATATGGCGAACGTTTAATGCATGGTAAAAAAGGCGCACTAGTGGCCATAGAACCTTCAACCGGAGAAATTCTTTGTTTGATCTCGAGTCCTTCGTACGACCCAAATTTATTGGTAGGTGGTAAAGAACGTTCGCGAAATTTTACGAAGTTATACTACGATACCATCAACAGGCCTCTTTATAATCGAGCACTCACGGCAACCTATCCGCCAGGTTCAACGTTTAAATTAATTGACGCCTTAATTGCGCAAAATGATGGTTTGATTAGTAAGTCCACTGTCTTCCCCTGCAATAACGGATATCCTCCGGGCGGAGGCAAACCAAAATGTCACCCTCATGGTGGAGGCAAAGATCTTATTTGGTCAGTGGCGGTGTCATGTAATTCCTATTACAGTTATGTGTTTCGTGAGATAGTCGATCAGCGTAAGTATCCGCATTTTATTGATGGGTATAATCATTGGCGCGATATGGTTAAAACCTTTGGTCCTGGCACGAGTTTAGGCACCGATTTGCCATTCGATAAACCGGGTAATGTGCCTTCCGTAAAATATTACGATAAAGTTTTTGGAAAAGATCATTGGAGAAGTAACACCATTATTTCATTAGGCATTGGTCAAGCTGAATTATTATTAGTGCCTTTGCAAATGGCCAATGTAGCCACTATTGTGGCAAACAGAGGCTATTATTATGTGCCGCATTCAATCAGTGGTGTTGGCAAGCCAGGGGTATTAGATAAGCGTTTTAAAGAAAAACATTATGCCGGTGTGCAAAAGCAAGAGTATTATGAAAACGTGATTGAAGGCATGCAAAAGTGTTTTGAAGGTGGAACAGCTTCCCGATCAAAAATCCCTGACATTATTGCCTGTGGAAAAACCGGTACGGCCCAAAATCCGCATGGTGCAGATCACGCCGAGTTTCAGGCTTTTGCACCACGAGAAAATCCGAAAATTGTAATTGCTTGTATTGTTGAAAATGCCGGTTTTGGACATATGTGGGCGGCACCAATTACTTCACTCATGATAGAAAAATATTTAAAAGGTACAATAACTTCTCCAGCACGTTTGGAGATAGAAAAACGTATGCTGGAAGCAGATTTTATTAATGGTAAAACACCAATAGTAGAAACCAAGTAAAACGATGGCACGTAACGACAAGGATATATTTTATGGTGTTGACAGAGTTACGCTGTTAGTATATATCCTTCTGGTTGTAATGGGTTGGTTAAATATTTACGCCGCTGTTTTTGATGAAGAACATCAAAATATTTTTGATACCTCTCAAAAGTATGGTAAACAATTAATCTGGATAACCGGTGCTGCGATCATAGCTTTTAGCATTCTAGTAATTGATGCTAACTTTTATACGGCCTTTGCTTATTTCTTTTATGGCTTCTTTATCATTGCTAATATTCTGGTTGTTTTTTTAGGAAGAGAAGTGAAGGGAAGCCGCTCCTGGTTTAGGTTTGGAGACTTCGGGATACAGCCTGCCGAGTTTATGAAATTTGCCACCAATTTAGCACTGGCCAAATTCTTGAGTAATCAAAATATTGTGGTAAATCAGCAGTTCCGTTTAAAATTAAAAGATCTGATTAAAAATTACAAGAATACCTTTATTGCTTTATTATTCATACTAGTGCCTTTAATTCTGATTAAAAAATTACAGGACGAAACCGGCTTAGCTATTGTGTTTATTGCTTTTATTATTGTGCTTTACCGGGAAGGGTTAAGTGTGGGCTTTTTGATCTTTGGATTATTGGCAGCTGTATTATTTGTGGTAGCCTTGGTCGTAACTAATTTAACCGGTTTACTTATAACATTGGCAGTGATTTCTTCAGCAAGTTTTTTGTTTGTAAAACGGAATAAGAAAAATTTAATTCTGATTGTCTTAGTATACTTATCGGCAGCGGGCGTGGTGTTGGCTACAAATTATGTTTATAATCACTTGGAGCCTCATCAGAAAGTACGTATTGATGTGTTGTTAGGCAGAGGAAATGTGAATCTTAAAAAGGAAGGCTATAATGTAAATCAGGCAAAAATTGCCATTGGCAGCGGTGGTTTTTTTGGTAAAGGCTATTTGCAAGGCACGCAAACCAAATACGATTTTGTGCCTGAACAGGATACCGATTTTATTTTTTGTACGGTAGGAGAGGAGTGGGGCTTTTTAGGAAGTACCATAGTGATCTTCTTAGAATTATTCCTCATTCTAAGGGTTATTTTTCTTGCTGAGCGACAGCGTTCGGATTACAGCCGTATTTACGGTTATGGGGTTGCCGTAGTACTATTTTTTCACTTGGCTGTTAATATTGGTATGACTATAGGACTAATGCCGGTTATTGGGATCCCATTGCCCTTCTTCAGTTACGGGGGGTCTTCGCTCTGGTCTTTTACAATATTACTTTTTATCTTCATTAAACTCGACGCCAATCGTTTGTTGATTTTACGTTAGTTTATTTTTCATCATCCGATTCTACTTTTGGTTTTCTTTTATGTAAACGCATAGCGAAACCAATCATTAACATACTTGGCCTGACTTGATTATTAAGAATCTTAGAGTCCACCCCAACCAGGTCTTTACCAATAATATAATCGTGGTTAACAATTTGCGAAAGGATCTGAGAAAATTTAATATCGAATCTAAAATTTTGTCTAAATGACTCAAAGGGATGGCTGAATCCCAGATTAAATCCGGCTTGTAACATAGCGGCCGAATAACCGGCAACTATTTTGTCGTTACTATAAATATAATAATCTCTGCTTGTGGCATAGGTTTGTGAAATTTCAATAACACTATGACTCACCTTATTAAAAAGTAGTCCCGCAAAAAAATAATTCCGTTTTGAAACTTTTAAAAGCACATCCAGATTCAAATTCTGCACGTATTGATTCACATGGGCAAGTCGTCTTTCACTCATGGGCGTTCGGTAAGAATTGATCTGAAGATTAAAAGTCGGACTAAAAATAAAGTTCTTTTTCTTCCCATTCATGCAGTAGTTAATGCCGATTGCCTTGCTGTTATTGATATGTCGGTTGAGGTCCTTATTATTTAAAAAGTAACCCGGGCCAAAACTTAGCACCAGATTTAATTGATAGTATTGTGCATTGCCCTTAAATAGGACAACCATCAGAAGTAACAGGAAGACTGCCTTTTTCATGATTGGGTCAACAATTTCAACTTTTAAGAATGAAGGTTTTAATGAGGTTGGCTAAACGTTTCACATCAATGCTTTCAATGCTGTGTTTGCTGTTTGGTAGGATGAGCAATTCGGCATTTGCTAGTGTTTTAGATACATGCTCGGATTCCGCCAAAGTTACCATTTGATCATTATCAGCCAAACCTATCAATATCGGTGTGTTTATTTTCTTTAAACTTTCATCGTTTAAATAATTTTTATCAGCAATGTCTTGCATCAAATCAGCGGTTTTTAAAGCCAATTCTTTCCAGGATGCGCCATGTTTTTCGAGCAGACTTTTAGCAAAGTTGGGGATTTTTTCATGGATGATTTCCGGTTGCAAATTCTTACGCTCCTTAGCGGCAGTTTCCTGTGTCCAGTTAAATTTAGTACCAAGTGTAATTATTTTATTTAAGCTAACATTTCCGGTTACAGAAAGAGTAAGCGCAACAAAACCTCCCATACTGTATCCAAAAATGGAAACATGCATTAAATTATTTTGTAGAATAAATTCTTCTACCTCTAAACTAAGTTGTTCGATATCATATCGTGTTTGAAAAGCCTTATTTGAATGACCGGAAAAATTAAGACAATAAACCGCAAAACCTTCTTCTTTGAGAGCCTTTGAAAGTGCTTCCAGGTCTTTAGCCGAACCCAGTGCACCATGTAAAAGAAGGATACTTGAATGCGTCATAAATGAAATAAACTTATTAAGTCTAAATTAGGGTTAATTTTAACTAAATCCTCAGGTTGATTGAGGCTTTTTGCTATTTTTACCTTTTTATTTTCCTGTGCAAAAATCGTCGAAATACATCAAATGGTTATGGGTCATTTTAATGGGTCCATTCTTGCTTATTTTTTTATTAGTTAGTCTGGTCGCTTTGGGTCTTTTTGGTAGTTTGCCAAAAGTAGATGAGTTGCTTAATCCAAAAAATAATCTCGCTACCATTGTTTACAGTGGCGACATGAAAATATTAGGGAAGTACTACAGCGAAAACCGCGTGAACGTTGATTTTAACGAACTCGATAAGGATGTGGTAAACGCTTTAATCGCTACTGAAGATGCCCGGTTTTATGAACACAGTGGCGTAGATGCAAAAGCTTTAGGTAGAAGTATTCTTACCGGCGGCGGTAAAGGTGGTGGAAGTACGATCACACAGCAATTAGCAAAAATGATGTTCCCGCGTGAGCAGTTAAGTAAACCCGAACTCATCATTCGGAAATTAAAAGAATGGATCATTGCTGCCAAGCTTGAAAAACTTTATACCAAGGAAGAGATTTTAGCTTTGTATTTAAACAAATACGATTTTCTAAATCTGGCCGTTGGAATTAAGTCGGCTGCTCAAATATATTTTAACCGTTCACAGGATAGTTTAAAAATTGAACAGGCTGCTATGTTGGTTGGTATGGCTAAGAACTCAGCCTTTTTTAATCCCATTCGATTTGAAGAAAGAACCAAACAACGCCGCAATGTGGTGTTAAAACAAATGGTGAAGTATGGCTATTTAACCAAAGAAAAATACGATAGCTTAAAAGTTCTGCCGCTTGATTTGGCTTTTCGTCCCGAAAATCATAACGATGGCATGGCTACTTATTTCAGGGAATATTTGCGCGATAATTTTTTAGCCACTTGGTGTAAAAAACACATCAATCCCGAAACTAATGAGCCATATAATATTTACAGAGATGGTTTGAAAATATACACCACCCTCGATTCGCGCATGCAACAATATGCAGAGGAAGCCGTGTATGAGCACATGCATGAATTGCAAAAAGTGTTTTCGAAGGAGTGTTTAAATAAACGCAATGCACCCTTTGCCTGGAACGTTTCAAAGCAAGAGATCGACAATATCATGACAGCTTCTATAAAACGAAGCAATCGTTACCATGAACTAAAAGCCAATGGACTTTCGCATGACGACATTTTAAAAACGTTTTACAAACCGGCACACATGAATGTTTACAGTTTGCGTGGCGAAATTGATACCATACTAACGCCATACGACAGCATTAAATATTATAAAAGTTTTTTACAAACTGGCTTTATGGCCATGGAGCCGCAGACCGGTTATGTAAAAGCTTGGGTGGGTGGCATCAATCACAAGCACTTTCAGTACGATCACGTAAAAGTGAGTAAGCGTCAAGTTGGAAGTACTTTTAAACCTTTTGTGTATGCACTTGCCATCGAAAATGGTTTATCACCTTGTCACCGTGTTCCAAATGTAAGAACTTGTATAACCACCGATACCGGAGTAGATTGGTGTCCGGATAATGCCGATGGACCCAACGACAAAAATGTTGGTAAGATGATTACTTTAAAACGTGCTCTGGCTTTATCAATGAATTATGTTACGGCATGGGTTATGAAACAATACAAACCACAAGCGGTGATTAATTTGGTAAGGCGATTAGGTATAACTGCCGATATTCCCGAAGTACCTTCCATTTGTTTAGGAACCCCCGATATTAGTGTGTTTGAAATGGTAGCAGCAAATTCAACGTTTGCAAATAAGGGTACTTATATCCAACCTACTTTTATCACACGCATTGAAGATAAGAACGGTAAAGTGTTGGAAGAGTTTATTCCGAACAGTGATGAGGTGTTTAGTGAGGAAAAAGCTTATGCCATGATTCAGTTGATGCGTGGTGTAGTTGACGGGGGAACCGGAAGTCGTTTACGTTTTAAACATAAACTATTTAATCAAATTGCCGGTAAAACAGGCACTACACAAAACAATGCCGATGGCTGGTTTATGGGTTTAACACCCGATCTGGTAGCCGGTGTTTGGGTTGGCGGTGAAGACAGAAGTATTCACTTTAACTCAATGGCCGAAGGTCAGGGCGCAACCATGGCTTTACCAATTTGGGGACGATTTTTTAGTAAGGTGTATGCCGATAAACAACTCAATGCCAGCAAAGCTGATTTTCCTCGCCCAAAAAATTTGGACCCTAATCTTGAAATGGACTGCAGTAAGTACGACAGCGAAATGCCTGTTGAGCCTGCCGACGAAGGGAATGAGTTTGATAATTAAAATTTAATCGCCAAACATAACAACCAAGTTTAACATGGTTAAAAACAATTATCTTTTTTTTCTGCTTTTGATATTTGTGCTCTGCGAACTCATTGTTTTCCCAATTGGCAATTTTCCGTTAAACGACGATTGGTCTTATGCCAAATCGGTACTCGCTTTAGTAAATGATCACAAACTTGATCTTGGTCAATGGCCGGCTATGACGTTACTTACGCATGTGATTTGGGGTGCAGTATTTACTAAGGTTTTTGGTTTTTCATTTTTTGCGCTTCGACTTTCTACCATCATTTCTTCACTCATTGGAATTCTTATACTT
This sequence comes from Sphingobacteriaceae bacterium, assembly GCA_947480015.1. Taxonomy (GTDB): domain Bacteria; phylum Bacteroidota; class Bacteroidia; order B-17B0; family Aurantibacillaceae; genus Aurantibacillus. Next base: position 183,870 of record CANKBS010000001.1, read on the forward strand.
AATAAATTAATTTGCCGGATTTCAGGCAATCAGCTCACTGCCTTCATAGCCTCACTAGTTTTATTGCTAAATCCCTTTTACTTTAATCTCACGAATACCTTCATGACCGATGTTAACTTCAACACCTTGTTACTATTAGCGGTCTATTTCGTTTATGATTTTTTTGAAACAAAAAGCAAACTTTCATTTGCACTCGTTTTTGTGCTCTCCATTCTTTTGGTATTACTAAGGCAATATGGGATTATATTGCCCCTTGCGTTTTTTATAACCTGTTTATTTTTGAAGGAGAAAAAAATGCTTTGGAGTCTATTAGCCCTCATGCTTGCGCTCATTACAATTTTTATTCTAAAGAAATATGAAAACTATTTAAGGAGCATTCTGGCTCCCGGCGCAGCTTATAAATTTTCGGGTGATATGAATCCAACGCAACGGGTGTTTTGGGATATCTTATTTGAAAATTCGGGCATCCGTTATTCTAAAATTTTATTTCATCTCTTATTTTATTCCTTTCCATTTACCTTATTTTTTATTGTACGCACAGACTTTCAATTTTCTAAAAAAAGTTTTATTGCCGTTTTTATTTTGTCTTTTCTTGCAACCTATTTACTTTTTAGACACGACGATTTCCAAATGGCCAATGTTTTTATTCATTATTCGGTTGGCACTGAAACATTTTTTGAAACGCTTAAAGGCACTGATGATGGCTTTAGTCACACGTATTCAGAAACTTTCGAAACCCTTGCCCTGCCATTAAAATATGGTTTCACCGGATTAAGTCTAAGTTTAATGGTACTGGTTATCTTAACGCTTGTTAAACAAAATTTAAATCCTTTTAAAAATAAACCAGAACTTGTTTTTTTACTGCTTCTGGTCGTTGGTTATGTCTTTATGATTTGCATTACCGAAAGTTACTTTGACCGTTATCACATACCATTAATTTGTTTGGCACTTGTTTTTATGGCATATATCCCGATTCGCAAAAAAACAACTATATGGCCCGTTACACTTAGTCTCTTACTGTTCTTTTATGTTTCGGTTTTTGGCACCAAAGATTATTTTACGCTTCATCAAAAAAGTATGGAAGCCTATGATTTTGTAAAACAAAATAAAAACATTACAAACGAAGAGATTAATCCGGGTTTTGAATTGTATAATTGGAATGAGGGAAAACAAAGCTGGTGGTGGGAATTTATGGAGTTAACGAATTTTAATTACTTAATTCAGTATGATTCGGAGCCGGGATTTAAATTGGTAAAGGAATTCGAGTATCAGCGTTATTTCCCGCTACGAAAAGACAAAATAAATTTATATGAGCGTGAAGAAAGCTTAAAGCGGTAATTTTTAAGGACTTTGAGACTAAAATAATTATTTAAAATTCGCGTGTGGAATTAGCATTTAAAAAGGATAAGAATAATATATTTGTATTACAGAAAAAAGCAAAGCTATGATCAACAGAGTTGTAAAAAATGCGGAAGAGGCATTAAAAGACATTAAAGACGGAATGACATTAATGGTTGGGGGCTTTGGTTTATGCGGTATTCCCGAGAATTGCATCACGGAGTTAGTGCGAAAGGGAACTAAAAATCTGGTTTGTATTAGCAATAATGCAGGAGTAGATGATTTTGGATTGGGGCTTTTATTACAAACCAAACAAATAAAGAAGATGATCTCGAGTTATGTGGGCGAAAATGATGAATTTGAACGTCAAATGCTGAGTGGAGAGTTAGAAGTGGAATTAGTGCCACAAGGCACACTGGCTACCCGTTGTTTAGCGGCAGGTTATGGCATGCCTGTTATTTTTACCCCGGCCGGTGTTGGTACCGAAGTGGCTATTGGTAAAGAAACCCGAAAATTTACTTATAACGGTGAAGAAAAGGAGTATTTAATGGAAAAGGCTTTTGAATCGGATTTTGCATTGGTAAAGGCTTGGAAAGGCGATACAGCCGGTAATTTAATATTCAGAAGTACGGCGCGTAATTTTAATCCTATGATGGCCATGGCCGGCAGAATTACCATTGCCGAAGTAGAAGAATTAGTGACTGCTGGAGAGCTTGATCCTAATTACATTCATACGCCCGGTATTTTTGTTCACCGTATTTTTCAGGGTGCTAATTATGAAAAGCGCATCGAACAAAGAACGGTACGCAAAAGGGCTTAATCCTAATTTTAATTAATATAATTCCTTATGATCAGTAAGCTGATTAATAAAACGCGTTTCACCCAAAAACCGATTGTTTTATTAAGTCTGATTGTTTTTGCGTTCATTAATCTTGCCATTGTTCTTATTAATCACTACAGTTTTAGAACGGTAGCCCTTGATTATGCTATTTATAATTTTGCTTTTTTTGATTATGCACACCTGCGTATTTCGCCCTGCCCTGCCTACATCTATCCGTTTCCTGCAAGTTTTTTTCAAGACCATTTTTCATTAACGCTCTTGTTCCTTTCGCCGCTGTATTGGCTTATGGCGCCCATTTTCGGAACCTATTCACTTTTAATTTTACAATGGCTTTTTATACTTGCCGGTTCATGGGCGACTTATAAATTAATTGCAACAAAAAGCGGCAATTATACATACGGATTAGCGGCCATGATCTATTATTTTTTGCTTTTAGGTCGGTATACCGCTTACCGTGAGGATGTCAATTTGGCCATCCTTGGCTCTTCCATGATTCCGGTTTTTTTATATTTTTTCGAAACCAAACGATTTTATCCCGCTACATTTAGTTTTATTTTTTTACTCCTAAATCGTGAAGATTATTCCTTATGGCTCATTTTTATAGGAATATTCTTGATGATTCGTCACCGAAAAAACCCAATAGAATTTAGACTTTCATCGGGCATTACCATTCTTTCCGCCTTATTTTTTGTTTCTATTTTCGTCTTCATATTTCCAGCCATTGAAGATGAACATAAAAAATTTGCGCTGTTTAATTATGCCATAATAGGCGAGACGCCTATGGAAGCACTCAAGTTTTTGTTTCAACACCCTTTACGAGCCATTGAATTACTTTTTGTGAATCATAACGAAAACCCGTATTACGATGGCATTAAAAAAGAATTTTATCTGGTTTATCTTTTGAGTGGTGGGTTTATATTGCTACTACGACCACTATACCTCATTCCGTTATTACCCTTGCTTGCCAAAAAAATGTATGACGATAACCCATTACGTTGGAGTGTTGAAACCTATTATTCCATTGAATTTGTCTCTATTTTACCTGTATGTGTTTTTTTAATTTTACTCGAGTTGCAGTCTTCAAAACTCAAAACCACACTTATCTGGTTTATTTGTCTGGCAAGTCTTTTAGTCACGTTAGTTCGCTTATTTATCCCATTTTCGAACCCTATTGTAGGTGAAGCGAATAAAAGTAATTTTTTAAGTCCCGCTTTTTATCACACCGGCTGCGATGTTCCTGCAATTAATGCGGCCTTGAACCGGATCCCAAAAAACGCTGCTGTTTGCGCTTCGTGTCGATTGTTACCTCATTTGGCATATCGCGAAAAGGTTTATTATTTCCCTAAGATTAATGATGCTGATTTTATTTGCTTATTAAAACGCGGTGATGCCTATCCCTTAACTACTGCCGAATACGATTTGGAATGGAATAAACTACTGTTTAACAAAGAATGGAAAGTGCTTGAGAATAAAACCGATTTTATTTTACTTCAACGAATACCTAACTAATTCCTCAGGCTCTGGTTAGCCCCTTGTTCTTATGAAAAAGTTTAGATGGAAAGGCGCTTAAAAAAAGGCATTTCTTTTCTCAAAAAACTTAAAAAAAATGCTAGTTTTGAAAGGATTTACAATACTTAGAGATGCCTTCAATAAGGGAAACATTTTTTACCAAACATAAAAACAGCGGTATTTTACTGGGTATTCTAATTGTGTTGTTTTTCCTGAATTCTTACGAGCACACGGTTTTTTATCGACCGGGTTCAGTGCATCAATGGCGACAAGCTGATTGTTTATCGATTACAAAAAACTATTACGAAGAAGGCCTTCATTTTTTCCAACCAAAAATACATTATCAAGGTGTTAAAGATGGAAAAACAGTGAGTGAATGCCCGTTGTTAAATTATACCGTAGCATGTTTATGGCGGGTTTTTGGCGAACATGAATTTATATACCGCCTTTTAGAGTATTTTATTTTTATTTCCTCGCTTTTTGTACTGCTAAAAACATTAAAAAACTTTTTGAATTCAAGTTGGCATGCTTTTTTTATAATCAGTTTAGTGGTAACATCACCCTTAATTGTTTATTATGATCTTAATTTTATTGCCGATGTACCGGCATTTTCGTTGAGCTTAATGAGCTTTTGTTTTCTATTCCAATTTTACCAATACAAATCGTTACGATTCTTTTACCTCTCATTGGTGTTTGGAACATTGGCAGTATTGATGAAAGCAAGCGCATTACTTGGACTTGGTCTACTCTTATTCTTTTCACTGCTTGATTTATTTAATCTCACTAAATATGTTGGAACCGAGAAATTATTCATTAAAAAAACCTTGCCGTTTGTGTTCATTGGCTTATCAATAGCCATTATCGCGTCTTGGTACAAATTCGCCTTAGATTATAATCATCACAACACGAACGATGTTTTTTTGCTTGGCATTTTACCAATTTGGGAAATGAATGCTGAAGAATTGGCTCATAACAGCAAAGTGCTCTTTAATAACTTTCTGCTTCCTTGGTTTCTAAATAAACCCATGTTCTTTTTGTTTACAACGCTGTTTGTTTATGTTGTTATTTATTTTAAAAAGTTACCGGTTTTTTTAAAATATTCTTTTGTGTTTAGCCTAGTCTTTTTTGTGCTCTATTTTGTTTTCTTTTTTCAAGTGTTTAATAGGCACGATTATTATTTAATAAACCTCATGGTGGTTCCCATCATTACATTTATGTGTTTTTCTTTTTTAATACAGCACTATAACTGGGATCAAACGCAAATGCGATACGCCAAACTTTTTTTTGTGCTTCTTTTTGTTTTTAACGCAATAAATGCCGCAGCAATGTACCGTTTACGTTGTGTGCCGGATGATAAACTTGTGCACTGGTATCCATTTATTTCGGAAGAGGAAGATAATCTCGCTAAGTACCTCACTTGGGATTATTCCAATTCTGTTCAACGGATCGAGAATTTTACACCGGAATTAAGAAAACACGGTATTCAACGCCAGGATTTAATTTTAAGTGTTCCGGATATTAGCTTTAATATTTCACTTTATTTTATGGATCAAAAAGGATATGGTATAACCGGCGAACATATTCGTCTCGACTCAACTGTTATGGCTAAGTTTTTAAACCTACATATTAAATACTTGGTAATGAGTGATACCAGTTTTAAGAAGGAGCGGGCATTTCAAAAAATTGTCGGTAACCTTGAACCCTTTTTTATTAAGGGTAACGTAGAAGTGTTTAAATTTAAAAACGCCTTCTAATCATGTTATTTAACTCGCTCCATTTTTTAATTTTTCTGCCGGTATTTATACTGCTTTATTATTTGGTAGCATTCAAATACCGATGGATCTTAATCTTCATTGCTTCTTGTTATTTCTACATGGCCTTTGTGCCAACCTATATCCTCATCCTTTTTCTCATCATTGGCATCGATTTTGTTTCGGGCATAGCCATTGAAAATTCGAAAAACCAAAAACGTAAATTATTTTTGATTCTGAGCCTACTTTCAAATATTTTATTGCTGTGTTTTTTTAAATATTTCAATTTTTTAAATGAGAATATAAGTGGCATCTTAAATTTATTTGGTCAGCAATTTCATCCCATTAATCTCGATATTATTCTCCCTATCGGGCTTTCCTTCCATACTTTCCAATCGATGAGTTATACCATTGAAGTGTATAAGGGTCATCAAAAAGCCGAACGTCATTTAGGTTATTTCGCCAATTATGTTTTGTATTTTCCCCAAATGGTAGCGGGCCCAATTGAGCGCTATGATCGCTTAGGAACTGAATTGAAGCAGGAACATAAACCTGTGTATCAAAACTTTTCCGACGGCTTTAAATTGATTTTATTCGGTTTGTTTGTAAAAATGACCATAGCCGATAATTTAGCTCCTTATGTTAATCAAATTTATGCCGACCCATTAAAATATAGCCCAAGTCAAGTTTTTACAGGCTTAATTTTATTTTCTTTTCAGATCTATGCCGATTTTTATGGATATTCAACCATTGCTTTAGGAAGCGCACGACTAATGGGAATTCGCCTTATGGATAATTTCAAAACGCCTTACCTTTCAAAAAGTGTTTCCGAGTTTTGGTCACGTTGGCATATTTCTTTAAGCACCTGGTTTCGGGATTATTTATATATTCCCTTGGGTGGTAACAGGGGGAATTTACTGCGTTGGAGTATAAATATTTTGATTGTTTTTATGGTGAGTGGTTTATGGCATGGTGCCAGTTGGACCTTTGTTATTTGGGGTGCCTTACATGGTGTGAATCTGCTTGCTGAGCGATTCTTTAATAAAGTATTCAATTTTAAAATAAAAGAAACTTGGTCACTGCTTAATCTACTGCTACTTCTGAAAACGTTTTTGGTCACAACGTTGATTTGGGTGTTTTTTAGAGCCGAAAGTTTTTCAAAAGCAAAAGATGTTTTTCAAGCTTTAACACGCACAACAAACATTTCCGATATCTCCTTGGAATCGGTGCTACCGGGCATTATGTGTGTGCTCTTGGTTTTATCAGATCTCTGGGTTTATAATTCGCGCATTGATGATCGATTACAAACCTATAAGCCGGTTTATCGCTGGGCCATTTACACCGTTTTAATTTTTTGTTTGTTTGCTTTAGCGGGCACACAAAAATTTGCATTTATTTATTTTCAGTTTTAATGACTAAGAAAATTATCATAAAATTAAGCTGTTTGGTTACAATTCTAGTTGCACTTAATGTGTTGTATAAGTATACTTTGTTTCAAAACGATCTGAAAACAAAATCACCAGAAGCACTAGCAATCAAATCACAAGACTTGCCTGACGTTTATTTTTTTGGGGAATCCTCTAATGCGACTTACCGCGATTCCGATTCGATAAAGAGCAGTATTACAGAACTAGCTTCCATGTTTTTTCCAACTATAAAAATTGTGCCCATCGTAAAACCTGCCACGCATGCCGGTATTTACAAAAGTTGGGCGCGAATGATTGATCTTAAAAAAAACAAAACAAAAGCACTCATTATAACCTTAAATCTGCGTTCTTTCGACGCTGCCTGGATACATTCAAAACTTGAAACACAATTACAGGAATCGATGGTTCTTACGCAAGACCATCCGCCTTTATTAAATCGGTTCCAATTGTCATTACAGGCATTTGATAATAAAACCGAAAAACAGCGTGAACAAATGATGCTAGAACAATGGAAAAATACCCCATTGCTCTTCCCTTTTGCATTCCCCTTTAAATCAACAGCCGACTGGGATTATGCCATGGCCCAAGGCCATTATAAAAAGTCGGATGGAACCTGGGATAAGGAAAAAAATATATTGGCATGCCATTATATCAAAGCATACGCCTTTAACTTAAATGATCAAAATCCAAGAGTCAAAGACTTTGATGAAATTGTGATGTATTGCGCTAAGAACAGAATAAATTTATACTTAAATTTGATGGCCGAAAACATCGATTATGCGGATAGTTTGGTTGGAAAGGAATTAGTATTTTTAATGAAACAAAACAGGGACTTTATAGTAAAACGTTACTCAAAAAGAACCTGTGTGGTTATTGATAATTTGGATTTGGTTAGAGGAAAAGATTTTATCGATCAAAACTGGACAACTGAACATTACGCCTACAAAGGCAGGATGGCAATAGCCAAAAATTTGGCTCTGAATTTAAAAAAACAATTTGTAAAAGAATATAAAGACGCCTACTGATTATGTTAGATAAAAACGGAATTGCAAAGAGAATTGCACAAGAAGTTAGAGATGGAATGTTTGTTAATCTGGGGATTGGAATTCCAACTTTGGTTGCAAACTTTATTCCAGAAGGTTTTAATGTGGTGCTACAATCCGAAAACGGCCTTCTGGGCATGGGCCCTTTCCCTTTTGAGGGAGATGAAGACGCGGATTTGATTAATGCAGGGAAACAAACCATTACCTTACTTGAAGGTTCTAGTATTTTTGATAGTGCTATGAGTTTTGGAATGATTCGCGCTCAGAAAGTGGATCTTACAATTTTAGGCGCCATGGAAGTAAGTGAAACCGGAGACATTGCTAACTGGAAAATTCCGGGTAAAATGGTTAAAGGTATGGGTGGTGCTATGGACTTGGTAGCCAGTGCAAAAAATATTATTGTAGCCATGCAACAAGTTAATAAAGCAGGGCAGTCTAAATTATTGGCAAAATGCGATTTGCCTTTAACGGGCGTGGGCTGTGTAAAACGTGTGGTTACCGAATTGGGTGTCTACGAAATCATGCCTCAAGGTGGATTCAAACTTTTGGAAAGCGCGCCCGGTATTAGTGTTGAGCAGATTAGAAATGCCACTGCCGGGAAACTCATTGTAGAAGGTGATATAAAGGAAATGGTCATTTAATGAGATTAATGATCTTCATAAAAATTTCCAGTGTAATTTTCAGTCTTTCTTTTCTTGTTAGTTGTAACGAAAACTATGAACCCATTAGTTCTTCCCTGGTGATTCCAAAACAAGAACACGTTTTAGGCGATACACTAATAAAAGATTCTGTCAGTGGGCGTGTTTTTTCCCGCTTATACAAACATGCAACGGCTGGATTGCAATTTCAGTACGATATCCCTAAAGAATATCAACATAAAAAAATCCGCGTAGTAGTTGGTGGAAATATGCGTTCTAATTATGCCATGTCCAACTCTGGCATCGCAATTTCGGTGTATGACAATAAATCAAATCAGCTAGCCTGGAATGTGCTGCCACTAAAAACAGCCTATTTAGGGATAAACCAATGGGTGTTAACGAAAGATTCGCTGCTGGTGCCGGCATATTATTACAACAACATACCAAGTCACATCAGTGTCAATACCTATTTAGCTGAATCGGCACACGAAAATTTTGACATAGATTCTATGTTTGTGATTATAAAAGTAGCGGATTACTAAGTTTGAAAAGAATCAATTTATATATTCAACAACTAAACACTGTGTACGCGAAGTTCATGGCAAAGTTCTGTATTGAAAACGAATGGCTGAAAAAAACGCTAGCTGTACTTTTCTTCATCATAGCTTTGCAAAGTTTTTATTCATACATCGGCGTATATAAACATCTGGATAGAAGACCTTGTGGGATTCATGCCTGGGCACAATGTCAAAGAGCATCTGTGGCACAAGGTTATTATAAGGAGGACATGAATTTTTTTCTTCCTCGTGTGCAACGTTACTCCAAAATGGGCGGCGTAGCAGGCGTCGAATTCCCAATCATCTATTACATGGGAGCCATACTTTATAAAGTATTTGGTTTTAATGAAATATACCTACGACTCATTAGTTTAATTATGGTGTCACTAGGACTTTTCTTTTTTTATTTACTTTCAATTAAGTTTTTAAAGTCTATTTTATGGTCACTTGCCGCTGTTGGCTCCGCATTCTTTTCGCCTGTTTTGCTCTATTACACACCTAGTTTTTTGCCTGATGCACCAAGTATGGGACTTGTATTAATGGCTTGGTATTTCTTTTTTAACTATAAAGACAGTGGAAAAGAGAAATATTTTAATTGGTTCATCATATTAGGCACTTTGGCGGCACTCATTAAAGTGATTTCATTTATGTGTTTTGCAGCGGTGGTATGTTTAATTATTCTCGATCGATTGAAATTATTTAAGCAAGAAAACAAGCCGCATCTTTTTCAGAATCCATTAAAGATGATTCTAAAATTAGGAATTGGAACGGGGTTTGTAGTCGCCTGGTATTATTACGCAAATTGGTTAACCATCGCCTACGAAAATGAAGCCTTTTGTTTAACCCCTGTAACCGGCGGCGCTAAAATCTTTGAACAGGTATATCAAAGAATTGAGGAGTATTGGTTATTTAAGTATTATGCCTACGAAACATACATGCTTATACTCAGTGCCATTCTCTGTTTTGTATTCTTGCGGTCATATGTCAACCGATTCTTATTTACAATAACCATCATTTATCTTTTGGGGTCGATTTGTTATGTGATTCTATTTATCACACAATTTCTAAATCACGATTATTACATTATTTCAATTTTTCCAACCATCTTCTTTTTGTTTTTGTGTTTTGCCGATGCCTTGTCGAAATTCATCAAACACAGATTCATTATTTTAAATGCGCTTATGTTGGTCATTATCTTTTTTAATATGAAAGAATGCATCATTAATTGCGAAGAAGTTTATACTGACCGTTATGATCGTTTAACCTATTATGGCATTGATGAACGCCCCTATTACGACTTGGAGCCACGATTAAGAGCAATTGGAATAAAAAGAAGTGATGTGCTTATGAGTGGATTTGATGATACGTTTTGTAATACCCTGTATCTTATGGATCAGGTTGGATTGTTATTACCTGATCGCGCCGACAGTAATTTTGTAAAGAAAACATTGGCGGATAAAAAGATAAAGTATTTGGTATTAAACGATTCGGTGAAGTTTAATGCTATTTACCGTACCGATCTCGACAAAAAAATCGTATTAACGCACCGGGGACTCATTGTATATAAGCTCAGGTAATGGTAATTTACACCAATCATAATGTTCTGCTTAATTAAATAAATATGCCGTGTCAGCTATAACCTCTGTTGATATAATCTTACCTTGTTTTAATCCTAACAGGAAATGGTATTTTGAACTATTAAGTTTCAATGCCAGCGTTAAAAACCTGTATACGATCAATTACATGCTGGTTAATGACGGTTCTTCTTCTCATAAAATTGAGGAAGATGTAGAGATGCTGCAGGCAAAAGGGATTTCGTTGGACTATATACATTATCCTGATAACAAAGGGAAGGGTTATGCCTTAAGACAAGGTGTAGCCGCTTCGAAGGCTGAATACATTGTTTACACGGATATCGATTTTCCCTTCACCAACGAAAGTACACTGGAATTAATCACAGAACTAACTCAGAATAATGTGGATGTGGTTTCGGGATTTCGTAATCAGAATTACTACCTCAAAAAAATGACCCGCTACCGGAAAATTCTTTCAAAAGCTTTCAGGGGCTTTTTACGTAATTTTTTAAATATGCAAGTTACCGATACCCAATGTGGTCTGAAAGGCTTTAATCATAAGGGAAAAGAAGTGTTTTTGTCTACACGAATTAACCGCTATTTATTTGATTTCGAATTTATTTATGCGGTGTGTAAAAACAAGTCACTCACCATCAAAACAGTTCCTGTAAAATTAAAAGACAATGTGGTGTTTAGTAAAATGAAACTAAAAATTCTTTTTCAGGAAACATTAAACCTACTTTATATTCTCCTTTTTCGCCGTACTTAATCCGGAAAATTATTATAAATACTATCGCCTTTGCTACTGATAAACAAGGTGCTTTTTCCTACAGGCCTAATCATAAAATCCGACACGGTATAAGTTAAATTTTCAAAACCATTCAACACGAATTCATAACGGCTTCGTTTTTCAAGTTTAAATTTATATTCGGCTACACCAAAACCCTTATAGAATCCACTCATGACGCTTAACGACTGATTATGTTCCCAATGGTAATCTTTACCGGTAGCCTTTGTTACAATTAAAAAAATGCCTACAGAGGTATAAACTTTTTTACTGTAATGGTAATGCAAACTAACCATATAATCACCGTCGTTAATTTGGTTCGAATCTAAAACATAAATGGTTTCATAATTCTTCATGTTGGCAATTAAAAAGGGTTTACGGTTGAGATGATTCAGATAAATAATTTGGTTAGAGTCGGCTAAGGTGTCAGGTTTTATAGTTATTAAGGTTTGATCTAATTTCCGCTTATCAAGTTGTTTTTTACTCAAATCACCAAAAGCTAGTGAATCATTGTGTCGGAAAAAATTTACGGAAGTCAAAAGTCTTTCTTCATCGGGTAACAGCGCCTCATTGGTTTTTATCACGAAGAAAGGCAAGTTCGATACTAAGGAATCGCACGGTTTTTGTTTCTTGTAAGAATTAAGTAAGCCAATCATTTGTTCGGTCTCCGAAATCGATGTGCGTGAGAGCCATGTTCCTATAATCGGGGTCTTAGTATGGAAGGAATACAAATAGGCCGCTATCATCGATTTATCTGCCCCAATACGGTCGTACATTTCACTGCCTAAACAAAAAACCGGTAAGGTGATAATGGCTTGCGCCTTTGTTACCTGCAAATGTTTTATAGTCTCTTTCTCTTCTTGATTGAGATACTTTTCATTTAACAAATTTCTAAATTTCCAAAAATGGCTTTGATCTTTCTTAAATAAGTAATGGGCTTCAGAACCATTGAATAAAAAAAACATAATGGAAATAGTCGCAAATCCCTTTTGATAATTTGTTGGAGCCAATTTTGCTTTTAATACGTGATACAAGGCAGTTACAACAAATAGGGGCAGCATGTAATAGAAATACCAGGCAAAACGACAAGTGGCTCTGAATTGATTTAAGGAGGTTTCACTTAAATGAAAAACCTGAAATAAACGATGGTGCCAACCAAAAGAAAGAAATAACAAAACAAGTGTTGACACCAAAAGGGCAAGCATCTCTTTTTTAATTTGCATTTTTCGAATAAAAAAGGGCACTAGGATTAGAAATGCAAAGCTTAAAAGAATACTAAAAAGACCTAGATAACTATGCCCTTCCAAATGATCAGTCCTGTTCGGAAATAGCCATTGCATGATGTTTTGAAATGGACCAAATTCCGGCGCCAGCAAACTGTCGAGGTTCTCAATAAGTTTCATACTACCATGGGGTTCGGTGGTTCTATCCGGATGTCTATCCGTAAAAAACATAAAAACTTTAAAGGCAAGAATTGGCAAAAGTCCGGTGATAAATAAACGGAATAGATCCTTAGCTAAGTGTTTAAAATCAAATCGGAACAAGGCATAACAACCAAATGCCAACAAAGTAAATACGGAAGCACTAAAACCCAAATAGGGATGTAGAAAAAACAATAAAAAATTATACAGACATAAGATAATAAAATTTAATTTGTTTTGATCCTGAAAGGTTTTCAACGTTAGTAAAATGCTCAATGGAATAACACAACCATAGGCCAAGGCATGATGCCCACCATTAATTTTGGCAAACTGCGGAGCAAGCAAGGTAATAGCAAGTGCAATAAAAAAACCCGAAAAATTATCAATACCCGAACGTTTTAATATTTTTAAAAGGATAAGTGGGCTAACACAAAAGGACAAAAAAAGTAAACCATGTAAAATACCTATCAGGTAATTATGTGTAAAAGGCAAAAGACGCAGAAAATTTGCAAGTAAGGGTTGCCCATCAGTAAACACCACGTGTTCACCAAAAGGAAAATTCATGCCATTAAAATGTAAAGCTCTATCATCGTTTATTACGTGATAGCTAAAGGTGTAATAATTTTTAAGCGCATCACCCGTAATACTTGAAAGAACCGAATTGATATTTAAAAATACCTGTGGAAAATAAGCGAAGTAAATCCCAAAACTTACTAGAAATAAAAGGAGGTTGAGCCAACTGTCCTTTTTAAATAAATTGGTTTTGTTTAATTCACTCATTGTTTTGAAAAATTATTAATGAGTGTGTCTCCCTTTTGCTTAACAACGTATACGTTGCTAGTTGATGGTCTTAACATAAAGTTAGAAATCCGGTAATCTTTATCTACTGTGCCCTTCATGATAAATTCATAGCGACAATTTTTATCGAGATGGATGTTATATTCAAAAACACCAAAACCAGTATAAAAACCACTCAAAAAACGAATGGGTAAATTTTGTTCCCAGATATAGTCCTTCGCCTTCGCTTTGGTGATTATTAAATTGCAGGCAACCGAATAATACGTTTTTTTAGTGTAATGGTAATGGAAACTTACCACATACATGCCCGATTTGATTTGATTCGAATCTAACACATAAACTGTAGCATACTCGCTCATATTGGCAACAATAAACGGTTTTTTGTTTTCAAATGGAATGTACATAACCAAATTAGAATCTGGGGCCGAAACTTTCTTTTTTATTTGCACCGACTCCGACAGGTTGAATTTGCGACTCAGTAAATCACCTTCACTAATAAAGCCAGCTTGCAAGGTATCATTCCCATCAAAAAACTTGGTTTTGCTTAACAGCCTCTCTTCATCAGGCAAAAGTGGATCATTGGTTTTTAAAACAAAAAATGGTTTCCCGTTTAATAACGAAACAACCGAGCGATTAAATTTATATGAATTTAATAGTTCAATGCCGTTTTCTGTTTCTGAAATGGAGGTGCGCGACATTAGTGAACTTATAATAGGAAGGCCAGAATGGAAAGAGTATAACATAGCCGGAATCATTGAATTATTAAAGCCAATCCGATCATACATTTCACTGCCCCCATAAAATAGGGGCAAGGGAATAATAGCTTGCACGTTATCACTACTCAATTTTGATAATACACGCCGTTCCTCTGTGTTCAATTGATTTTTATTGAAGATGTTTCTGAATTTCCAAAACACGCTTTGGTCTAAGGTAAATAGTGCATTTGCCTCTATTAAATTAAAGGTAAAAAACACAAGAGCTAACACGCCTAGTAGACTATTATTTTTGTACGGGCTAATAATTATTTTAAAGGTGTTATAAAGCAAAGGCACCACTATTAAAGGCAATAAGTAATAAAAAAACCAAGCGAATCTACAGGCAGCTCTGAATTGATTTAGGGCGGCACTTTCAATCTGCAATCTTTTCAAAATAAAGGTGTGCAAACCAAAAGAAATGGCTAACAGGATCATCCCCGAAAGCATGAGCACGAGCATTTCTTTTGAGAGTTTAAGTTTGCGAAAATAAAAAGGTAAAAAAAGGATGAGAACCAAGGTCATGACGATGCTAAAAAAGCCCAGATAGGAATGCCCTTCAAAATGTTGTGTTTTGTTCGGGAATAAATTTTCCATCATGCTCTTAAAGGGTCCAAAGATTGGAGCCATCAAACCATCTATATTTTCAAGCATCACGGCCGCGCCATAGGGTTCTGTGGTTCTATCTAAATGATGGTCGCTTAGCGCCATAAATAATTGAAAGCATAAAATCGGACCAATGCTTACTAAAAGGGTAAGCGCCAGATTTTTAATTCTAGAAAGGCCGTTACTGAATAGGAGTTCGTAAAAACCCAAGGTAAATAAGGCAAAAAGCGATACACTCAATCCGAGATAAGGATGAAGAAAAAACAAAAACAAATGATAAAATAAAAGTTTAAAAAACCCGACTCTGGTTTTTTCCTTCAGATATAAAAAAAGTAATAAAATGGAAAGGGGGATAATACTACCATAAGCAAGCGCGTGATGACCCGCATTTATTTTTAAATATTGTGGTGACAATAAGGTTACAGCTAATGCCGAAAAAAAGGCGCTAAACTTATCCAAACTCAAAAGCCTGAATAGTTTATTTAAAATTAAGGGAGTAATTATAAAGGAAAGGAAAAGTAAAGTGTGTAAAATACCTATCACGTATGGATGGGTAAAGCTGAACATTTTTAAGAGGTTGCTTAGTACAGGTTGACAGTCGGTATAAACAACATGTTCACCATAAGGAAAATTCATACCCGAGAAATGAAGCCATTGTTCATCATTCGTAATGTGGTAAACAAAGGTGTAGTAGTTCTTTAGGGTGTCGAGGGTGATGCTCGAAAGGATAGAATTGGGATTTAGAAAAATGTGATGGAAATAGAAAAAGTATATGCCAAAACTGCAAATAAAAAGTAATAAATTAAGATTTCTGTCCTTAGTTACGATACTTTTTATTTGATTCATCATCTGTTTATAAAAGTACTTATTTTTAGCAGATTACTGATGATCTTGAGGGTATGACAGATTAATTTTTATGACATAAATTAGTATTACCCTTCCCACTGATTATTTATGGAATTCAAAAAATACCAATTTTAAATTCCCCTTATTACAGCCAATAGTTGTTGTTACCTTTTCTCTGTTAAAACAACTTGTTCAGTTGAATTAATTGCTCTAAGTTTACATGTAAAGAAAAAAATCAATTAAAAAACGGATGAGAAAGATCAGTGAACTCCTCAATTCATTTCAGGAATCTATAAAAAAGCCAAGCATCCTCGTAATTATATTTTCTGCTTGCTTCGCCTTTTGGTTTCTCGACATCTGGAAACCATATAACACAGCAAAAAAAGGGAATAATTTTATTTACGATGTGTTTGGGTATTACAGCTATTTACCGGCAACCTTTTGTAATAATGGCTCCTTCGATTGGCATAATAACGAAACGAATTATAACCCTTACGGCCCATTTAATAATCATGTGCCTAAATACACCTATGGCATGTCGCTTATGTACTCGCCATTTTTTGCATTGGGTTATAAAATCGCCTATAACCAAAAAAGCCCACTCAACGGGTTCTCCGAGCCTTTTGCAACCGCTGTTCGCTGGGGTTCAATTTTCTATGTGTTACTGGGTCTGTTTTTCCTGAGAAAATTTCTGCTCTTTTATTTTAATGAGGTCGTCACCGCCATCACCCTGGTAGCGGCCTTGTTTGGCACCATGTTATTTCTTTATACCTATAGTCAAAGTGAACTCACACATGGCTATCTCTTCACTTTGTTTTCTGTTTTTTTATACCTTACCTATAAATGGCATGAAAAACAAAAATACCGTTATACCTTTTTCATAGGATTTGTTATAGGCTTGATTTCACTCATAAGACCTACCGATGTTTTTATCATCTTCTTCTTTATTTTCTGGAATGTAAAAAGTGGTTTGGACTTAAAAACAAAAACGTTGTTTTTCCTTAAAAACTACAAACACATTCTTCTCATCATGCTAATGGCTATGCTGCTCTGGATTCCACAACTAATTTTCTATAAATACCACACCGGCAATTATTTTTATTTCTCCTATTTGGGTGAACGTTTTTACTGGACCGATCCACAAATTCTAAACATTTTATTTAGTTACCGCAAAGGTTGGATTACCTATACACCCATGATTGTGTTGGCCTTTATTGGATTCTTCTTCATTAAAAAAGATTTTCCTGTATCCAAATGGACCTTTATTATTATTACTACAATTATGGTTTATATCTTTAGTTGTTGGTGGGATTGGGGCTTTGGCGGCTGTTTCGGAGCACGCCCTTTTTGTCAACAAATAGCTTTTTTAGCCATTCCACTGGCTTATTTTATCGATTTTGTATTATACTCTCCCAAAAAATTTATTCTAAAGGGTATTCTTACTCTTTGTACCATGATTTATATGTTCTCTGCCATTTGCCTGAATTTAGGTCAATCCTACCAGTATCACGTAATGATGAAAATACACGTATGGTCAATGACGAAAAAGGTATATTGGGATGTTTTCAGAACCTACCAGTTTAACGACGATTATCAATACCAATATTGGAGAGATTTGAAGGAGCCTGATTTTGAAAAGTATGCCAATGGTTCTGACCGCAATCACTAAGAATTACCAAGTAAACATGGGGAACTACCTTAAACCAAAAAGGTGATTTTTTTACAAGCAAAAACCTTGTAAACATATTACTAGAAGAAGTTTAAATTAATTAGGCATCAAGGTAAGTGAACCGGTTTTTTCGTATAAGCGGCCATTTATGTCTTTATAATGAATTTTATAAATATAACTATCCTGTTTAATAGGAGAGTCGAATTTATTTTCAAAGCTGCCATCCCAACCCTTGCTCACATCTTTAGTTTCAAACACAAAATGACCCCAACGATCATAAATTTGCATTTCAAAAGATTTTGGATCGAGTCCATAAGCTGAGAAAACCGGCATAAATTTGTCGTTTAAACCATCAGCATTTGGAGTAAAGGAATTTGGAATAAATATATTAAAGTCGTTTTTCACTTCAATGACTTTACTTATTTCACTGTTGCAACCAACGAAATTTGTAGCCACTAAGGTAATACGGAAATTACCAATATGAGGGAAACTAATCACCGGATTAATGCCGGTTTTTGTGCCTAAGTCCTGAACGGTCCATGTATAACTATTGTTGGCAAGTATGGTGCTTAAATTATGCATGGTAACATCCGGATTTGAAATGAGTATCTCATCCTGATCCCAAGTAAAATCAGCTTTTGGCGTTTCCTTTACCACAATTGCTCTTGGTAATACATAATTATAAACACAACCATTAGCCTCACTGTTAGTGTAATTAAACGTAACTGTATAGGTGCCGGGTATCGTATAAACGTGAGGAGAGGACAATTGACCACTGACATCTGTTTGCCCATCACCAAAATTCCAGGTGCCTGTTCCTATATTTGTAGTCGGACAATTTAAAAATACTTCCATAGGAGCACAGTCTTCATATTTCGTGCTGTTGGCAGTAACTGTCGGTACGTTAACAACCGTTATGGTAAAGGTGGTTTGATCAGGACAAATATCCAAAGGCGCAGAATGGGTTGTATAAACAATGATATTTTGTCCAGGATTCGCAGTACGCGGATTAAACATACTTGTATGCGCAGCTATGCCCCCTTCATTACTATTCCAACTGTAACCAGGGTTCTCAACCAAACTATTTAGATCAAAAGGTTCTCTATTCTTACAATAAACGGATTCAGGCATTTTGGTGAGTGAAGATGAAATAAACTTTTCAATAGTGATAGATTGTTGAGCATAGGCTAAACACGGACCAACAGAAATACTATAACTAATTAAATTGGTTCCAATAACACCAAGAGCGGGATTAAATATACCGGAAGGCGTTATAATACCCGGATTTCCTGAACCAAATAAACCACCAACCGGACTCACTTGAATTTGACGCGGCTGGGCGTTATTACAAAGGGTTCCTGCATTTGCTATGCTGGGAGGAGATAAGGAATATACGCGAACCGCAACGGTAGCTTGATCGGGACATAAACCACTAGGTTGTGACGAGGTATTGTATTGTACAATGTAACTTCCGGCACCGGTCATAGCAGGATTAAAGCTGGTTCCGGTTATCCCTGGCCCTGTCCAAAAACCAGTGCTATTATTTGTAATGGGTGCAAGATTAATTGGCGAACTGGTATTGCAAAGATCAGGCACAACACCTGAAATGCCTGCAGATACAAAACCTTCTATGGTAATGTTTTTAGTAGCACTCGAATTACAAGTGCTTGTTCCGATGACATATTGTACGGCATTTAAACCAACCGGACTTAATGATGGGCTAAACACACCCGAAGAATTAAGGAAAGGCGAAGTTACCCAATAACCGGTTGCTGGTGATACCGACATCTGAATTGAGGAGCCAATATTACAAAATGGACCTACCTGAATGATGCTAGGGGTTACCGGATTTAGAACGTTTGCACTAATTGTTCGTGAATCGCTACACAGATTGGCAATCGGTGTGGAGGTGGTTGTATACACAATGGAATAGGTATTAGTGAGTAAACCCAATGGACTAAAATAATTTGCAAGGTTTACATTCGGTCCCGACCAGGACCCGTTTGTATTTTGAACAATGCTCATTAAATTGAAGGGCGTACTGTTTACACAAAAGTTTGGCAAGCCTGCCGTAAGCGAGGCTGTATTAAACTGATTTACAAAAAAGGTTCGTGTTGAAGCCGCGACACAGGTACCAAGACCTGCAGTATACATTACCGAATTGGTTCCAACGGCACACGAGGAAGGTGTTTGAACACCTCCAAAAGTTATTCCTGAGCTACCAGACCAAATACCACCGCTTGGACTAGCAGTGACCAATACCTGGCCTTCGTTGGAACATCGGGGTAAAATTTGATTTATGGTTGGTGATACGGGATTAAAAACATATACCACCAATTGCGTGTTGGAAGGACAAACCGCAGAGTCTCTTTTTGAAGTGGTTCGGTGCGTTAAGGTATAATTTCCGGTAGCTAAACCTGAAGGGTTAAAATAATAATTAAGCGTAACGGTATTGTGCGAAACAGCTGGTCCATACCAAGAGCTGGTTAATGTATTTTGGACAATGTTGGTGAGATTATAATTTGGATCCTGCACGCATAATGTACTGATACTACTTGTTAGAGCTGGCGAATAATATTTTGAAACGCGAAGGGTATCGCTACTACTCACGATACAGGTTCCTGCCATGATGGTATAAACGAGGGTGTTGGTTATGGCGGTAAAGGCTAAAGCCGGATTAAACGCACCGCCGGGTGAAACACCCGGATTCGCACTCCAAGTCCCTCCGCCGGGCACAGCTGTTAAAAACTGAATCGGGGCAGTATCGCACATGGGCGAAGGCATCGTCAAGGTAGGTGTTAAGGGGTTATTGATGGTTAGCAAAAGTGTTTGTGTAACCGCACAATAATGGGCATTGGGTGAAACTGTCACACTGTAAACGGTGGTGGAAAGATTGACATTAGGAGCTAATAAGGGAGGTGCAATATTAGTGGCTGATAAACCGGGATTAAAAATACCAGCACCGGGTGGTCCCCAGGTAAAGCTATTTGTAGCCGGGCTTATACCCGGAACATTAGCAAAAAAGCTCCCCCCCTGACATATGGTATAACTTTGCGGGTTTACTGTGAAAACAGGGTAAGGAACAACTTGAACAGTCACCGTTCTGACAATCGGACAAATACTATTTGAAACAAGAACGGAATATACGCCGGTATTAGTCAAATTTGCAACAGGAATAACCGGGTTTGCAAGATTGCTGGTAAAACTGCCCGGACCTGTCCAAGAATAACTTAAAGCGGTAGAGTAGGTTGTGGATAAAGAAAGGCTGAGTGTTTGGCCTGCGCATAGAGGTGCATTTGCAATAGCAGTTCCGGTTGGCGTGGAAGAGTTTGGTGGAATAGGGCCAACAAAAACAGTGTAATCTTCTGTTTCACCAAATCCAAAACCACCACAGGGAGAAATGCTGGCGCCTACCGTAAAATAGGCGCATCTTACGCGCATTCTATAAGTGCCGTTGGCTTGTGTTGAAGGAACCACGAAGGTGATGGTGGTGTTGGTTGCCGCTGCCGGTACGCCCGCCGTTCCACCCATATATTCTGTTGGCACATTAAAACTATTATCCTGATTCCAATCAACCCAAATCGCAAAACCCTGTTGAAAAATAATGCCTGATCGCATGGTGCAGACAATGGTTTGACCCGCCGCCGCCGCTAAATAATGCTGACAAAAATTTACATAGTTAACAACGCCTGTACCTACGGTGCCGCTGTTACAGCCTGAGGCGATATTGGTAATATTTGTATTCGCTCCGGAAGTACTGAAATCGTCAATAAAATCATTAATGAAATTACTCGGGGAATTTGAAGGACCGCTTTGTGCGCAAGGCTGGTTGGCGTATGCACCCAAACAATAAGGAGCGGCATTATTCGATTGGGCTGAAATTTTAGAGCCCAAGGCAACAACCAGTAAAAAAGAAAAATATGAATAAATTAAATTTTTCATTTTAAATAATCAGGCTTGTATATTAATTTGTTTTTCGGTAACAAAACAAGCACATCAATAAAGCCGGGTAGTATCAGTACCACTTCTTCGTTTTCTTTTCTGGAATTTTCGTAGCGACTGATATCAATGCCCGATTCGTCCATTTTAACGCCTTCAGCCAGATAGTTCCGCTTCACAGAAAAAGATTCAGAATAATACCAAAGTTCTTTGAAATACAGCACAGTATTGTTTTGTTTCCACTTTTCAATATCAGCTAAACCACCATGTCTTACTGCCAGATAGGGCAAATACATGACCTCCTTTTTTGGATCAGGTTTGTAGGTATCAATATTTGGCCCACTTAATTGTGCAAAAGTTTGAAACGAACCAACGAATAAAACCAGAATAGCTATCTTCTTAAAAATTCCCATCTAAAATTTAGGTGTCTAACAAAGATATCAAAAAAGCCAAAAAATAGCGATTTATTGAATCACCCATAAGGCACTTTCACTCAAAGAAATGCTTGATTTAATCAGAAATCGGCAAAATTAGGCTATCACCGGAGGCGGTTCCATAACCGTGCCGCATTTTTTGCAGGTTCTTAACTCTTTACTTTCGTAAAAACGTTTAAATTCTCCCTGAAATTGTGTGGTAATATCGCTGAGTGTAAAATAGGCTTCGTGTAATTTATTATTGCAGTTTTCGCAAAACCACATCAGGCCGTCTTTTTCGTTATTTTTCTTTTTGTGTTCAACGACCAAACCAATGGAATTGGCTGTGCGCTTCGGATTGTGCGGTACTTTGGCGGGCAATAAAAAAATATCACCTTCTTTAATCGGCACGTCCACTGCTTTCCCGTCTTCCTGAATCTGAACGGTAATATCACCTTCCAGCTGGTAAAAAAACTCTTCGCCTTCATTGTAATGATAATCCTTGCGCGAATTTGGTCCGCCTACTACCATCACAATAAAATCAGCATCCTTGTACACAACCTTGTTGTTTACGGGGGGTTTCAACAGATGACGGTTTTCGTCGATCCATTTTTTAAAGTTAAAGGGACGTGTTACCATATTCTCAAATTTAGAATTTTATATTCAAAACTAAAAACTTCGATTCATACTTTTGTATAGTTCTTATACCAGTGACTTGGCCATCAAATATTCAGCAATTTGCACCGCATTGGTTGCAGCGCCTTTGCGCAGGTTATCCGAAACGATCCACATATTCAATGTTTTTGGCTGCGATTCATCCCTTCTTATCCTGCCAACAAATACCTCATCTTTGTTGTGAGCATGCATAGGCATAGGGTAGATCTGATTGGCAATATCATCCTGCAAAATAATACCGGGTTCATTCGCCATCATTTCAAAAATATCTTTCACTTCAAAATCATTTTCAAATTCAATGTTCACACTTTCACTGTGTCCGCCCATTACCGGAATTCGCACGGTAGTGGCAGTTAGTGCAATGCTGTTATCGCCCATAATTTTTTTGGTTTCATTCACCATTTTCATTTCTTCTTTGGTGTAACCATTCTCAACAAAAACATCTATTTGTGGAATCACATTCAGATCGATTTTATATTTGTAAGCCATCTCAGTACTCGAGCCGTCTTTACGTTCATTCATCAACTGACTTACCGCTTTAACACCTGTGCCGGTAACACTTTGGTAAGTGGAAACCACCACACGTTTGATCTTATATTTTATATGCAAGGGATTTAATACCACCACCATTTGTATGGTAGAGCAATTGGGATTGGCAATAATTTTATCGGATTTTTCCAATACATGGGCATTCACTTCCGGTACTACTAATTTTTTTGTGGGGTCCATACGCCAGGCCGAACTGTTATCTATAACCGTAATGCCATTCGCTGCAAATTTGGGCGCCCATTCTAAAGACGTGTCGCCACCAGCTGAGAACAATGCAATTTGCGGTTTAGCTGCGATGGCTTGTTCCATCGAATGTACCTGATATGTTTTGCCCTTAAAACTAATTTCTTTTCCAACCGATTTTTCTGAGGCCACCGGTATTAATTCGCTTACCGGAAAGTTACGCTCTGCCAACACTTCGAGCATTTTTGTGCCTACCAGTCCGGTAGCGCCCACCACTGCAATTTTCATTTTCTTTTTTTTGTAAAATTAATTAAAAATAGGCGACCACTGCTCGCTGAATTTTAAGGGTTTATTTAGTTCTCCTCATTCAGCTCCTCGTTTTCAGGTTCGGGATCTGAGGTTACCAGATAAACTCCGTCGGGTTTTATCAACACTTTTCTGTGACGGTATAAAACGCCGATCGATTTTTTAAAGGTAGCCTTGCTCATGCTGAATTTTTCGGCAATCTCATCGGGACTGCTCTTATCGTGAAGATCGAGGTAACCATCGTGGGCATCGAGATAATCAAGTATGGTATCGGTTGCCGAAAGCACATTTTTAAAACCAACCTTTTGCAGACTCAAATCAATCAGGTTATCTTCACGAATCCGTTTAACGTATGCAATAAATTCATCACCAATAAACACATCCTGATACACATCGTTGTGATAAATCAAGCCCTTGTGTTTATCGTTAATAATACAACTATAACCTAGGGGCGATTCTTCATATACCAGCACTTCCACTTCAGCGCCGCCTTCTAATTTGAGATCTTCGTTCGAAATAAATTTATCTATTTTGGTAGACGCTACAATACGTTTGCTCACATCATCCAGAAACACATACACCACATAATATTTATCGGCCTGCATCTCGAATTTTTGTTCATTAAAAGGAACAAACAAATCTTTCTCTAATCCCCAATCCATAAAGGCGCCAATTTCCGTTACGGCTTTTACGCGCAGACACACAAAATGATTGAGCTCAACAATGGGTTTTTTAGTGGTGGCTATAATACGGTCTTCAGAGTCGTTATATATAAATACCTCAATTTTATCTTTTACTTTATATTTTTCGTGTATATGCGAATTTGGCAACAGCACTTCGTTATGCTCATCATCTCCCAAATACAGTCCAACACTAGTTTCACGAATCACCCGTAAGGTGTTTATTTTGCCTGTTTCTATCATAATTTAATATTGCGCACGAAGGTACGGTATTATTTCACCTTCAAAAAATTAAGCCTTATTAGGCTGAATAAGAAAACAATGCTCTACATTTGCCACGCAATTAAAAAAGGGCTAATTTTTCAACTAACTAACTAATTTAAGCAACCCAAAATGAAATCAAAAACTATTTCCTGGATCATCCTCATTGGATTAGCCCTTGTTTGGGGAAGTTCTTTTATTCTTATGAAACGGGGCATGGAAGCCTTTAGCAGTGATGAAGTAGCCGCCATGCGCATCTCCATTGCCTTTTTGGTTTTAATTCCATTTTATATCAAACACCATAAAATTGATCTGAAGAAATATTTACCCGGACTACTCATTATGGGTGTTTTTGGGAATTTAATCCCCGCCTTTTTATTCACTAAGGCCGAAACCGAAATCAGTAGCAGTTTGGCCGGTATGCTCAATGCGCTTACGCCTTTTTTCACCATTCTGGTTTCAGTCATCTGGTTAAAGGCTAAGCCATCGGGTATTAAGATCACCGGCATTATTATTGGCTTTATATCCGCCTCTTGTTTGATGATCTTTGATAAGACCGACAATACCTTTCAGAACATCAGTTACAGTTTGTTGGTCATAATTGCCACCATTTGTTATGCCATTAGCGTAAATGGAATAAGGAAATTTTTGAGCGATTTAAATCCGGTTACGGCAACGGTGTGGGCTTTTAGCTTTACGGGTCCGGTTGCTTTGGTTTATTTGTTTGGTTTTACCGAATTCACCACACATTTAACAACTGAGCCTCAGGCACTTAGTTCTTTAGGGTATATTTGTATCCTAGCAATGATAGGCACAGCCTTGTCGGTTATCTTTTATAATGTGCTCATAAGGCAGGCCGGAGTGCTGTTTGCAAGCAGTTGTACCTATTTAATTCCCATTGTGGCGGTACTTTGGGGTGTTTTTGACGGTGAGAGCGTGAATATGGCTCAGATTTTGAGCATTGTGGCCATTATCATGAGTGTTTATTTGATTAATCGCGACTAAAATTTGCACTTTACTAAGAATTGAGTATATTTGCATCCCTTTTTAAAGGAATTTATTAACAATTAAAAACCAAATTAAATGTACGCAATTGTAGAAATAGCCGGGCAACAATTTAAAGTGGAACGTGGAAACAAAGTTTACGTTCACCGCCTAGAGGCTAACGAGGGCGAGAAAATTGAATTTGACAAAGTTTTCTTATTAGACAACGATGGAAAAATTTCAGTTGGAAACCCTACGGTAGATGGCGCTAAAGTAGCAGCCACAGTAATTAGTCACGTTAAAGGTGACAAAGTGATTATTTTCAAAAAGAAACGTCGTAAAGGCTATCAAAAATGGAATAACCACCGTCAAAGCTTCACGCAAATTTTAATTCAAGGAGTATTAGCCAAAGGCGATAAACTTCAGGAAGAATTAAAAGCAGAACGTATTGTTCGTGTGCAAGGTATGCGAAACAAGCCGGTAGTAGCCGAAGCAACTGCAGTTGTAGCAGAAGCCCCGGTGAAAAAAGCCCCAGCAAAAAAAGCAGCTCCTAAAAAAGCAGCCGCTAAAAAAACAACAACTAAGAAAAAAGAAGACTAAAAAATAGTTTTTAATGTTTAGTGCTTAGTGATGAGTTAAGCCTATTAAAAGCTAAAAACTAATAATTTAAAATTAATAAGAAATGGCACACAAGAAAGGCGCGGGTTCATCAGATAATGGTCGTGATTCGCATAGTAAACGTTTAGGCGTTAAAATTTTTGGTGGACAAGCATGTATCGCCGGAAACATTATTGTTCGTCAACGTGGTACTAAACATAATCCTTCTGTAGGTGTAGGTATGGGAAAAGATCATACTTTATATGCTTTAGTTGACGGTAAAGTTGTTTTCAAAAAGAAAAGAGACGACCGTTCGTATGTTTCGGTGGTTCCTGTAGAAGGATAAACCTTGTTTTCAAAGGACATTAAAGCCCTCCGTGAAAACGGTGGGCTTTTTCCGTTTTAGCTAAGTCGGCTAAAAACTGCTCATAATAATTTAAGCGGAAGTTCCTTTCATTTCAATTCAAGCATTAAATTTGTTTTAAAATACTAATTTTCCCTTTAAGCATGTTACAACTTAATTATATCCGCGAAAACAAAGAAGAGGTGATCAATCGTCTGGCTATTAAAAATTTTAAAAACGCCGATAACATCATTAATACGATTATTGAACTTGACACCAATCGTAAAGCCGCTCAAAAACAGGCCGATGACACCAAGGCAGAAGCCAATGCCATGGCTCGCCAGATTGGTGACCTGATGAAATCAGGTAAAAAAGAAGAAGCAGAGGTTTTAAAAGCCAAAACCGGTGAATTAAAAAACACCGAAAAAGTGCTCGATGACAAACAAAAAAGTATTGAAGCAGAGATCCAGTTGTTATTGGTAACGGTTCCCAATTTGCCGCATAGTTCAGTACCAACAGGTAAAGGGGCAGAAGATAATACCGTGGTGCTTGAATTCGGAGATAAACCTCAATTGCCTGCAAATGCCAAGCCACACTGGGAATTAACCAGTAAATACGACATCATTGATTTTGAAATGGGGGTTAAATTAACCGGTGCCGGATTTCCGGTTTACAAAGGTAAAGGTGCGCGCTTACAACGTGCCCTGATAAATTTTTTCCTTGATCGTGCAACCGCTAGAGGTTATAACGAAGTGCAACCACCCATTTTAGTGAATGAAGACAGCGGTTATGGTACCGGTCAGTTACCCGATAAAGAAGGACAAATGTATCATGCAACGGTTGATAATTTATATTTAATCCCAACTGCTGAGGTGCCTATAACCAATATGTATCGCGATGTTATTTTAAAAGAAAGTGATTTCCCGATAAAAAATTGTGGTTATACTCCTTGTTTCAGACGTGAGGCTGGCAGTTATGGGAAAGATGTGAGAGGATTGAACCGCCTGCATCAATTTGATAAAGTTGAAATTGTACAGATTGCGCATCCAGCCGAAAGTTACAAGATACTAGAAGACATGAAAGATTATGTGGCCGACTTACTAAAAGAATTGGGTCTGCCATTCCGTATTTTAAAATTATGCGGTGGCGATATGAGTTTTGGAAGTGCCTTAACTTATGATTTGGAAGTATGGAGTGCTGCACAACAACGTTGGTTAGAAGTGAGCAGCGTGAGTAATTTTGAAACTTTCCAGACTAACCGCTTAAAATGCCGTTACAAAGACGATAAAGGAAAAACACAACTGGCACACAGCTTAAACGGGAGCGCCTTGGCATTGCCGCGTATTGTAGCTGCTTTGTTAGAAAATTACCAGACCGAAGACGCTATAACTATTCCAAAAGCATTGGTGCCTTATTGCGGCTTCGAACGTATTAGCTAATGAAAAACCTTGGTTATAGCTTAATGTTGGTTATGGGATTGATCCTCGGTCAATCCTGTAATAAAGCAGAAAACTATGCAGAGAAGATTAAAACCTTGGATAGTTTGGGCGGCGCCATGAATTCACGCATGCTGGAGTTGCAAAAGGTAGATACCATCCTACTTCAGAAAAGCATTAACCGTTTTGTGTATTACAAAGAATTTATTGAACTGAACATTCATGATACACTGGATAAAATAGAAGCAGATCAGCTTTTTGATTTTTATGAGAGCGGTAAGAATCTGAAAAATTTTCAGAACAATCGCAATCTATTGTTAAGTCGTTCGGTTCTTATTAATTCACAGTTGAACAAACTGGCTACTGATCTTAAAAACAATTCACCCGATCTTGAATTGCTTGAAAAATTTACCGGGCATGAAAAGCAGGAAATAGCCCGATTGCTTGATGCTGCGACCGCCCAGCAAACAATCTACCACAGAGGTCTGGAGCAATTTCAGACTTCCTTAAAAGGCGTTGAATTGCTAATCCGCAAAAGAAATAACGGCGAATTGCCCACTATAATAAAAGACACCTTAAGTTATTAATATGGCCATTAGTTTTCAAATACAAGAAGTTCCATTTAAACTTACCGAAACAGCCCGAACCAAAAGCTGGATCAAAAAAATTATTGAACTGGAAAAGAAAAAAACCGGACAATTAAATTTTGTACTTACAAATGACGAGGAGGTTTTAAAAACCAATATTCAATACCTCAAACATAATACTTACACCGATATTATCACTTTCGATGACTGTGAAGATAAAATCATTAACGGCGACATCATCATTAGTATTGACCGTGTGGCTGAGAATGCCAATAATTTTAAAGTACCATTTAAAACAGAATTAAACCGAGTGCTCATACATGGTGTACTTCATTTATGCGGATACGGAGATAAAACAAAAGTTGCTGCCGAACTCATGCGTAAAAAAGAAAATTGGGCGTTGAAAAAATTCTAAGCCGAAATTACTGACCTATCGTAGAAGATCCCGAAACATTATCGTGCGTCACATTACGTAAATTAAAGGTAATGGGATAGGTGGTTTTGTACCTCACATAAACGTTGTTTAAAATGGCTGGCTGCCACCTGGTAAGTTTAATGAGTCTCATGGCCTCTTCACTGCAACCTGCGTTAACACCTTGCTTTACACCTACTCCGGTAACATAGCCATTGGTTTCAACCACGAATTCTAAAATAACGGTTCCTTGAATCGATTTCTCAACGGCCACCTTAGGATATTCTATTTCAGATAGGATAAATTCTTCCAAACCCTCTTCTCCGTTTTTATAATACTCCGGTGATTGATCAGCGCGTGCATAAATAACAAAAGTACTGTCAGCAGGCAAGTTTTTTTTCGGACTGAAGCGGTATTTTTGTTTAATGTATTTATTATACTTTTCGGAAGATAAATGTAAATGCACATAATAGGGCTGAGCCTCCGACAAACTTTGCGTTTGTTGAAATTTTAAAAAACGCAGCATGCGCTTACTTTCATTACGAAGGACATTGTTTTGAACACCATCAATTTTTATGTGCCGAGCCTGACCCAGGGAATCAATATCAAAATAAATACTGAATTCGTTCTTAAAATCAGCATTGACAAGTATTTTAGGCAGACTTAATTGAGTTTGTAAAACCTGATCTAATTGCTCCTTACCACCAAGTACTTGAGCTTCATAGTCACTCGATTGAGCGGATAAAGGAATTAATCCGTTTATAAAACTAAATACGATTAAAAAGATAAGCGATCTTTTACACATACTTAAAATTAAGAAAAAAAAGAATAAATTAAAATTTTATCGGGAAAATGCCTCCCGCTTAGTTGGCTGGTTTAAGATCATTAGGACTGTAACGTTTTAAGCCCTTAATGCCTGAAAGTTGTGTTTCAAGTATACTTTCATCACCGGCCAACACAAGTTTATAAACACCGGGTGTATAATATTTCTTCACAACTTTTTGAATGTCTACTAATTTGAGTTTATTCACCTCGTCCAGAATTTTTTTTCTGGTATTAAAATCATATTCAATCGGATCGAAGTAATTGGCAATTTCTTCGGGATATTCCATGCGTAAAAGGTTTGTTTTAAAGCGGATCAGCTCTATGTCAAAATCTTCCTGAGTAAAACCGGCTTTCGAAAAATTTTCGAGTGTTTTATCAAATAAGTTAATGGTATTAAGCGCTTCATTGCTTCTAACTGAACAAAACACGGCCATTAAGTTTGAAAACTGTGAGGTTTGATGTGTGCTGCTGATACCGTATGTTTTACCGCCTTTTTCACGGATCTCTTTAAATAAAACAGTATTAAAGATCATGTTGGCAATCTCAAAGGCCATGGCCTCTTTACTTTTTTGAGTGGGTGCAATAAAATTCCATTGCAGGGCACATTGTGTGGCAGCTAGGCGGTTTGCAAAATAAATGTCGCATTTTTTAATGATAGGCATGTCGAGCGAAACTCCGTTCACCTCACCATAAGTGGATTCCCAGGCTCCGAAATATTTTTCTATGAGCGCTTTTACTTCGACACTTTCAAAATTTCCGCACACTAAAACCTTGGTGTTTTTTGGTGTGTAATTAAAAGCGTGAAATTCTTTTAGTTTTTCGGAGCTAATAAGATTGAGTTGTTCTTTATAAATGGTTCTTCCTAATGGATTGTCGAGTCCGTATAAACTCAGGTTTGAATACACCTGAGCCATTTGCGTGATATTCATTTTAGAAGGTTTGTTATAGTCACTCATGTAAGAAATGAACTGAGCCAGTTTATCTTTATCAAATAAGGGTTGCAAAACAGCCGCACTCATCAGGTCAAAAACCAAGGAAGCATCTTTACTTAAAAAGTTTCCTGAAATATAAGTTCGGTCTTTATCCGATTCTGATTTTAAATCGGCTCCAATAGTAAAAGCCAAATCGTTTTGTTGTTCCTCCGTGTATTTTTTGTTGCCCTGTAATACTAAATTGGCTGTAATGCTATTGTATCCTTGCTGTCCCGGGGGTTCATTTTTTTTGCCACTATTTACGATGAGCTTCACATGCATGGCTTTTATTTTCCCGTATTTCAGAAAATAAACTTTTAGGCCGTTCTTCAATGTAAATGTTTCAAGATTTGGTATTTCCTGAGCTTTAACACTAAAGCTAACCAGTATAAAAATCAATATGTTTATTATATTTTTCATAATTCAACTAATTTTCATTCAACTTCTTTTGGTTTGGTATTAATTACTTTTATGCCTGTTGGATCAAAATAGGATTTAGCAACACGTTTTAAATCATCCTGACTAAGTTTACGATAAGCGTCCATACTGGCGTTATACTTATTGTAATCTTGATAATAATACTCAGCCATGCCAATGAGTCCGCAAATTTCAGTATTAGAATAAGCAGTATATACATCTTTGGATTCAAGGTCACTCAGGTAATTTTTTAAATCGACTTCGTCAATACCATCAGTAATAATTTCATTTATTTCTTTGGCGATTTCCTTTTTAACTTTTGCATTTCCTATTCCTGCCTGCATTACCACATCAAAAACAGTGTAAGACGGGTACAAGCGATCGGGCGACTGTTGTCCTGAAATACTGTAAGCCATATTATGATTCACTATTCGTTTTTTAATAAGGGAATTCGAGTTACTAAATAATAGTTCAGACAAAAAATTAAACGCATAGTAATCCGGATGTCCGAATTCGGGTGAAGGGATAATATAGGAATAGATTTGTACGGGAAAATCAACGCTCATGTCTTCAACGGCAATGTTATGGTGCAATAAATCGGGTGCCGACTTTTTCGCATTAAAGGGTAATTGTTTTTTAATGCCGCCAAAATACTGTTCGCAGTAGCTAAACATCTCATCGGCATTTACATTGCCGGTAATGACTACAAAAGCATTATTGGGACTGTAATATTTATCATAAAACTCCTGACATTGTTGTGTGGTGAAGGCGGTGATTTCTTCCAGATTCCCGATGACATCAATTTTATAAGGATGTTTGTCGGGATACAAGTACTTGTAACGGTCGGCCTCAAATCGCTGATACCAGCTGTTTTCACCTAACCTAAGTTCTTCACCCACCACTTCTCTTTCGGTATTTAAAACGTTTTGATCTAAAATAAGATTTTCCATTCTGTCGGCTTCCATTTCAATGGCTCGTTTCATGTTTTCACCCGGCAACTCCTCGTGGTAAACAGTTCTATCGAATGTGGTATAAGCATTTATTTCACCACCCAGTTTGTCTATTACTTTAAATGGTTTGTTTTCACCGGTAAAGTTCTTTGACCCTCTAAACATCATGTGTTCAAATAAATGCGCCATGCCTCTTATGCCATCCCATTCATCCTTGCTCCCAACCCTATACCACACTTGTATTTGAGCCATAGTGGTGCTTTTCTTTTCACACACAATTATTTTTAAACCATTGGCCAAGGTTTTTGTTTGCATGGGGTAATCGAGTGCAAACAAGCACTTTACCTGCATAAGGATAAGTGCTATAATTCCTAATCGTTTCATGTTCGTAATTATTAAAGTGATAAATTAAGTCCAATGGTAAAGCCCTGATTAAGTTTGGTGTCGGGGGCATAACCCAAAACATAATCAACCCGTATGACCTTAAATATTTTTTCGAGGCCAAAATTTAATTCATAATAATATTTCAGTAAGTTGCTACTCATAAAATGCCCACCCACTACTTCCTGAACTTTTAATTTTTTTATGAGAGGCAGTGTGTTAATGATAAGACCCTGAAAGTGATGTTCAGCATGTGCTTCGGCATACCATTTGTTCGCACTGAAGGTATAATAAGGTAAAAGCCGGAAACTGCTTAAGTAATCATTGGTATTAAAAATGGTTTGATTGCCTAAAAAATACTTGAAGTCCATAAAATATAGTTTTTTGGTATCAATAAATCCGCCGCCTCTTATGCGGTATTCGAATTTTCCGATCAAGCCCAGTTTAATTCGGTCGGTAACACTTGCACTTAACAGGTCATAATCGGCAGTTGTATTTAATATTGGGAAAGCTCTTTTATACGTGACACTTAGTTTAGGATATTTACTGCCACTTACAATTTTTTGATGCGGCATGGTATAATATTTTTGTTTAAAGTGAAAATTAAAGGTGAATTCGGCAGTAAAGGCCTTGTTCGTATTAAATAGCGAATCATGTGTAAAGGCATGGCGAGGATCGTTGCTGGTATAAAGTTTGGATTTATCGTCTATGAGCAGAACATCGGAAGTGTTTTTTAAGGGGTCGCGTTGCATGTAACGTAGTATCCCCGAAAAATAAACACCATTACTGAGTTCGTTGTGATAATTGGCTTCCACGCCTGTTTCTTTAAAAACCTTCATAAAGTTTTCGTTCAGTAACAGTGAATAGAGTGAGTTGATGATGGGTGAAATGGGATCCATTTGATTATACTGTTCAACAATGGATTTTACTTTTATCCCAAAGCGGGAAAATTTTTCAGGTTTAAATTCATAAGAATAACCCAGTTCGCCTCCCCATAATTTGTTGGAGAAGCCATAACGCGAGCGGCCGAAAATAGAATAGTGCCTATTATCTTCATAAGATTTGTCAATACTGAATTTATAGCTGAGGTTCAAACCTTCTACCGTGTTGTATTGCACCCCATTCGTAATAACACCCGGTAGCGACACGCCAAAATGTTTTTTGGTATTGCTGTAGTTGTAGCCTAAAAACAAGTCGCTAAACTCGAGCTTATTATTTTTTTTGTCAACCGAATCTTTATAATGCTCGGTGTTACGAATCCTTGCGATGCTGTCTTTCTGCCGGTAATCATTAATTTCTTCCTGTGTAAGGGGCACCACACGATGTTGGGTCCAATAAACCGAATCTTTTTTATTGGCATCATCTTCTACTTTTAATAATTCGTTTTTAAAGAATTTTTTCGGGAAAACCGGATGAAGGTCGTATTCCTTTACATTAGCATTAAAATAACCTTTGCCTTTAAATCCAAAGGCTTTAAAATTAAACCCCAAATTCAGCGTTACCGGCATCCAAATACTATCGCCTAAAACTGGAGCATGCAACTGTTTGATAAAAAGTGTATCCACAAAATCAATCTTGGCATCTTTGGTCAATATCATGTCAACACTGGTTATGCGCCAGGTACTATCCTGAATGTATATTATTCCGCTAAAACAAGGGTCGGCCTTATGCTTGGCCACTACTTTTATTTTATTAATAATTTTACCATCACCAGTTAAAGTGCCCAATAAATAGTATTTATAAAATATAAACGCGTTCTCGTTTATTGGCGACATAAACGGCCTATCACTCAGGTTGCCCATTTCAACCAGGTTGTTATAAAAATTCACCTTCATGTCGCTGAGCTGATTAAAGCTGAATGATTTGTTATCACCACTAACTTTACTGCTATACATGATTTCTTTTTCATTATCGGGTTTACGGAAATGATATTTACTCTCGCTTTCAGACAAATACACCACCCCTTTCATGTCGGAAGTGTCTGATACGTTACCACCTGATAGTTTGATCAGGCCTTTTAAATTTTTCGGAATGGCATCAATTTTTTGTAGACCTTTTATGTAGGCCATACAGGTGTAGGCACTTAATTGATTTTGATAGTATTTCCGTTTTGCTATAGCCTTGCGAATAATAGGGTAGGCGGGATCTTCACCGGCTTTTATTTCAATTTCCTTAAGCGAAATGCCATCCGGATTTAAATGCACATCAAGTATTTTATCGCCGCTTAAAATTACTTTTTCGGTTTTTTTAGAGTAACCAATGTATTGATAAATGATATCGTATGTTCCGGCAGGTAATTTTAAAGTATAAAATCCATTTAGGTTGCTATTGGTACCAAGGGTTGAACCCTTTACCATTATGGTTGCAAAAGGAAGGTCTTCTTTATTGCTCGAAATTTTACCCGAAAGCACATAAGTTTGTGCGAGCAAGTGCTCGAAAGTAACGAACAAACATAAAAGCAGTAAAATTCTGGGCATATTTTGCGCTGGTTTATAGTGTGACGATAAAGCTATTAAAAAAGTTACAAGCGATAATTACTTTTTTTCAAAGCCCATAAAGGCATATGAAACAATGTTGGCTCCCATTTTTAAGGCCTTCGTGCGAGCCTCGTCACTATCTTTATGTATTTCCGCGCTTTCCCAACCATCCCCTAAGTCGCATTCGTAATCATAAAAACAAACCAGTCGACCCTGATAAATTAAACCATAGCCTTTTGGAGCCCCATTATCGTGTTCATGAATTTTAGGTAAACCATTCGGGAAATCAAATTTTTGATGATAAATGGGATGGTTAAAGGGCAATTCAATCAAGTCGAGTTCAGGAAATATTTTTTTTAATTGAACACGTATGAATTTATCCATCCCGTAATTATCACTCACATGTAAAAAACCACCGGCCATTAAATAGTTCCTCAAATTCTCGGCTTCTTGATTTGAAAAAATAACATTGCCGTGGCCGGTCATATGAATTAGTGGGTAATTAAACACTTCCATACTAGCTGCATCTACAATGGCCTGTTCGGGATTGATACCGGTTTTTAAAACATCATTACAAAATTTAATCAGATTAGGAACTGAGGTTTCGAGGTTAGCATACCAATCGCCACCACCATTGTATTTGAGTAAGGCTAGTTGATAGGCCGATGGGGGTGCAATAAATGAAAATTGAAAAAATGCCATTAAAATGAAAACAAAACGAAAAGATTTTATTTTTTTTGGTAAGCCCATTTAAAAAAAATTAAGATTTAATGTTTGAAGGTAGAAAAAAAACAAATACAGAAAGGCTTAGAGAATAAAAGATCAGACATTCTGGTAAAACTGCACCAGCTCTATGGCCTGCTTGGCTTCCAATACATCGTGTACCCTTAACATGCGCGCCCCGTTTAATAAAGCAATGGTGTTTAAAACGGTGGTGCCATTTAAAGCACTAACCGGATTGGTTCCAATAACCTTGTTGATCATGCCTTTGCGTGAGAGTCCGGCCAATACCGGAAATTCATACCCTGTAAAGTCACGAAAACCTTTTAAGAGTTCGTAATTGTGTTCTAAACTTTTCCCAAATCCAAAACCCGGATCTAAAATAAGCTTGGTAAAATTAAGTGCTTTTAAAGTCTTGATTTTTTCTTCAAACACAGCTTGAATATCCTTAACAACCTTTTGATAGCTTGGATGTAACTGCATGGTTTGAGGATTACCCTGAATGTGCATTAACACATAAGGAAGATCTAATTGGGCTATGGTACAAAACATGTTGGCGTCCAGATTGCCACCACCAATGTCGTTGATAATGTCTGCGCCATATTCGGCACTCCTTCGGGCAATGTCGGCACGGTAAGTATCAACACTAATGAGTATTTCAGGAAAGGTTTTTCTGATTATCGGTAAAATGAGCGCGAGCCTTTTCCATTCTTCTTCAGCACTAATTTCGAGGGCATTCGGGCGCGAGGAAGCAGCACCCAGGTCGATGATATGCGCCCCTTGTTTTATTTTCTCTGCAACATCACTTAAAACATCCTTCTCCGAATCATATTTCCCGCCATCGTAAAAACTATCGGGGGTCATGTTCACAATGGCCATGATGAGTGGCTTATTAAATGTTATAATTTTTCCATTACAAGAATATTCAATTGGTTTTATTTCGTTATTTTTAGTGCTCATAAATTTTATGCAAAACACAGCTCAACAATACGACCATGCCATTTCATTGTGCAAAGATATCTTTTTAAAGAAAATGAAAGACTATGGCACTGCCTGGAGAAATTTACGCCCCCGTTCGCTTACCGATCAAATCTTTATTAAAGCGCAACGCATTAAAAGCATTGAAGAAAAGGGTACTCAAAAAGTTAAAGATGATATCACAGGCGAATACATTGGCATCATCAATTACTGCGCTATTGCCCTCATTCAGCTCGAATTGAACAACGATACCCGTATGGATGTGCCATACGATGAAGTGGCAGATCTTTATCTGAAATACCTCGATCAAACAAAAAAACTGATGGAGGACAAAAATCATGATTATGGTGAAGCCTGGCGCGACATGCGCATGAGCTCTCTAACGGATCTGATTCTGATGAAAATTTTCAGGGTCAAACAAATTGAGGACAATGAAGGTAAAACCATTATTAGCGAAGGGGTTGATGCTAATTATATGGACATGATCAATTATGCCGTGTTTGCCCTCATTAAACTGAGTGAGTAAAAGTTAAAAATTTCAAATAAAGTTTAAAAAAGCCCAGCAGAACTAACTTTGACTAATTATTGCTGTAAATTCGTCACAGTCTACCTCATTAAATAAGTATAACTATGAAAAAATTTCTATCCTCAAAACTCTTTCGTTTTATCTGGTCGGCCGCTCTGGCGCTTATTATCTATTTAATTTGTCCGCCCTGCTTTAGTAAAACAACCATTTTAATTTTGCTCATCATTCAACTCATTCTTATTAATGGGGCTGATTATATTGCCAAATTGCCGTTGTTAACCCACCTCTCACGCTTTTTAGTTGGTGGTTTATTTATTTTTTCGGGTTTTATTAAGGCCAACGACCCCTTAGGATTTAGTTATAAATTAAAAGAATACTTTGAGGTTTTTCAAAACGATACCGGCATGGCATTTTTCGAACACTTTGCCCACCTTGCCCTGCCGCTTGCCATCATCGTTTGTGCCAGCGAAATTGTGTTAGGGGTCATGTTACTCATTGGCTTTAAACGCAATTTAACCTTGTGGTTGTTGTTTGCGCAAATAGCCTTCTTTACCTTCTTAACTTTTTATTCGGCTTGCTACAACAAAGTAACACACTGTGGTTGTTTTGGCGATTTCTTAAAATTAAAACCTTGGGATAGTTTTTGGAAGGACGTTGCCCTGATGATTTTGATCACCTTGTTATTTGCCGGCAAAGAAAACATCAACGAGTTATTTGCTCCAATGTTTACAAGCACCTTATTTTTACTAGGCCTTGGTTTTTCACTGGCTTTTCCCATTTATGCTTTCCGCAATTTACCGCCCCTCGATTTTAGAGCCTATGCTCCGGGCCTAAGTATTAAGGATGGCATGCGCAAAGCAGCCGATTATAAAGATCCGGTATACGAATCCATGCTGGTATACAAAAATTTAAAAAACGGTCAGCTGAAAGAATATAATCAGGCCGATTATATGAAGTCAAAAATTTGGGAAGATACCTTAACCTGGAAATGGGAAGCAACTGAAAATAAGTTAATTCACGATGCTGTAAACCCGCCTAAAATAACTGATTTTACAGTAAACGATCTCAATGGCAATGCCATCACCGATTCGGTTTTAACTAATAAAAATTACAGTTTTTGGTTAATTGCTTACGATCTTGCCCAAACCGAAAACGATGCAGCACTGATGAATCAGATTAGTGATTTTTACAAATTGGCCAATCAAGAAAAAATTCAGTTCCTGGCCTTTACAGCAAGCGGACCAACCGAGATTGATGCCTTTAAACACAAACACAATGCCCTTTATGATTTTGTTACGGTTGATCAAACCGTATTAAAGACTATGATTCGATCTAATCCGGGCTTGATGCTGATGAAGGACGGAACCGTTATAGCCAATTGGCACCATAACAATTTCCCGGGCTTCAGCGAAGTGAAAACCAAATTCATGAAGTAGTTGTAGGTTTCGGGTTTAACTCAGTCACAATAACTAATAGGACTTGTTTATGAAGGTAAACGAGTCCTTTTTTTTATCTGATTTAATTACCTTCATTTTTTGACTATAAAACCAAGACATTAGGCTGAAGCCATGATATAAAGATAGGATAGTCATTCATCGTTTGGTTTAATGACAAGTTTGTGAAAGGGTTTGCGCTCATGAATTAAGGTAGTCGATTCCCGCATTAGTAAACGATAGCCACAAAAACTTATGGCCTTCAGGGTCTCGGTGAACCCATTCATCCGAAGATAGTTGTCATTAGAAATAGCGGTTTTACAGGTAGTCTATTCTAAACAAAATGAAATGCCAAGACAAGAAAATTAAGCACAAAAAAAACGCCTTAATTTCTTAAGGCGTTTAAATGACTAGGCTCTTCCAAGGCGCCATAACATAATTTGATGTGACCATAAGGCCCCTACAAATGTTTTGCGCGATAAATAAGGCACGTTAAATTCTTCTGCCGTTTGTTTTACGATCTTAGAAATTTTAGGGTAGTGCACATGGCAAATGGTTGGAAACAAATGATGCTCTACCTGATGATTTAAGCCGCCAACTAACCACGAGAAAATAGGGTCGCCGGTAGCAAAGTTCATGGTAGTGCGCATTTGATGTTCAGCCCAATGATTTTCTAATTGACCTTCATCATTCGGCAATGGAAATTCAGTTTCAGAAACCACGTGTGCGGGTTGAAAAATAAGCGCCAATATTAAACCGGCAATGTAATGCAGCATTACAAAACCTGCTAACCATTGTAAGAAAGTTAATTCTTTTACTAGGAAGTAAGGCACTAACATGTAGCCATGATAGATAAGTTTAGAAAGAATAATAAAGAACAACTCAATGCCAAAAGTGGTATTGGATGATTTTAATAATCCTCTTTTATTGTAACGGTTGAGTTGTTTAAAGTCCTTAGTGGTGCTCCACATCAAAGTCATTAAACCATAAAAGAACCAAGCATAAATAAACTGGAGTCTGTGAACCCATTTTCTTTCAGAGTGCGGCTCAAAACGCATAAATCCCGGAGGAGCAATGTCTTCATCATGTTCGAAAACATTGGTGTAAGTGTGGTGAATAACATTATGCTGAATGCGCCAGTTAAGTGAATAACCTCCCAATAAGCTAATTGAAATATAACCCAAAATGCGGTTCAAAGTCACATTTTTACTGTAACTCCCATGGTTGGCATCGTGCATCACGCACAAACCTATACCGGCCATCGAAAAACCCATCATAACGGCTAGTAAAAACCAAATGAGTTTGCTGTCAAATACATTAAAAACGATAAGCAGGTAAGGCACCAGATAGGCGGCGAACATGAATACGGTTTTTAAGTACATATTCAGATTTCCATTCTTACTTACTTGATTTTCTTTGAAATAGCTGTCAACTCGTTTTTTTAATTCAGTGTAAAATTGACGATTTGAATTATTGAATCGTAGAATTGGTTGATTACTCATTGTTTGTGTTTAGTGTGCTAATTTATTCTTTTTTATATAAACGTAAAGATACCTAATATGTTTAAGCTATAAAAGTTAATAATCCCCGATTTTAACAATGTACTGTTTAACAGCGTTGGTATCGGTGTATTTACGTGACACAAAGGTAAGCGTGGTTTGTCCTGATGCTAAGGCACTTAGATTAAAATACGCACCCTTTTCGTTGCCATGCCAAACAACGTTAAGACTCTTAACCAAGTTCTTATCATAATCGTCACTTAATTGCCAAATATAGCCCGTACTGTGATTTTCGGGTAAATGAACGCTAAATTTCGATTTCGTCGCTAGTTCATTAAACTCAGGAGCTTGTTTTTTAATCTCCGGATAGTCGCAATTAGACAAAAAAGCCGTAAAAACCACTAAAATGAGTGAAAAAATGCTATTTTTCGCCAAAAAACTCATATTATATCGTTAAAAAGCGTTTGCGGATAAACCATTCAATGGATAAAAGTAATAAAATCAACCAAAAAAATGCTTTTAAATCGATGAGCGCAGAGGTAATGCTTTGACTGTAGGTGATAGGCTTAATGTTTTCGTTATTAAGTAAGGTCTCTTCCAACTGTTTCGTTTCATTTGCATAGTACATTTTTGCGCCACTGCGGTGGGCCAATTGGTATAGTAGATGATGGTTAGCTACGGTATTCAGTTTTTCTGATACCACTTCTCTCACGGCAATCATTCCGGTTTTGATTAGTAACTCATTGTTAACTCTAACCTGCGTTGTAAATTTATATTCACCGGGTGGTAAAATCCCAACCTCTAATTTATACGACTTGTCGGTTTTGCTAAAGGTATAGTTAAACTGTTTTTTATCCGTATTCATTAGCATAAAGCTAACGTCGGGTTCGGTGATTAATTCATAACTTTTATTATAAACTTCGGCGCTCAGCTGCAGTTGTTCATTTTCATTGATGATTTTAGGGTAAGTAATACGAAATAAACTCTTATCACTTTTTACCGCTAAATATTGCACCGTTTTACTTATCAGTTCTTCGAAAAGTTTATGTGATTTATGTTCGGCAAAATCACGCATATTCCATTTCCACAAACCATCGCCTAAAAAAAGCGCGGTCTTTAATTCATTTACTTCAGTGAAAACCAAAATCGGATTTTCG
This sequence comes from Sphingobacteriaceae bacterium, assembly GCA_947480015.1. GTDB lineage: Bacteria > Bacteroidota > Bacteroidia > B-17B0 > Aurantibacillaceae > Aurantibacillus. The sequence goes on from CANKBS010000001.1 coordinate 225,126, forward strand.
GTGTCAACCATGCCTATATGCTGATTTAACAGGGCATTAGAGCCATTCGAGAGCGTGTATTTGCCAAAAAAACAGCTTACAGCCGGAAGGTCCTTGACGAATTTTTTAAACGCATCACTTAAACTAAATAAGGCGAATGAATTAATTAACACCGGTTCCGAATCGTTAAACTGAAAACCTGCCCCGTTAATTTTAATGCCTGGTAAATTATCATTAATACCGGGATTAATGATCCAGAAAGGAATCCGGTTGTTTTTACAATCCTCCAAAAACGCTTGTTGTGCAGTGGAATAACCATGAAAAATTACCAAACTATAAGGTTTTAATGAACCTGTAAAATTAGCACTTAGCGCAGTTTCCAGTTCATAATTGGTGCCATTCACCAGCGCTTCCTTTATGGCCGAAATGTCGGGATGAGGCGCCGACGCAAGCAAAAGAATTTTTTCTTTGTTATTGATCACATCTACCACAAAGGATTGTCCATTGTTGCTTTTGTTTTTCTCGTCTTCAAGAATGCTAACCTTGGCCGTGTATTTGGTAATGCCAGCACTCTGGGCACTTAAGGTGAAATTTAAGCTGCTTAAAAAATTATCGGATGTAATGCTTATAAGTTGGTTTGCTTTTTGAACCGCGTCTTGAAATAGACTTACATTGACCTGTTTGCCTTTGTATTTTTTTGCATTTAGCAAAACTTCAACCGGAAAATTATTTCCCAAATAAGCCACCTGATTAAAATTGATTTTTTGAATGGCCACATCCTTCACTTCATTGGTATCGCCTAAGGCAATGGTGTAAATCGGATATGGTAATTTTTCGGAGGCAATTACCGGGTTGCCACCTTTGTTGTAAATACCATCACTCACAATAATAAGCGCGCCAATGTTTTGATTGGCATAATTATTATCTACTTCTTTAATTAGGTTTTCGAGGTCGGTTTGTTTTTCAGAAAAATCAGGACCGGCTTCTGAAGCAAGGGTTTTGTTGCCAAATAATAAAGCCCTTATGCCATATTTTGATTTTAGTTTATCTTTTAAAGCGGTTAAATCGTTTTGCAATTTACCCTTTACAAAAGCACTGTCCCTTAAGGCAACCAGCGAACTTGAATTATCGAAAGCAAAAAGGATGAGCGGGTTTTCGGTTTCGTTTTTAACCTGTTTAAAAAACACAGAAAGCAAAAACAAGGAGATCAGAAAAACACTTAAGAACCGCAAAGCAATCATGGTATATATGGCCCAGGCAGGCACTTCGCCCTTTTTTTTGACTTTTACATATAACCACCAGGCCAAGGCCAAAGCCATTGTTATACTCAATAACACAAAGTACCAGGGACTGTTAATGATGGTTTTCGCGAACAAAATTCTTAAAATTTAAAGGGTTGGAAAAATCCAAATAAGCTACTAATAGAGGAAGGCAGCAAATTAGGTAAGCATACCACCGCATACATTGATGCATTGGCCGGTAATGTATGCACTCATGTCGCTGGCCAAAAATAATGTTAGGTTTGCCACATCCTCAGTTGATCCACCACGTTTTAATGGAATAGCATCGCGCCATTGTTGTATGACTTTTTCATCCAAAGCAGCGGTCATTTCGGTCTCAATAAAACCAGGCGCAATAGCATTACTGCGTATGTTACGCGACCCCAGTTCGAGGGCGATTGATTTGGTGAAACCAATAATACCTGCTTTTGAAGCGGCATAATTACTTTGACCGGCATTGCCTTTTACGCCAACCACCGAACTCATGTTAATAATAGAACCTTTTTTGGCCTTTAACATGGGGCGTTGCACAGCTTTTACCAGATTAAACACCGATTTTAAATTGGCATTGATGACCTCATCCCATTGTTGTTCACTCATGCGCATCAGCAAAGTATCGCGAGTAATGCCGGCATTGTTAACTAGCACATCAATGGTGCCAAAGTCAACAACCACCTGAGTCACTAAGTCGTCGGCAGATTTAAAATCACCGGCATCGCTTTTATAACCTTTCGCTTTAATGCCAAATGCAGCTAATTCAAGTTCAAGGGCTTTTGCTTTTTCTTCCGAACTCACATAAGTAAAGGCAATATTGGCTCCATTTTTCGCGAAGGTAAGGGCAATGCCTTTTCCAATTCCTCGGGTAGCGCCGGTAATAAGGGCGACTTTATTTTGTAATAATTGCATAGTAGATTAGTTAAAATTCAAAGATAGTTTAATTTTTTAGAGCCAAAAAATTAAGAATCACCCAAGGCTAATTTAATGTTAAGGTGCTTTAATTTCTGATAGCATTCTCCCAAATTAAATCTAGCGCGAATAAAACAATCCGAGTAAATAATTGAGGGATTAAATATTCACGACACAGCCCGCGCTGCTTTCCAGATTTCGGAAATCAAAAGCCATTTAAAAATTGTGATTTATTGAAAAATAACTTATTTTAGGCCTTTATTTTGTAAAGTATTAAATTCTAGTAAGGTATTTGTATATTTGTCAATTGTTATTATTTTAAATTATGAGAAAATCATTAGCGTTAGTTTTCGCTTTAGTCAGCTTCTTTTCAAAATCGCAAGTAATTTGCGGAGGATCTTCTGCCACACTTACTCCAACAAACCCTCAGGGTCTTGGTAACCCTAGTTATTCCTTGAATCCGGGTGGCTTTACACCTGATCCCAATGGTAATTTTGTGGTTTCGCCAAATGTGACTTCTAGCTTTACAATTTATACCACCGGTACCAATACAGCGAATGTGGTGAATACAACTTCAGCGGTTGTCACTGTTACCGTGCGGCCACAACCACTTACGGCTACTACACTTACGCAATCGAGCTGTACCAACAGCTTAAATTCATTTAACCTTAATCTAACATTTAATCCTGCCAGTCCGGCACCTAGTTATACCATTGCATGGTCAACCGTGCCTATGGGTGTGTTAACGAGTACACAGTATTCATTAATGAACGGGTCTGTTCCGGGTGGACCTTATTCTGCAACCATATCTGTTGCAGGTGGCTGTTCACTTATCACTTCCTTCACACTCAATGCTCAACCGGCTCAGGCGGTATATTCCGTTGTACCTTTCGGTTCTACTCAAACCATTACGTGTTCTCAGCCTACTATAGATTTGAGTACCACAAATCCGGCATACACGTATACGTGGTCAAGCACATCTTTTTCACCGGTAGTTTCTAATTCCATTTCTATTTCCGCCATAAACCTAGGTACCTATGTGGTTACAGGGCAAAATCAAATTTCAGGTTGTGCTAAATCCTATACCTTTAATGTGATTCAAAATGTTAGTACACCAACCTCGGCCATTACACCAACCCTCATTAACGTGACCTGTGGGCAACCTTTTATTCCTACCGTTACCATCACGGCAACACCATCGGTAAACATTACACATTATATTTATTCCCCGCAAGGCTTTACTTTCTCGGCTAACTCACATACGGCTATTTATGCCCCGCCGGGTGGTTCACCGGGCTTATCAACCTATACTTATGTATTGGTAAATAATGTGAGCGGATGTACCAGCACCAAAAACTTTACTGTAACCTCCAGTGTGGGTTTCCCAACGTTTACGGTTGTTAGTCCACAAAACTTTACCTTGGGTTGCGGCACCAAAAGTGTGGCCACCATTAATTTAATTAACGGTAATACATCACCGATACCGGGCGGACCAATATCTTACACATTATTATATCCTGGTTATACGTATACACCTTCTCCTATTCCATATCCTGGTGGAGGAACCTACACGACGGCTATACCCGGCACGTATACGGCGGTTACCCATGACAATGCCAGTCAATGTGAAACCATCGTGCAATTATCTGTTATCCAACTAACGCTGGGTCCGAATATTTCAGCGATTGTACCGACACAAATATTAGATTGTTACAATGGAACTACAACGCTTACAGGTATCTGTGAAAACACCAATGTGTTTTACAATTGGAGTTTCCCTGGTTCGCCGGGTAATCAAAACGGAGCTGTGATGACGGTAAGTACTAATCCGGCTGCTCCAACCAATTCACTTATTACCAACTATACCTTAACGGTTACCGACAATAATAATTCGTGTAAAACGTCATCCATCATCCCAATGTATCAAAATCTGTTTCCTCCTAAAACGATTATCACGTCAGGTGTGACAGCTTTAACTTGTTTAACCCCAACCATTACTTTAACCAATGGTAGTACGCCTTATCCGCAACCTCTGGGCGGTTTATTTCCTCCGGGAGGTCCCGTTATTGGTTTTATGTGGACGGGACCAACTCCGCAAGAACCATTGGGTTTAAGTACAACCTATATCGCTTCTACTGTTGGAACGTATACTTTAGTAGGTATGGATGTGGTGAATGGATGTAAATCATTTACAACGATAAACATTACCGATAATCAAATCTATCCAACAGTAAATAATCCGGTTGTTCCCCCACCTTCTAAATTAGATTGTGGTGCAACCTATACGGTATTAACACCTGTTTATACTAATTCAACAGCAGCTTACAGTTATTCTTGGTCAAGTGGTGGTAAGCCATTTCCTGGTCCACCAAACGCCACAACATTATCCATTTTTCAAGTTTCCACTCCGGGTACCTATACCTTGGTAGTAACAAACACATCTAGTCAATGTAAAACTACTGCTTTCATGTCGGCAATTAATGGCAGTTTGATTAGTGATTTTTCAGTAGACCACGATTTTGGGTATTCACCTTTAACGGTAAACTTCATCAATAATTCACTTTCAGGTTCTACAACTACTAACATGACCTCGTATTGGGGTTTTGGCGACGGTACTTCAACAGGGTCTACCTCTGTTAGTTATTCCGTTCAGCCAACAAAAACCTATAGCTTAGCCGGCACCTATACCGTGGTATTGTATTCACGTAATGGCACCTGTTTAGATTCGTCGAGTCATGTTATTCGTGTTGAAATTCCATCAGAATTGGTTATTCCGAATGTGTTTACACCAAATGGTGATGGCGTGAATGATTTGTTCTTTTTAAAAGCCACTAACTTAAGCGAGATTAATGTGCTTATTTACGACAGATGGGGCCACATCGTTTTTGAATTGATTAGTCAAAAAGGAAACGTTGCTTGGGATGGTAAAAACCAATACGGTGTAGAAGTTGCTGAAGGCAGTTATTTTTACATCATAACCGCTAAAGGCAGAGATGTAAAAGAGTTTACTCAAAAAGGCACGGTAACAGTATTGAGATAATTTAGTTTAATTTTATTTTTAAAACCCGGTGAAAAAACGCCGGGTTTTTTCTTTGTCATTTTTCAATTACAAATAAAACCTTACATTTGAGGCTATATAAAACCATTATGAACATTCACGAATATCAGGGTAAGAGTATTTTAAAAAGTTTTGGCGTTGCGATACAAGAAGGGATACTAGCCGAAACCCCTGAACAGGCCGTAGAAGCTGCAAAGGAACTCCAAGTAAAATATAACAGCGACTGGGTGGTAGTAAAAGCCCAAATACATGCAGGTGGCCGTGGTAAAGGCGGTGGCGTTAAATTGGCAAAAAATTTGGATGAGGTAAAAGAAAGAGCCACAGCCATTTTAGGCATGCACCTCATTACTCCTCAAACCAGTGCTACAGGAAAATTAGTAAATAAAGTGTTGATCACTCAGGATGTTTATTATCCGGGGGCTGCACCTACCAAAGAATTTTATATGAGTGTATTATTAGACCGTTCAAAAGGTCGTAATACCATTATTTATAGTACCGAAGGTGGTATGGATATTGAGCATGTTGCTGAACATACCCCTGATAAAATATGGAAAGAAGAAATTGACCCACGGGTGGGTTTACAAGCATTTCAGGCGCGTAAAATTGCTTTTAATTTAGGTTTAAGCGGTAATGCATTTAAAGAAATGGTACGTTTTGTGACCTCTCTCTATAAAGCTTACGAAAGCATTGATGCTTCCTTGTTTGAAATTAATCCGGTTTTAAAAACCAGTGATGATAAAATTATTGCTGTTGATAGTAAAGTTTCGTTTGATGATAACGGTTTATTCCGTCACCCTGATTACGAAGCCATGCGTGATGTTACCGAAGAAGATCCAACGGACGTGGAAGCCAGAAACGCAGAATTAAATTATGTGAAATTGGATGGCAACGTGGGTTGTATGGTAAATGGGGCAGGATTAGCCATGGCAACCATGGACATTATTAAATTAAGTGGTGGAGAACCGGCCAACTTTTTGGATGTGGGTGGTACAGCCAATGCCGAACGCGTTGAAAAAGCTTTTAGAATTATTTTAAAAGATAAAAATGTAAAAGCCATTTTAGTAAACATTTTTGGCGGTATAGTGCGTTGCGACCGTGTGGCGCAGGGCATCGTAGATGCTTATAAAAACATGGGAACGATTGATGTGCCTATTATTATCCGTTTACAAGGAACCAATGCCGAATTGGCTAAAAAAATTGTGGATGAATCGGGCTTAAAAGTGTATTCAGCCATCGAATTTCATGAAGCAGCTGCTTTGGTAAATAAATTATTAAAAGCAAACTAAAAAACTTATCTTTAAAAATTAAATAGGTTTACTAATTCAAAATACAGGCATAAACAGGCTTTAAGGAAAGCCGGTTTAGCAAAAAAATAAAATAAATAAAACCAAAGATGAACAAATCAACTTTATTATTTTTATCCGCAATCACCGCATTCTCTCTAAGCAGTTGTGGTGGAGGCGAAAAAGCTGAGGATACTGAATCAGTAGACTCTACAAAAACAGAAGAACCTAAAGCAGGTCCGGCTTCTGAAACATTTTTTCAGGTACCTTCTCCGGGTGAAATGTTAACCTTCATTAAAATGGTTGGTGGAAAGAACAACAAAAACATTTCCTTTCTAAATGCCACTTCTAATCAGAAAAACTATACTGATGCAAAGTTAAAGGCTTTAAATTTCGGTATCTATAGCTGCGATTTAAGCTACTGCAGCATTTTTGAGATTGGTTCAGAATCGCTGAAATATTTTAAAACCGTTAAAGTAATGGGCGACCAAATTGGTGTTGCTACGGCAATTAAACCTGAGGTGTTAAAACGTTTGGAATCCAACATCAGCTCTCCTGATTCGTTAGCTGTGATTACAGACGATGTTTATTTCTCTTCTTTTGAAGCCTTAGAAGACAGCAAACAAGGTCCAACCTTGGCTTTAGTTGTTGCCGGTGGCTGGTTAGAGAGTATTTACATTGCTGTTAATTTGGCTAAGTACGAAGCAAACTCTCCGGTAATTGAGCGTTTAGCCGATCAAAAATACACACTTGAAAACCTCATTGAGTTTTTAAAGAAACACGAAACCAGTGATGCTAACGTTGCTGCAGTGAAAACGGATTTTGATGGCTTGCTTGCCGAATTCAATAAAATTGGTGAACAAGATGCTAAACAAGTGAAATCAAAAGACGCTAAAGCTACCACCTTAACCGGAGGTAAACAATTGGTCATCACTGAAGAGGTGTATAAAGCCATTAATGAAAAAATTAAAAGCATTCGCAACTCTTATACTTTAACCAAATAATTTTAAAGCCATGAAATACTTTTTAACTTTAGTCATAACTGTTGCAATGAGTGCTACCATGCTTTCCCAAACGTCGGTTTGCGGACAGTTTCATAGGAAATACTGTGTCTTTGAATCTAAATCGGCTGGTAAATGGGATTATAATGCTCAAAGCCGTTCAGGTTTATTTAATCAAGGAATGGTTTCCAAATTACGTTGTGTAATTTATAAGGGAATGGATTACCGGATCTCTGTTTGTTGCGAAACGCTTTTAGGAGAAAAAGTAAGTTATAAAATTTACGATTCACGTACCAACGAATTATTATTTGATAATAAAACTGCGGAAGATACGCAATCTTTTGAATTTCAAAGTGTGAGTACCCGTCAATTAGTTATTGAAGTGGTGGTGCCACAAGGTGCTACAGAAAAGGACAAACACAAATCAACCGATGCAGCCTGTGTAGGTTTATTAATTGAACATAAAATTACCGATAAACAAGGCTTCTCAGCCTACTAGTCGATTCCCTTATATTAGTTAACCCAACCCGAAAAGGTTGGGTTTTTTATTTTAATTGTTTTACATTTATACTACAATGTCGGTTCACAAGGAAATAAAAAAGGTTACCACCAATACCCTTCATGAAATGAAAAAACGTGGAGAAAAAATTGCTATGCTTACGGCGTATGATTATACCATGGCTAAGATTATTGACAGTTCTGGGGTGGATGTAATTTTGGTGGGCGACAGTGCGAGTAATGTGATGGCCGGACATGAAACTACCTTACCCATTACACTCGATCAGATGATCTATCACGCCGGCAGTGTGGTGCGTGGATGTAGCAGAGCATTGGTTATTATTGACCTTCCCTTTGGTTCTTATCAAGCCAATTCTAAAGAAGCCCTCATGTCGGCCATCCGCATCATGAAAGAGAGTGGGGCGCATGGTGTTAAATTAGAAGGCGGCGCAGAGGTAAAAGAAAGCATACAACGTATTTTAACAGCGGGTATACCAGTAATGGGCCATTTGGGATTAACCCCTCAGAGTATTTATAAATTTGGCACTTATACAGTTAGAGCCAAAGAAGAAGAAGAAGCCGAGCGTTTATTAGAAGATGCGAAATTATTAGAGCAATACGGTTGTTTTGCTTTGGTGCTTGAAAAAATTCCTGCAGCCTTAGCTACCAAAGTAGCCGAGAGTATCAGTATTCCGGTTATCGGTATTGGCGCCGGTGGCGGTGTTGATGGTCAGGTATTGGTAACACATGATATGTTGGGTATGACCCACGAATTTCATCCTCGTTTTTTAAGAAGGTATTTAAACTTATACGAAAGTATGGGTACAGCCTTTCAACAGTATATTGCCGATGTAAAAAGCAAAGACTTTCCGAACGAAAAGGAACAGTATTAAGTTTAGCGGATCTTTAATTTTTATACAAATTTTAAATGATCATAAGCGATTATTAATCACAAAATTTTCTAGAATTAGCATATGTTCGCTTAATTACTGAAACTATTTTTTATTACCCCCAGTTTATGTCGACATAGGATAGTGAGTCATCATTACTTAAAAGGATATAGGTCTAATAAATTTAACCGGTTTAACGAATTAACTACTTTAAATTCATATGTTTAGCCAATGATAATCTGTTTTGGCAAAACAAGTATGCCAAATCTTTTAACTTATGTTTGATTTTTTTTAATTCTAATTTAGATTAAACCAAAAAACTTAGAATTATGAAAACAAAATTTATTACAGGAAGCCTATTGGCTTTTACAATTATGGCAAATGCCCAGAACACATTTCCTAGTTCTGGAAATGTAGGGATTGGTACAACCAGTCCGACAAATCACTTGCATATAGCATCCGCTACTACAAATGGTGGAATAACAATCACACAAAATTCTGGTGGATCCAGCGCCTTAATTTTAGAAAATACAACTACTAAGTGGTGAAAAATATGTATTGGGCTCAACGGGCAGTGGAAATGCTCAGGGAAGCGGGCATTTCAGTATTTATGATTATAACAACGGCGCTGATAGGTTGTTAATTCATAAAACGACGGGTAATATAGGAATTGGCACTGTTATTCCAGCAGAAAAATTAAGTGTTGAAACATCAGCGACTAATGATGGGATCAGTTTAACTCAAACTGGAACTAGTGCATCTGCATTACATTTATATAATACTGGCTCAGGGGGTAATCATTTTGCTCTTTTTTCAACAGGTTCAGGAAATTCGCAAGGCGCGGGGAATTTCAGTATATTTCAATATGGAGCTGGTGATCGGTTTTTTATAGATGGGGCCACTGGTAACATTGGAATAGGAACCGCATCCCTTCCTGGGTACACAAAGTTTTATGCGCCTTACTCAGTAGTACCTGTTTCTGGAAATAACAATTATGGAGGGTTATTTGAACTTAATATTGAGTCAACTGATGCTGACGATTGGTCTTATGCAGTTGCAGGGAAAGTTACCGCTAACTCAGGTGTTTATGAAAATGCAGTTGGTGTTTACGGCAATGTAAATATCACTAATAATGTTTATTCCCGCGCTGTTGTTGGAATTGCTTCGGGCGCAGCTTCAAGTTCTGGTGGGGTTTTTTCAGGCACAGGTGGTTCTGGAGGTTTTGGTGTCGGAGTTGAAGCATATGGTAGTGATATTGGTATTGATGCATCTGCTAGCGGTGCAGGAACTTACGCAGGTTATTTCTCTGGAAATGTATTTAGGACTGGAACAGATAATTTTTTAAGTGATCAAAAATTCAAAAATGATATTAAACCGTTAGTTAATGTAATTGAAAAGATTAAATCGTTGAAGCCAAGTACTTACACATTTAAAACAGATGACGAGTTCAAAGGAATGAATTTGCCAAAAGGTACGCAAATAGGTCTAATTGCACAGGAATTAGAAAAAGTATTCCCAGAACTAGTAACTGAAATGGCGGCGAGAAGTAAAAGGGATAAAAACGATAAGACTATATCGACCCCTAGTTTTAAGTCTGTCCAATATATCAGTTTAATTCCTATTCTGATTTCCGGAATACAGGAACAACAAAAACAACTCGAAAATCAAACGAAAACAAATGATAGTCTTAAAACCATGCTTAAACTGCAGCAGCAACAAATTAACGAGTTGGTTAACAACACATCCGGTATTACTGGTATAAACCAAATGAATAATCAAATGAACGGTTTTAGTATGGAACAAAATATTCCTAATCCTTTTAGCCGCGAAACGGTAGTAAATTACACTCTACCTCAACAAACAGGCAGCGCCTATATGGCGGTCTATGATCTTTCAGGTAAACAAATTGCAAGCTTCCCATTAAATCAAAAGGGTTCTTCTGCAATTACTATATCTTCAGAAAAATTGGCCGCTGGAGTTTACATTTATTCTATTATTGCCGATGGCAAACTGATGGACTCAAAAAGAATGATTGTTGAAGATAAGCAATAATTATTACAAACTAAAAAGTGACTGTTCGCAAATTCGAACAGCCACTTTTTTAATGCAAATGGTTATAAATTAATTGTAATTGTTTAGCGAATCTTTAAAGTTTCAACTTGTAAAACTTCTTTAGTTTGAGCGTCTACTATAAATGCTACAAGATTAACGAGTTTGTCATTTACGCAAATAGCAGTATACGGGGGAATTGTTTCAGTGGTAGTGTTTTTACCAAAGCACTTATTTAATAGATAACAACTTGTAAAAACCGATGCAGTATCATTCATAACAATTGGCGCTGCTTTCATTAGTTGGCCCTGTGGACCATTTATTGCGTCTATTACAATGTGATCGAATTTATAATTAAGTCGTGTTTGCGGATCTAGTGGATCGCGATCAAGAGGAGCATTGGATGCGTTTCCATCTTTTTGAGAACCAATAATGCCATCCTGAGTTAAGACTATTATTACGTTTACATTATTTGTCAATGCGTTGAGAAAAGTTGTTTTTACCTTAACGCTTAGATAATGGCTGATTGTATCATAATAAGTTTTAATATCTAATTTGGCTAAAGCCGGTTGAGTTAAGGCCACCGAAACTAAGGAAGGCCATTTTGTATCACTTTGTGGAAAGTAAGGATTACTGATTCTATTGATCATGCCTTGAGGAAGACCAGCACCAGAGATGCTAAATCCTTTATCCTTAGTATCCCATTCATCAGAGGCAGGATTACGAAAATTTTCTTTGTACTTGTCAGTTGAGTCTCTTGAAGGATCAGCATATATTCCAGTAACATGATTTGCTATAACTACGACACGACCTGGATACTGTTCTAAAAGTTTCTCTGCAGTAATTCCTGCCCTAGGACAATTTGGGCATTTGTGCCCGGTATAATCCTCTATTAACACATTTCTTTGATTAGTAGTGGATGTGTGAACCAATGTCTTTATAACTTGGTGAAGTGTATCAATACAATGATAAACCTGTGGCGGTCTTTGATCGGGATTTTTAACCTTATCGCAGGAAACGATAATTATCAAAAGAGTGAAAATAAGCAGAACTATTTTTTTCATGACAATTAAATTTATTTGTATTCAAATATAAAGATACTAAAAACTACTGGTAATTGAAAGGGTTAAACCATTGGAAGCAGGTACAGTACGACAAACCCCGCCCACACAAAAAATGCCGGCACTTTGTTTACCGTAACTAACGGCAATACGACTGGCATCTTTGTTATAACCAAAGGTGCCAAGGTAATAATGTACTCTGGCTTTTGTGTCAGGATTACCATAATTATACTGATCAAAAATAGCTACAAACCAATTGCCCGTTGGGGTCCATTCTAACAAGGCAGTAGCCCAATTGCCTTTTCCAACTAAATTTGAATTGGTGATCATGTTTTGATTACGGGCAAATAAACCCTGCATTTCAAGTCGGATAGAGCTGGATGATTTGTATTTGTAAGTAATATCAACTACACCAATATCGGAGATCAAACTTTTATAACCTTCATTTTCGGCTCCGAATTGTACAATGTTACGGTTGTAAAACTGGTTAGAATACACAAAAGTTCCTTTCCATTTTTTTGAGAATTTTTTATTGAATTCAACATTAAAATCGTGGTAATAATTATCACCAATATCACCATAACTGGTTTTGTAAAAGGTCATGGCAGTAGTTGAATCATGCACCGGGATCTGGCGCAGTCCATTGGCCTGTGAGTAGTTTATCGTGATCTCAGCGCCGTATTTACCACCTATGGGAGTGTTTTTTCTGAATTTGTATTGCACCTCGGCCATGCCGCCAATTTCGCCTCTTAATTGGGTAGCATAAGGATTTAGGGCTAACATGGAATAGGTGTGAGGACGAGTTGTGGCAGGAAGATAATTTATTAATAGGCTTTGTAAACTGGCGTCGCGGTCGCTCCTGTAGCTCATATTGTCTACACGTTTACCCTGCACCATAAAAGAAAGTCCTTTGGTGGCGTAGCTTAGCGATGAAAAGAGAGCCTCTCCGTTTTTGTAGGAGTATTTATTATCAAAAGAGGGATCGTTTATTTTATAAGCGTATTCGGTAGAAAAATTAAAACCTTCGCGGATGATGTTGATGCGTCCGCCGTAACAACCCACGTTTTGAGGTAAATTTAAATTCGGATCCACATCGGGTTGATATTTACTCACAAAACTTCCACCCAAAATAACCCGTGTTTTTTTGCGACCTAAAAGGGTATCAAATAATTCGTTTAAATTTACTTCTCCGTCAAAACCACGCACAATGCCTTGTCCCACCGAAAAGAAATAACGTTGTTTACCTGCTAAACCTTTTAAGGTAATTCCCTTTATAGGCGTTGAAATAACACGAACGCCATCGAGTGAATTGTCGTAAAGTAAACCCGGTTCGTAATAGGTACGCAGCATTAAACCACTTCCAAACTGTTCATAAATGTTTCCAACCGTAATATCCAAAAGGTCGGTTCTGTAACGCATAAAACGGTTTACAAGTCCTTGCCCTTTGTAGCGGGCATCAAAACCCTGACGAACGTTGTTATAGGCTTCGTAGCGGGCTCCGGCCGAAAAATTACCGCGGGTGTAATTCACATTACCGAAGGCATTGGATAGAAATTTTTCAGGCACTTTTGGTGCACCGATCAGTGAATCGGGTTGATAATATTGGGCATCGATTTGAAAGTTACCATGGATGGAACCCATATCACCACCCGTTTGCTGAGCCCTTAAAAAGCTTGCACTAAAAAGCAGACTTAAACACAATGCCCGCTGCAGCATAGTTTTAAAAAATATCATAGTTTATTTAAAAAATATTAGTGTTTTAATTTCTCTCCTTTAACCAGCGCTTGTATGTTTTCATACAATTTATCTTCATCGCCGTCGGCATATGAATTATGCGACCAAACAATTTTACCTTCACCGTCAACAATAAAGGTGTGAGGTACATTGTTTACATTCATCGCTCTTTTAAAATCCTGGTTCTCGTCAATATACACTTCGTATTCCCAGCCTTTGGTTTTAACGTCGGTTACCACTTTGCCTGAGCTTCTGGCGTCATCAATCGAAATGGCGATCAATTTTACGCCGGTTTCTTTTACCCATTCCGGGTAATTTTCGGCAATGGCATCGAGTTCTTTTTTGCAAGGTTTGCACCAAGTGGCCCAAAAGCTAATAATGATAGGCTTTCCGTTATTGCTAAAGGTGTTGGAGTTAATTTTGCTGCCATCTAATTTTTTAAGGGTAGCGGCTGGAATTTTATCTCCATCATTACTTAAACTCATAAATGAGAAAGAAAGGGCGATCAGAACGGAAAAAAGGATAGTTTTCATGGTAATTTTGTTTGCTTAAAAGTATCAATTATTGAGCCACAATGATAGGAAAAAATCCTCAATACCTTTGTTAACACTTTTTATCTGGTAGCTTTTTTTAATAGTTTAGCCTTAAAGTCATAAAACAGGAATAGAATAACTAATTTTGCCAAAAATTTATGAATACGACCACTTCTGCTCAACTATTTGAAAAGGCTAAAACCTTTTTTCCCGGAGGCGTTAACTCCCCTGTAAGAGCCTTCAGAAGCGTGGGTGGCACCCCGCTGTTTATCGAAAAAGGCAAAGGTTCTCACATTTGGGATGCCGATGGCAATGAATTTATTGATTATTGCTGCAGCTGGGGTCCATTAATTTTAGGTCATGCGAATGATAAGGTGTTGGATGCGGTTGATAAAACCATGCGTAAAGGTACTTCTTTTGGAGCACCCACCCGTTTGGAAAATGAACTGGCAGAATTGATCTTGAGTAATAATAAATACATTCAAAAGATCCGTTTTGTAAGTAGTGGTACCGAAGCTGTGATGAGCGCTATAAGGTTAGCCAGAGGCTTTACCAAACGCAATAAAATACTCAAGTTTGAAGGTTGTTATCATGGGCACGTTGATTCCTTGCTGGTAAAAGCGGGCAGCGGTTTGGTGACCTTCGGCAATTCGAGCAGTGCCGGTGTTCCAGATAGTTTTGTGAACGAAACCATTACGGTGCCACTAAATAATGAAAATGCAGTAAAAGAGGCTTTTGAAAAGTTTAAAAATGAAATCGCCTGTGTGATCATTGAACCTGTTCCGGCCAATAATGGACTGTTATTGCAGGGGAAAGACTTTTTAAATTTTTTACGAATTATTTGCACTGAAAACAAAACGCTTTTAATTTTTGATGAGGTTATTTCGGGCTTTAGAATGAGTTTTTGCGGGGCAGCCGGTTTATACGATATTAAACCCGATATGATCACCTATGGCAAAATTATTGGTGGTGGATTTCCAGTTGGAGCCTATGGTGCCAGTCACGAAATCATGGCCTGTGTATCGCCCGAAGGACCAGTTTACCAAGCCGGTACCTTAAGCGGAAATCCGGTAGCCATGAGTGCCGGAATTGCTCAGTTAACCGAGTGTTTAAGCAAAGATTTTTATAAAGATCTGGAAACAAAAACCAATTATCTGGTGGATGGCATTAACAAAATCAATCCATTTCCATTATTTAAAATGGTAAAATTAGGTTCTATTTTTTGGATCGCCTTTACCACCAAAACCAGCATTAACAATGCCGATGAAATAGACGCCGATAGCATGAAGTATTTTAAAGTACTGCATCATGCTTTGCTCGAACAAGGTGTTTATCTGGGTCCAAGTGGCTATGAAGTAGGATTTATAAGTCAGGCACATACCTATGAAGACCTCGACAAAACCATTAAAGCATTTGAAATAAGTTTAAAAAAATTAGTGTAATAAAAAAGAAACCTGATTATGAAAACAGTCGATTCAATCAATTTTGCCGGCAAACGTGCGGTTATTCGTGTTGATTTTAATGTGCCTTTAAACGAGGCTTTTGAGGTAACGGATGCTACCCGCATTCGTGCTGCTATTCCAACCCTGAAAAAAATATTAAAAGATGGTGGCAGCATTGTATTGATGAGTCATTTGGGTAGACCAAAAGAAGGTCCAACCAATAAATATTCGTTAAAACACATCGTTGCTGAAGTGAGCAAACAATTGGGCCTTGCCGTTTCTTTTGCCGACGATTGTATTGGTGCCGATGCTTTTGCAAAATCTGCTGCACTTAAGGCAGGAGAAGTTTTACTGTTAGAAAATTTACGTTTTTATAAAGAAGAAGAAAAAGGTGATGTTGCTTTTGCTGAAAAATTAAGCAAGCACGGTGATATTTATGTGAACGATGCCTTTGGTACAGCACACCGCTCGCATGCTTCAACGGCTGTGATGGCAAGGTTTTTCAAAGCAGAAGCCAAATGTTTTGGATTTGTGATGGCGAATGAAGTGGCCAGTATTGATAAGGTACTTAATAAAACCGAAAAACCTTTTACTGCCATAGTGGGTGGTGCCAAGGTGAGTGATAAAATTTTAATCATCGAACAATTGATGAGCAAGGCCGATAACATTATTATTGGTGGCGGCATGGCTTTTACGTTTGTAAAAGCATTGGGCGGACAAATTGGGAAATCTTTGTGTGAAGATGATCGTTTGGACATTGCGAAAGCCTTAATTGGAAAAGCAAAGGTGAATGGCGTGAATTTATGTATTCCGGTAGATGCGGTGATCGCTGATAATTTTGCAAATGATGCGAATACTCAGGAAGTGCAGATCGATAAAATTCCGGATGGCTGGATGGGTCTTGATTTAGGCCCAAAATCGATTAAGTACTTTGGTGAAATAATTAAGGGCTCAAAAACTATTTTATGGAATGGGCCAATGGGTGTTTTTGAAATGAGCAGTTTTGAAAAAGGCACCAAACAAGCCGCCTATGACATTGTAGAAGCTACTAAAAACGGAGCCTATAGCTTAATTGGTGGGGGCGACAGTGTGGCCGCTATTAATAAATATCACTTGGCCGATGAGGTGAGTTATGTAAGTACCGGTGGTGGCGCCTTACTGGAATACATTGAACAAGGCACCTTGCCGGGTGTTCAGGCTATAGAAGCATAAAAATTTTAAAAATGAGTCAGATGAATATACGCGTTGGTTTTGGATTTGATGTACATCCTTTAGGGGAAGAACGTGAGCTTTGGCTTGGCGGGGTTCGTTTGGAATTTGAAAAAGGTTGTGTGGGTCATAGCGATGCCGATGTGCTATTACATGCCATTTGTGATGCGCTGCTTGGCGCGGCCAATCTGGGCGATATAGGTTTTCATTTTCCGAATACCGATCCTAAATACAAAGGAGCCGATAGTAAATTACTTCTAAAAGAAGTGGTGGCTCTTCTAAAAAAGAACAATTATGCGGTTGGCAATGTGGATGCAACTTTAAGTTTAGAAGCACCTAAAATAAATCCACACATAAAAAAAATGCAGGCGGTTATTGCACCAATTATGGAGGTGACCGAAAATGACATTTCCATAAAAGCTACTACAAACGAAAAGCTGGGCTATATTGGCCGTGGCGAAGGTGTGAATGCTTATGCCGTGGCTCTCATTTACAAGAAGTCCTGATAAATTTCACAAACCGGCATTTTATTTTTAAAAATCACTAGTTTTAAAGCATGCGCCCAAACGCCTGCATCATAGCCTTGCTTCTGACTTTTAATTTAAGTCGGGCACAACCCCTCAATTATTATTTTGGTAATTTACACGCCCATACCGCTTTCAGCGATGGCAACAAAGATTCTGTAAGCAGCGGTGTTGGCCGTCCCGACGGTAGTTACGCTTATGCCAAACTCAGCAATGATTTTGATTTTTTAGGCATCTCCGAGCACAATCATTATTCGGCGGCACATAGTCCGGGTTTTAAATTGCCGCGTTATCAAGTAGGATTACAAATGGCCGATGCCGCAAATCAGGAGGGTTCTTTTTTGGCGATGTATGGCATGGAGTATGGCATCTCTTCGGGCAATAATGGTCATGTGATCATTTATGGTTTTAATCAGTTAATAGGCTGGGAAAGCAATGTGGGTGGGCAAATCGGGAACAACTATGATATTTACAATCCAAAAAGTGATTACGATGCGCTCTTCAGAAAAATAAAAAACAATCCCGCTGCCTTCGCTTATTTGGCTCATCCTTACTGGACCGATTTTTCATCTAATGGCAAAGATTCGGGGGCCATTGCCTTTTCAGACTACAATGCTATGTATGATAGTGCCATTGTGGGCATTCCGCTTCGAAGTGGCGTGGCTTTGAGTAATGCTGAGGATTACAAGGATTATTCGACCGGTGATTATTTTAATTATTACAAAAAAATGTTGTGGTTGGGATATCATTTGGGTATGGGTTACGATCATGATAATCATTACACCAATTTTGGTCGCAGTAATGGCGGGCGCTTGGTAATCATGGCGCCTTCCTTGACCAGGGCCAATCTCCGGCAAGCCATGCAGCAAATGCATTTTTACGGAAGTGATGATTCGAATGCAAAGATCGATTTTAGTATCAATGGCAAGGGCATGGGTTCGATTATTACCGATAGTTTTTATCCAAGCATAAAAGTCACACATGATGATCCCGATGGGGAAACGGCCGACAGTATCAAGATCTGGAAGGGGCGCAAAAACAGCGGGGGCTTGTGGGCGGAGGTTATTTACGTGGGATTAAATACAAATACCTGTATACTCAATGACACTGAGCTCAAAACTGGTTTGGAATATTTTTATTTTGCCGAGATCAAACAAAAAGATCAGCAATTAATCGTCACCTCTCCCATCTGGTTCACTCCGGCAGCGCCTCTGAGCATTGATGAAAATTTAAACAACGATATTTTTAATTTTTTTCCGAATCCCGCAACCAAAAAATTGTCTTTAAGTTTCGCATTTAATCATGCCTATGCTGTTTACGTTTACGATGTGAGTGGACGATTGATAAAGGAGTTGAGGGCCAATGAAAAGCAAACGGAATTGGATTTGAGTGATTTAAAGCGGGGACTTTATAGTTTGAAAGTCATTCAGGATAATAAGGTCAGCATTAAAAAACTGCTCATCGAGTAATTTACTGCACCGAGGCTCTGCGCAGGCGGTCATTAATAGCCAGGCCCAGTCCGCTTTCAGGCAGTTTGGAACAAAGTACCACATCGGCTTCACTCTCGTCGGCCTGACGTAAAAAATTAAATAAATTAAGAGCGGCTTCTTGTAAATTTTTTGTTGGAGATAAATTGAAGACGAGCAGAGAATCTTTAGCGAAATCAGTTTCACCAAAAGTGATAAGGGCTGTTTTTTTTGAAGGATGCTCTTTTATCAGTTCTATCAGATCACCTACAAACAAAGGCTTTTTTGGAGCATAATGGTTTTTTAATTGGCCGGGTGCTTTGGGATCGCTTGAGTTATTGATCCGTAATTCGTAGGGTCCGGCAACTTTTACAATTTCTTCTAAAGCTAAACCACCCAAACGATAAATACAAAGTTTGTTGTCCTCAATACCTACAATGGTTGATTCGAGGCCTACCTGGCAAGGACCACCGTCGAGGATATAATCAATTTTATCGCCTAATTGTTTGTTTACATGTTCGGCCCTGGTTGGACTCACATAACCAAAGGGATTAGCGCTGGGGGCAGCCAGAGGAAAATCGAGTCCCTGTAAAAGTTGTAAAGTTAGGGGATGTTGAGGTACTCTGAGCGCTACTCTTTCTAATCCGGATGTAATAAGAGCCGAAACCAGAACGTTCTTAGGAAGCAGAATGGTTAAGGGTCCTGGCCAAAAGTGTTCAGCCAATTGCAACAAAGGTTTGTCGTTAAATGTGGCATATGTTTTTGCCGCTTCCAGCGAAGGAACATGAAGGATGAGCGGGTCGAAAAAAGGACGTTGTTTGGCTTCAAACACGCTCAGAATGGCTTTTTCGTTAAGTCCGTTAGCAGCCAAACCGTATACCGTTTCG
Source organism: Sphingobacteriaceae bacterium (assembly GCA_947480015.1). Lineage (GTDB taxonomy): Bacteria > Bacteroidota > Bacteroidia > B-17B0 > Aurantibacillaceae > Aurantibacillus. The sequence continues at coordinate 244,926 of CANKBS010000001.1, forward strand.
GTAGGAATGGCTACCAGTTTGCCCTGCCTTAAGAGCTGAGCTGCCAGTTCTGAATTATGTCCGATTTGTGCCAAAGCACAAAGGTAACAATCCTCTCTTAATTTTTAGTCTCGTTGCATTGCAAGGTAATGTTTTACGAAAGCTGGTTTAGTATTGGGTTAAGGTCTAGTATATGACTTTAATTAGATTAATCGCTGTTCTTTAATAGCTTTCTACAAAATAAAAACCATTATATTTGTTTTGCTTAATGAATCAGCTTATTGCCATACACGACAAACAATTTAAGCCCTATTTAAGCGGGCAAAAAATTGCAGAAACGGTGAAAAAAATGGCAGTAAAAATGAATGCGGATCTGGACAAAGTAAATCCACTTTTTTTGGTGGTTTTAAATGGTTCATTTGTCTTTGCTGCTGATTTGCTTCGCGAGATTAGCTTCGATTGTGAGATTTCGTTTGTGAAACTGAGCAGTTATGCAGGAACAGAAACCCGCGGCAAGGTGACTGAGTTAATTGGTTTAACCGAAAGCGTCACTGACAGAACCGTTGTGATTGTGGAAGACATTGTAGACAGTGGTATTACCATGAGTTGCTTGATAGACGATTTAAAAAACAAAAAGGCCAAAGAAGTGAAACTGGCTACTTTGTTATTTAAACCGGAGAGTTTTAAAAAGAACTTTAAAATTGATTATGTTGGCTTTGAGGTCCCGAATGATTTTGTGGTGGGGTATGGGATGGATTACAATGGCAGAGGAAGAAATTTAAAAGAAATTCACGTATTAGCTTAAAAATAAATTATGGAAAAAATGTTGAACATCGTGTTATTTGGTCCTCCCGGTGCGGGAAAGGGAACGCAATCGGAAAACTTAATTAATAAATACGGCTTGGTGCATTTAAGTACCGGCGATATTTTGCGCTCAGAAATTGCGCGAGGTACAGCTTTGGGAAAAAAAGCCAAGGAAATTATGGATCGTGGTGAGCTGGTGGGTGATGAGATCGTAATTGGTATGATTGAATCCAAATTGGATGAGAACCCGCACGCCAAAGGATTTATATTTGACGGTTTTCCAAGAACGGCCGCACAGGCTGTGGCTTTGGATGATCTTTTACAAAAAAAGGGAACCGGCATTAGCGGCATGTTAGCCCTTGAAGTGGATGATGAAGAGCTGGTAAAACGTTTGTTGTTGCGTGGGCAAGACAGTGGCAGAGCCGATGATAAAAATGACGAGGTGATCCGTCGTCGTATTATTGAATACAACACCAAAACCCTTCCTTTAAAAAATTATTACAGCGAACAAGGCAAGTTTCATAGCATTGAAGGCATTGGCAGCATTGACGCTATTTTTAAACTGTTGGTGGAGCGCATTGTGTTTTTAAATGCAGAAATGGATCTGACTTCCTTGGAAAGTGATTTGGAACATTTGGATTTGACCATACAGGATTTTGATGTGGCCAATGATATTGCCCCGGAATTATTGTTGGAGATTGATGCGATAAAACGTGCGGAAGCCGAGGAAGAGCAAGAGATGCGCGATGAGAAGAAAATGGCAAAGGCACTATTAGCCGCTAAAAATAAACAGGCTGTAAAAGGTAAAGTGGTTTCAAAACCTGCGCCTAAAAAGCTTGTTAAAAAAGTGGCTGCAAAAAAACCGATAAAATCAAGCCCTAAAAAGACAGTTAAAAAAGTTGTGAAAAAAGTGGCTGCTAAAAAATTGGCGGTTAAAAAGTCTGCTAAAAAAGTGGCTAAGAAAATCGTTAAGAAGGCTCTGAAAAAAACAAGTGCTAAAGCTAAGTCTGTAAAAAAAGCACTTGCCAAAAAGCCCATTAAAAAAGTGCTTACCAAAGCAAAAGCCAAGGTGACGAAAAAAGCAAACGTTGTAAAAAAAGCCGTTAAAAAACCGGCAGTGAAAGCAAAGAGCACAAAGAAAAAAGCGCTTAAAAAACGCAAATAGAATTATTTATTTAAGGAGCCTGACGCCTCTTGGGTGTTAGGCTTTTTTATTGAGGGAGATAAAGAAAGATGGATACTAGTTTTGTTGATTACGTAAAAATATGTTGCCGTACCGGAAAGGGCGGAGCGGGATCGATACATTTTCACCGTGATAAATTCACGGCTATGGGTGGTCCCGATGGTGGTAATGGCGGGCGCGGCGGTCATATTATTTTAAAAGGCAACAAACAATTGTGGACCCTTATTCATTTAAAATACCGTAAACACATTATTGCTAAAGAAGGTGTGAACGGTTCGAGTGGAAACAGTTCGGGAAAACAGGGGGAAGATGAGTACCTGGAAGTGCCATTGGGAACCGTGGCCAGAGATTCTGAAACCGGTGAGTTGAATTGTGAAATCACAGAAGATGGTCAGGAAGTTATTTTAGTACATGGAGGAAGAGGCGGATTAGGTAACGCTAATTTTAAGAACAGCACGCTGCAGAGTCCACAGTTTGCCCAGCCCGGCGAGCCCGGTAAAACTGAGTGGAAGGTATTGGAATTAAAAGTACTGGCCGATGTGGGCTTAGTTGGTTTTCCAAATGCCGGTAAATCAACCTTGTTATCGGTGGTAAGTGCCGCCAAACCCGAGATTGCGAATTACCCCTTCACAACCCTGGTGCCTAATTTAGGCATTGTAAGTTACCGCGATTATAAAAGTTTTGTGATGGCCGACATCCCCGGCATTATTGAAGGGGCGCATGAAGGAAAAGGATTGGGTTTACGGTTTTTACGACACATTGAACGAAACTCGAGTTTGTTATTTTTGGTTGCTTGTGATAGTAAAGACATTGTAGAAGAGTATAAAATTCTGTTGAACGAATTAAAAAAATTCAATCCTGAATTATTAGATAAGAAACGCATTTTAGGAATTTCTAAATCCGACATGTTGGATGAGGAATTAGAAGAAGAAATGCGCAAAGACCTTAACAAACGATTAAAAGGAAAGAACAAAGTTCCCTTTATTTTCTTCTCATCGGCCAGTCAGAAAAACATTACGCAGCTCAAGGATATGCTTTGGGAGCAGTTAAATGACTAATCCTAAACATACTTGAAAATTCAAAGTATGCGATTAAGAATTTGTAAGGATTTCTGAGAATTACGTGTAAAAACCCTTACAACTTCTCTAAGTTCATCAGGAGCTAGTTGCATGAGGATAATCCGCATGGCCACAGGCTGAAAAATCTTTTTCAAAGGCTTGTTCTGTCTTCATGCAGTTAAAAACCCAGTATTTGGACCAAATAATCTGTTTTTTTCAACAATTTCCTTTGCATAAGTCCGATAAAGCCTTATCTTTGCCGTCCTAAAAACAGCAAGACATGCCAAAAATGAAAACTAATTCCAGCGCTAAAAAGCGTTTTCAGCTGACTGGAACAGGTAAGATTAAAAGAAAGCATGCTTACAAACGTCACATCTTAACTAAAAAAGAAAAAGACCGTAAACGCGGTTTAGCTAAGAGTGGTTTAGTAAGCGCAGCCGATACCCCGAACGTGAAATTCATGTTAGGAATCTAAGCGAAAGATCCTTTTAAACTTATCAAAATCGGTTATTAAACAAATGTTTAACCAGAGTTTTAGTAAAGAAGTCTCCACAAGAGCGCTAAATCTCAAAACAAATTAAAAAAAGAAATGCCAAGAAGTGTCAACCACGTAGCCAGCAGGGCTCGCAGAAAAAAAATCCTTAATTTAACCAAAGGTTATTGGGGCGCAAGAGGAAATGTTTGGACAATTGCCAAAAACACCCTCGAAAAAGGTTTAACCTACGCTTACCGCGATCGTAAAAACAAAAAACGTACCATGCGCGGTTTGTGGATTCAACGTATTAATGCCGGTGTTAGAGAACACGGTATGAGTTATTCAGAATTTATTGGTAAACTAAATGCAAAAGGTTTAAAATTAAACCGTAAGGTATTGGCCGATTTAGCCATGAACCATCCGGAAGCTTTTGTTGCCGTAATCAACCAGGTAAAATAAACATTACCATATAAAATCATTAAAACGCCTCATTATGAGGCGTTTTTTTGTTTATTTCACATTTGGATTCAAACAATTTACGTATTTTAACGTTAGTTATTGAAGTAAATAGTTTCATTTGTATACCAAATAAAATAGAATACATACAATATAAAGTACCATGAAAGTAGTAGCAAAAAAATCGGAAGTAAAAGGGACGACCTATCTTGTTAAATTAAGGATAGATGCCAGAACTGTAATTACCGTAAGAACAAAAGAGAGTTTAAAAAACTGGAAAGCCAAATACCCGGATGCGGTAGAGCTTGCATAAAGACGCGCGGATTTTTACATCCACTTTTTCTTTTTAAAATAAATTACCAGCCCACCCATTACGCATAACATAACCCCCCAAATGGCTGCGTAACCATAAGGCGATTTTAATTCAGGCATAAATTCAAAATTCATTCCGTAAACCCCGGCTATAAAAGTAACGGGAATAAAAATGCTGGACATGATGGTTAACACCTTCATCACCTCATTCATTTTGTTGGCATTGTTGCTTAGGTAAATATCCATCATACCGCTCAACAAATCGCGGTACGTTTCTACAGTATCAATAATACGGGTGCTATGATCCTGCAAATCTCTTAAAAAGAGTTGTGTGTTGGCCGTGATAAGATGTGACTCAGAGCGCAGTAAATTGCTGAGCATATCGCGTAGAGGCCACACTTGTTTACGCAGATAAATAACCTGACGTTTTAAATTGTACAATTCAATTAAGGATTCGTGTTTTGGGTCATTGATGATTTCTTCTTCAATGGCTTCAACCTTATCACCAATTTTTTCGATGGCGTTAAAATACCAGTCAACTACGGCATCCATTAAGGCGTAAAACAAATAATCGGCGCCGAGTTTTCTAACACGTCCTTTAGCCTGACGCAAACGCGTGCGGATAATATCAAAAGCATCGCCACCTTCAGGCTCCTGAAAGGAAATAACCGTATTCTCCATCAGCACCAAAGAAAGTTGCTCAGAATGCACCTCATTGTCGTAGATGATCATTTTTAATATGGAGAGGATATAATGATCGTAGTCTTCAAACTTCGGACGTTGATCTACGTGCACAATGTCTTCGAGGGTTAAGGGGTGAATGTTATAGATCTTTCCAATCTTCTCAATCATCTCAAGGTTGTGCACCCCTTCCACATTGATCCATTTGATCATGTTATCTTTTACATGCATTAAACAATCGGAGAGATCGTAAAATTCTTGTTCAAAAAATTCCTGTTCACTGAATTCGATGAGGGTAATTTTTATTCTTTCGTGTGCTTGCTGACCGTTGTAGAATAAGGTTCCCGGAGGAGCGCCAATGTTTTGGTATTTATTCATGATCTTCCGACTCTATGTTTTTATTTCCCTGTACCACTACTACAATTTCACCTTTTACAGTTTTAGCCGAGAAGTAAATAATGAGTTCGTTCACGGTTCCGCGTTTGGTTTCTTCAAAAAGCTTGGTGAGTTCACGACATACCACCACTTTGCGATCGCCTCCTAAATGTTCTTTAAGTTCTTCTAATAATTTAACCAATCGAAAGGGTGATTCATACAAGACAAAGGTTTTTTCCTCCAGTGCCAGAGCGCGTAATTTTGTTTGTCTGCCTTTTTTTTGAGGCAAAAAACCATAAAAACTAAATTCGTTGCAGGGCAGGCCACTGTTCACCAGAGCGGGCACAAAGGCAGTGGCACCGGGCAAAGAAATAACCTGAATGTTATTTAAAATGGCCTCACGAATGAGTAAAAAACCAGGATCGGAAATGCCCGGCGTACCGGCATCGGAAATGAGTGCAATGTTTTTACCGGAGTTTAAACTCGAAATTAATTCCTCTAAAATTTTATGTTCGTTATGCTGATGGTTTGATTTAAGAGGCTTTTCAATTTGCAGGTGTTTTAATAAAAATGAAGAAGTGCGGGTGTCCTCAGCCAGAATAAGATCGACCGATTTAAGGGTGTTAATTGCACGAAGGGTAATGTCCTCCAGATTACCAATTGGTGTTGGTACAATAAATAGTTGTCCGCTCATTTTAGTTTGAAGTTAAAGGAATTAAGAGGCAGGGGGTAAGTGTTTGGGAAAGAGTTATTGATAAGAGGATGTTAATCTATATCCCAGCCATTTGAACCATATAAGGCACATAAGAGCACATAAGAAATATCGGCAGGCTAGCGCTTATATGTCCTTATATGTCTTATGTGGTTCAAACTGTGCAGTACCTAAGATGATTATTTGAAATTCTGCATGTCGTACAATTTCTTGTAGATGCCGTTTTTTTCGAGTAATTGCTGGTGGGAGCCTTGTTCAACAAGTTCGCCCTGATTGACTACTACTATTTCATCGGCATTGATAATGGTACTTAACCGGTGCGCGATTACAATGCTGGTGCGGTTTTTCATTAAATTGTTTAGCGCATCCTGAACCAAGCGCTCGCTTTCGGTATCAAGGGCACTGGTAGCTTCATCCAGTATTAAGATGGGTGGGTTTTTTAAAATAGCTCTGGCTATGCTGATTCGTTGTCTTTGGCCGCCGCTGAGCTTGCCGCCACGATCACCAATGTTGGTTTGGTAACCCTTGGGTTGTTGCATGATGAAGTCGTGTGCATTGGCAATTTTAGCGGCTTCTATCACTTTTTCCGGATCAAAACTTTCGAGTCCGAAGGTGATGTTGTTTTCGATGGTATCGTTAAATAAAATGCTTTCCTGAGTTACCACACCAATTTGCTTTCTCAGACTTTCAATATGAATGTTTTTGATGGATGTGCCGTCGAGTTGAATTTCACCGAGATCGGTATCGTAAAAACGCGGAATCATATCGGCCATGGTGGTTTTTCCGCTGCCACTCTGACCCACCAGGGCAATGGTTTTACCTTTGGGAATCTTTAAATTAATGTTCTTTAAAACATAACCGTCATCGCCTTTGTGATAAGCAAACGACACATTTTTGAACTCGATACTTTGAGTGAATTCCTTGATTTGTTTAGCATCCGGACTATTTACAATCGGGTTTTCGGCATGAAGAATTTTTTCAATCCGTTCTTCGGAAGCTAAACCTTTTTGAATGTTGTTATAGGCGAGGGTTATTTGTTTAATAGGAGGTACAATTTGAGAAGCCACTGCAAAATAACCTAAAAAAGCTTCCGGAGAAAGGCTGCTGGAATTGTCGATCACCATCACTCCACCAATAAATAAGATGAGCATTAAAACCCCTAATACAACGGTTTCGCTGATGGGAGAGGTGAGATCGGCCCGGCGATAAAGGCCAATGGAAATGCGGTTGTATTCCTGATTTACTTTTTCAAAACGTTTTTGTACAAAACGCTCGCCGGTAAAAGCTTTAATAACCTTAAGGGCACCGAGTGTTTCTTCCATGATGTTAAAGAGTAAACCAAAAACCACTTTACTTTTGGCAGAGCGGCTTTTTAAACTTTTGGAGATGAGTGCCACGGCCAGTGAGGCAATTGGGAGCAATAAAAAAACATACAAGGTTAAATAGGGACTGATCACAATGAGCATGGCCAATGAAATAATGATGAGAAGTGGTTCTCTGAAAATGAGTTCGAGGGTTTGCATGATGGACCATTCGATCTCGATCACGTCGGTGGTCATGCGGCTCATCATATCACCCTTGCGTTCGTCGCTGAAGTAGGATAGTGGAAGCTCCAATGATTTTTTCATCATTTTATTCCGAAGGTCTTTTACCACGCCATTACGAATAGGCGCTAAAAAATACATGGCGAAATAACGAAAAACGTTTTTGAAAAAGGTCGCTACAAAAACAATGAAGCAAATCCACATGAGCACGGTGGATTTTCCGTAAATAACAATGAAACTGGCCATTTTAAAATAACCCCAGGACGAGAAATAGTTGGTATTATACTCAAACGCGGGTAATCCTTTGTTGAGAATGTCCTGATAATAGTTTACATCACTTTCAAAAATGAGCTTTAAGAACGGTATAAAAAGTGTGATCGAAAAAACTGAAAAAACTGAAAATAAGATGTTGAATAAGATATTCAGGTAAGTGTATTTCTTATAATTCTTCGTGTATTTAAGAACCGAAAATAGTTTTTTCATTTATAAAGCGAATATACTACAAAAATCTGAGTACATTTGTGGTATGGAAAGCCTCAGACAGCAAAAAGTAAATAAATTATTGGCTAAAGAACTGGCCGAAATTTTCAGAAGTGAATCGCGTTCACTTTTTGGCGGTGGTTTTATTACCGTAACCAGTTTACGGGTTAGTCCTGATTTAAGCTCTGCTAAAATTTACCTGAGTATTATGGGCAATAAAGACAAGGCCCAGGTTTTTAAATTGATTCAGGATCAGAACAAAACCATACGCGGTAAGTTGGGTGCCATTATTGGCAAGCAATTACGCATTGTTCCGGAGTTGATGTTTTATATCGACGACTCTTTGGACTACGCTATGAAAATTGATGAGCTTTTGAAAAAGTAGAAACGAAAAAAATAAAAACACTTTAAGATTTTTTATGATTTTCTTTCTCCGCAAAACAACCGCCTTTCTCTTTTTGATTTTCTCATAAATTTTTGAATTAAGATTTTGTCTATTTCATTTTACATAGCCAAACGTTATTTAGTTTCAAAGAAATCGAATAATGCCATTACGATCATAAGCTGGATCAGTATTATTGCCATAGCCGTTACGACGGGAGCTCTGGTGGTGATTTTATCTGCCATGAATGGCTTAACCCTTACCGTAGCGAATTTGTATAACGCCTTTGAACCCGACATTAAAGTTAGCATAGCGAAAGGAAAATATTTTCAGGCCGATGATGCCCTGGTTCAAAAAATAAAAGCGATCAAGGGAGTTGGCATTATTTCAAAAACTTTAAACGACAAAGCGCTGGTAAAGAATGTCGACAAGCAAGCCTTGGTTTCAATTAAAGGTGTGGACATGAATTTTAACCGCATTACCAAAATTGATTCCTCCATTATTGATGGCTTTTATGGTTTGAACGAAGCCGGTAAATCGACTATTTTATTGGGCAGAGGAATTGCCAATCAGCTGAGTGTAAACATGAATTCCTTTGTCACCGAATTAAGTTTGTTTAGTCCGCTTAAAGGAAAAAATTCAGGCTTAAATCCGGAAGACAATCTGAATCAGGTGTATTGCAAACCCAGCGGCATTTTTTCATTAAATGACGAACTTGATTTTCAATATGCGTTTGTGAGTTTAGAAACTGCCAAAAAATTATTTGATTGTCCCGATAAAGTGAGTGCCCTCGAAATATCCTGTGATGAGAGCGCTACAGAAGATGTACAGGCGGCCTTAAAAAACTTACTGGGTGAAGTGTACATTATAAAAAACCGTTATCAGCTAAACGATGTTTTATTTAAATCATTGGAAACTGAGAAACTGGCCACCTTTATTATTTTGGCATTTATTCTGGTGATTGCCACTTTTAATATCATTGGCGCTTTAACCATGTTGATCATCGAAAAACGAAAAGACATTAAAACACTGTATAGTTTGGGTGCGGACATGAGTTTGATTCGGAATATTTTTATGAGGGAAGGTTTTCTGATAAGTGGTGTGGGAGCAGGCATTGGTTTGTTATTGGGCCTTGGTGTGTGCTGGATGCAGATACAATTTCATCTGGTAAAATTCGGATCGGAGTTTATTGTGCCCTATTATCCCATTGAAATGCAGTTAAAAGATTTCGTTTGGATCTTCGGACTCATTATGCTGATCGGTTTTTTCGCGGCCTTGTATCCGGTAAGGGTGTTCACTAAAATGGACTTAATACATAGCTAAAGAGTTATTAGTTTTTAGTTTATTATTCTGCAATCTTTAATTTCTAATCTTTAATTTTTAATTCTAACTCACATTTCCCACCATTTCGCTTTAATTCCAATATAAACCCCGTCGTTCTTGACATTAATAGGGTAGGTGTTTAGCGTGTAAGCTCCTCCGGATGTCGCTTTGCCACTTTCCAAATCGAATGAATAACGGTGAAGCGGGCAAACGATCTCGTTGTTCTTACTGCAAAAACCTTTACTGAGGCTGGCTCCGTTGTGTGGACATTTATCTTGAACGGCGTAAAATCCTTTTTCGGTGCGGGTAATGCAAATCTTTTCGCCTTTTAATTCAAATAAAATGAAGGTGTTGAGTTGAATATAGTTTTCAAAGCTCTTTTCAGTTTCAAATATTTTGATCCAATGATACGACATTTAGGGACTAGTGTTTTAGAATTAATTAATTGGATGTTCTATGAAAGGTTTAAAAGTTGTTCAAAATATTCAAATGTTCAAAAGGGTCAATATAGTTCAAATAGTTCAAATGTTCAAAAGGTACATACTTTTGACTTCACTTCGACTTCACTTCGTGAAACGCACTCATGACAAAGGGTTCAGGGTGATGGTTAAATGGTTCAAAGCTGGCCTCAAAAGAATTTCCTTCTTATGTTACTTCGGCTCGCCTTGCGCGCGCCGCTCTATGATAGGTTCGCGTGCTATCGGAGGAAGTGGACCGAAGGGGGGGGAGTAAATCTTGGAATCCGGGAACAATTAATTTAAATGATATCACTCATGCTATGCAACCCTTTTTTACCTTGTATGTATTCAGCTGCAATTACCGCCCCTAAAGCAAATCCTTTACGGTTATGGGCTACGTGCATAATTTCAATGTCATCAATATCTGAATGGTATTTAATAATGTGGGTGCCGGGTACTTCGCCTTCACGTATATCTTTAATAAATAATGTAGCAGGGCTCGGCGCATCGATGCTCCATTTTGTCTTTCTATCTATATTTGCAATGATTTGATTAGCCAGTGTAATGGCTGTTCCACTGGGCTTGTCGAGTTTATGAATATGATGAATCTCTTCCATACTTACCTCGTAGTTCTCGTATTTATTCATGAGTTCGGCCAGGTAGCTGTTCACTTTAAAAAATAGATTCACACCCAGACTAAAATTAGTGGCGTGAAATACGGCCCCGTTTTTTTCCTGACATAATTTTTCAATTTCGGTAAAATGATCATACCAGCCGGTGGTGCCAACAACAACTGGCGTTTGAGTTAACACACATTTTTTAATATTTTCTAAAACACTGTGTGGTGTGCTAAATTCGATGGCCACATCGGCCTTTTGAAGCTCAGTGTCAGTTAACTGGTCCAGATTATCTTTGTTGATTTTTAAAACAATCTGATGATTTCTTTTGAGGGCAATGGCTTCAATTTCCTTGCCCATTTTGCCATACCCGATCAAGGCTAGTTTCATGTTATTTAAAATTAAGTTTTAGCGAGATCCCGCTTGCCATACCGAAGCCATTGCCTGTTGTCAGCGTTTCCTGCCAAGGTACTATATGAAGGCTGAGGTCGCTACTCACATCAAACGTTTTTAAGTGTGCGTCAACATTCGCATCAATAATATTCACCAGATAAACAATAATCACGCCAATGGCCCAGCGATCGCGTGATTTTTTATAATCGAGTTTAATTTTCTGTAACTGATCTTGCGAATAATTTCTGCCGTCAATAAAAACGGGCGCATCAGCGTTGGCTACCGAAAAGAGTACTGCTTTGTGGTAATCCTGATAATGCGCATTATTCACCGAAAATAAGTAGGCAAATCCGCCTAATCCAACATAAATTACCGGTACTTTCCAATAACTGCGGTTGTAAATCTGACCTAAGCCCGGTAAACAGGTACTCATGATACTGGCTTTGCGCGGCGAAGCATACAATTTTTTATGGGCCACCTCGGCTTGTTTTAAACTATCGGCAACATGCATGGCGCTGTCCTTAACCTGAGCACTTGTTAGGCTGAAGATAAATAGTAAACCAATAAAAAGTATGGAACCTGTTTTTTTCAAATTATTTTACAAGGTCTTTGATATTTAAATGCCCCAGATTAGTATCCATGGATTTATCCATTTCTTTCATTAATTTATGAATGTGGCTGAGTTCGTCAGTATCGTTAATTGGCAAGTCGTTTATCCCTTTCCTTTCGATGGAATCGATGAGGTATTTTACCGTGAATTTACTTTCTGTAACACCCGGTTGATAAACAACTTCTTTGTCGTTAGCTGTAGTAACTTCCAAAAAAACGCCGGTCGCAACAAATTCATTTACAACCATACGTGTAAGTCGTGATGGGAGATCTAATTTTTCAGAAATCTGAACCATATTGAGCGCAGCTTCATTGTCGTAAAAGCGTTTGGCTACTAAATTGGCAATTAGAAGCGCGATCGCTTTTTTGTAGCGCGAACTTAAATTCTGAATATCGTCTTCCAATTCATAATTATCAACATTTTGGTAAGAATACGAAAGTTCTGCGCCGAATAAAACAATGTACCAACTGTATTGTACCCAAATCAAAAATAAAGGCAATGCGGCAAAGCTACCATAGATAATATTTAAACGATTGGCACCTATTTGAAATCGGATATATCCCCAGCCTACAAATTCGAATAAAATAGTCGCTATGACGGCAGCTTTAACGGCGGCTTTAAAATTAACTTTGGTATTGGGCATTACCATATACAAAAAAGTAAAGGCGCCGGCTACCAGAGTATAGGCCATAAACTTGATGAAAAAAGTACTCATAAACCCAAGCATATGCATGTTGCCAATTTTCGTTTGTATGGCAACCGTTAGTCCACCAGAAACAATAAGTAACAAAGGACCAACCAGCATAATGGTTAAGTAGTCGGTTACTTTTCTAACCCAGCTTCTGCCTCGGGTTATTTCCCACACATCGTTAAAACTGTTTTCGATGTTAATGAGTAATTGCATCACCGACCACAATAATAATACAACACCAAAACCCGCAATAACACCACCTTTAGTAGTGGAGAGCATGGAATTGGCATACCCAAAAGCATTCGTTAAAATATCTGCGTATTGATGATAGTTTCTGAGAATCTGATCCTGTAGGTTTTTTTCATACCCAAATCCTTTTGCTATTGCAAAAATAAGGGCCAGTATTGGAACAATTGAAAATAGGGTATAAAAGGTGAGGGCGGTGGCGTATGTTAAACAATTATCATCTTTAAAGCCATTAATGGAAAGCGAGACGATGCGTAACTGGCGAATAACAAAACCCTGGCGTTTACCGAGTTTATTGATACGCACTTGCCAAATGGTGCGGGTCACAAATTCAATGAATTTTCGTGTGTGGGTGATAAATCTCGCCATAAGTAACAAAATTAACATTTTTTTGAAGGGTAATCATATTTTAAATTATCTTCATCCCGCTTAGAAAGCCAAAAAATTGAAATGGAATAAAACATATAGTTTTCAGGTTCTAGGACCCTTGCTGGCCGTGTTAATATGGCTGTTTACCGACCTTGACCCCTCAAACAGACAAACCACTTTAATGGCCGGCTTGGCAGCGTGGATGTGTGTGTGGTGGTTTACCGAAGCGGTGAGTCTGGCTATTACTGCGCTGGTACCGGTTCTTATGTTGCCCGTGTTGGGCATAAGTGATAGTAAAACCGTATCGCAACAATACAGCGACAGCATTATCTTTTTATTTGTGGGAGGCTTTATGCTGGCTTTCGCTATTGAGAAATGGTCCCTGCACAAACGCATTGCCCTCAAAATCCTTTCTGTGGTTGGCACCAAACCCAGTACCATTTTACTTGGTGTGATGCTGTCGACTTATCTTATTTCAAACTGGATTAGCAATACCGCCACCACTATGATGTTATTCAGCGCAGTGTTTGCCTTGATACAAGAAACAAAATCACACATCAAAGAAAATTCCGGCAAATTTGCTGCGGCACTCTTATTAGGACTGGCCTTTTCGGCTACTATTGGTGGTCTGGCCACACCGGTGGGCACGCCACCCAACATGTATTTTTTCAAAGCCTATAAGGAAGCTTTTCCGATGAATCACGACTTAAGTTTTTTAAGCTGGAGCGCCATTGCTTTTCCGATTTCATTTATCTTTTTACTACTCACTTATTTTGTTTTAACTATTTATTTTTTAAGAAAAAAGGTTATTCTAACAATCGAAAAATCTTTTTTTAAAAACGCCTATCGCGATTTAGGAGAATTTTCTTACGAAGAGAAATGGGTCTTCAGTATTTTTATTTCCTGCATTCTGATGTGGTTTACAAGAGCCGACATCGATTTGGGCTATTTTAAATTTAACGGCTGGAACCATCTTTTTGTGGTCCCTAAGTTTGTGGATGATTCCTTTGTGGCCCTGTCGGCCGCCATGGTTTTGTTTTTGGTGCCTTCGCGACAGAACAGGGGTGAAGCCCTGCTTATTTGGGAAGATGCAAAAAAATTACGCTACGATATTATTTTAATGTTTGGTTCGGGTTTTGCTTTGGCATATGGCTTTGAAGTATCGGGCCTGTCACATTGGCTGGCAGAGTCACTACATGTTTTAAAAGGCGTTTCACCCATCCTCATTATTTTAGGTATTTGTATTGTGGTGACCATTATCAGTGAGTTTGCTTCTAACATTGCGAGCATACAGTTGGCCATTCCGGTGATGATTGCCTTACAAAAAGATTTGGATGTGCCACCCTTATTGCTGATGATGCCGGCAACTTTTGCGGCTTCGCTGGGTTTTATGTTGCCTGTGGCTACTGCGGCTAACACCATCGTATTTGGCACCAGGGAAATTGAAATCCGTGACATGCTGCGGGTGGGGATTGTTTTGGATGCACTTGGCATTTTAGTTATTACCTTTATGTGCTATTTATATTTGACCGATTAAAATGATCTCAGGAAAAAACATACATAAAAGCTTTAATGGCTTAGATATTTTAAAAGGCGTTGATCTGGAGATCAAACAAGGCGAGATCGTTAGCATTGTGGGTTCGTCAGGCGCCGGTAAAACTACACTCTTAACCATTTTGGGAACGCTTGACAGACCTACTAAAGGCGACGTCTACATTAACGAACAGGAAGTTTCAAAATTAAGTGATAAAAAACTGGCTGCCTTCAGAAATCAGAACATTGGATTTGTGTTTCAGTTCCATCAGTTATTACCAGAATTTACGGCTATTGAAAATGTGTGTATTCCCGCTTTGATTGGCGGAAAAAATAAAAAGGAAACCGAGAAACGTGCACAGGAATTATTGGAATTGTTTAATCTGAGTCATCGTAAAGATCATAAACCTTCCGAATTAAGCGGTGGTGAACAGCAACGTGTGGCCGTTGCCAGAGCCTTAATTAATAATCCCAAAGTTATTTTTGCCGATGAACCCAGTGGTAACCTCGACAGTAAGAATGCACAGGAATTACATGCCTTGTTTTTTAAATTACGCGATGAGTTTAAACAAACTTTTGTGATCGTGACGCATAACAATGAATTGGCTAAAATGGCCGATCGTATGTTGACGATGAGTGACGGGAGGATTGTTTGAGATTTGACCAAACATTATCGTGAGTTCAGATTAATTTCGATTATTTTCTTTTACAGTAAAATTTGGACGTTGGCTTTTTTGGGCGCCTCCCAATCAGGCTCTTCAATATTCCCGGAAGCCTGATTGGGACCGGGCTGCTCCGGGCTCCGCTGCGCTGCGGTTTTTTTTGCCGCCGAAGAGACAGGCGGCAAAAAAGAACTAAACCCTGCACATCCCATGGCGCTTAGTTTAATTTGTAATCATCCAATTTCTGATTATTTTAAAATGTAAAATTATAGGTTGTTTTTTAGGGCAAATACTGAAGCGAAAGGTATATACGTAAAAACATAGCCTTTCGGCTTCAGGAGAGGCCGCTTCGGTCTTGGCGCAGTATTACGAGTTTAAAATGTGTCCATTTATAAAAGAAATTTCATTTCTCTTTGCAGTTTTCCGATGGATTCATAAAATGATTGTAAGCGAATAGTTCTAAGTTATTCTTGTATGAACTTAAAATTGCAAGTAGCGAGCTGGTAATTGTCTAAATACCGTTTTTACTCTTTCGTTTAAAATCAGTTGGATTTAAGGTGAGAATTTCTGTGGCCGGAGTGTTCAGGTATTTTCCGCAAGGAAATCTGGATCATAAAGCTTATATTTGATATAGCTCTTATTAAAATATTTCCTCATGTCGCTTTACCATCATCCTACCAATTTGTTGAAGGCGCTTGCCGAGTGGGAACAGAACGGACTTTTAAGAAAGTTGCCGGAAGCTGTTCCTGAAATAGACTTTTACAGTAACGATTATTTGGGTTTTTCACGTTTGGGTTTATTATACCGAAAATTACAAGAAGGTATCATTCACGATCAAAGCAACAAGCCCGATGCCCTTGTTAATGATGGTGCTAACAGTTCGCGCATGGTTAGCGGCAACAGTCATGTTATCGAAGAGGCTGAAAAACAGATCGCCATGTTTCATCATGCGCAGGCGGCTTTAATTTTTAATTCGGGTTATGATGCTAACCTAGGTTTGCTATCGGCGGTGCCTCAAAAAACCGATCTGATCATATGTGATGAGTTCGCAAACGCTTCCATTCAGGATGGCATTCGTTTAAGTCAGGCTACGCATTACCGTTTTAAACACAATGATTTAGAGGACCTGGAAACATTGATCCATCGTCATCAGAAAAATTTTGATAATGTTTTTGTGGTGGTTGAAAGTGTTTATGCCCTGGATGGGGACACCGCGCCCTTATTGGAGTTAGCAGATATTTGTCAGGATACCAAAAATATTTTTTTGATCGTTGACGAAGCGCATGCCATTGGCGTATTCGGAAAACAGGGTAGGGGATTATGTAACGCACTTTCTATTGAAAAAAATTGTTTTGCCCGGGTTTATACTTTTGGAAAAGCCATGGGTTCGCATGGCGCAGCAATTGTGGGCTCAGAGATGCTAAGAAATTACCTGATTAATTTTTCACGCTCCTTTATTTATACCTCAGCCTTGCCTCAGTCTAGTATTGAGGCCATTAAACATGCCTATCAGCTTCTTATTGAAACCAATCAAAAAGACCTCTTACATCAAAACATCGCTTATTTTTATACCAAAGGGGCAGCCCTAAAAAATTGCATTAAAAGTCAAAGTGCCATTCACACCATGATGATCGGCAGTAACGAACAACTGGATAAAATCGGTCAGGAATTAGTTAAACATAAGGTGCATGCAAGGATGATTAAAAGTCCGCATGTAAAATCGGGGACTGAGAGAATTCGGTTTTGTATTCATGCGTATAATACCAAAGCCGAAATTGATTTGTTGGTGAATGTGTTATCGAATTTCAGGTGACTAATTAAACTCTCGCAAAGTGTTGTTTTTTTTTGGGCGCCCGGGCGGGCTGCGCCGGGCTCAAGGCACAGGCCGGCTCATCAAGCCACAGGCTTGCTGCCCTGCTGCGGTTTTTTTGCAGCCAAAAGAGGCAGGCTGCAAAAAGAACTAAACCTGTCACACAAGCAGGCGCATCAAGCCACTGGCTTGATGCCCTATCCCTGGCGCTCAGATGATTTTAAACTCAAGGTTAATGCCGTTAATTTAGATTTAAAAATTAAAATCTATTGCTTATTTTGATAAAAGAATGATTTCCCGCAAATTTAAACATCACTATTTTTTGCCTCACTTTATTCATTGCCACTTTAGATTAATGGAAGTTTTCAAACACAAATCATCGGAATTAAAGTAGAAGACTAATATCATAAAATTTCGCGAATTAATCTAAACAATCATCACTTCCCATTCACCGCTTTATCCAGCTTCCACGTTAATAAACCTGAGGCAATACCTAGGAGCATACCGCCCAGCACATCGCTTGGGTAATGCACGCCCAGGCGCATGCGAGAATAGCCCACAAAACCGGCATACAAAAAGGAAGAAGTAGTGACATAAGGATTTTTACAACTTAAGCTCAGTGCTGTGGCAGTGGCAAAAGCGGCCGTGGTATGTCCGCTGGGAAATGAAAATGGACCAACGCCAAAATCGCGTTGCGTGATATCATTCGGGTAATCTTTAAACGGACGATGTCGGTTCACCAGATATTTTAATCCTGTTGCGCTTAATGCTGCAAAGCCAATGGTGATAGCGCTTTTGTAGCCATTACGCATCATGACCTCATCTTTATTACGGTAACCACTGTACCAAATTTCGACCACCGAAATTGGCATCGCCGGCATCACTGAAAAGGAAAGGCCTTTCATGCCCTTATCCCACAACGGCATATCGTTTTTATTGAGTGTTCTTAAAATTCGAAAATCTAGATTCTGAGTCTTATAAAAGCTCAAACAAAAAACAAAAAGTAAAGTAAAACAGATCGATTGCATTATTTTTTCTCTCAACGAATGTAAAACAAATTACGACTAGATGTAACTAATTTATGCCCAAGAGTTATTAGAGTAAAACATATACGCCATGAAAAAACTCCTTTTAAGCGCTTGTCTTGCTCTGAGCCTCAATGCCACCGCGCGACACCAACAAATGAGCCTGCAGCAAGCGATTTTCCGTCATTTAATAACCAGTAAAGTGATGAGTACCGGTGCCTATCAGGGATTTTGCATGTACATCCAACTCGGTAACCGTGGCCAGGATTCGTTAATCCTCACGTTGGAGGCAGGTCGTTGCCTTAATTCCTTGGATGATCAGTTTCAAGATATTTTAGTAACCAAAGAAGAAGTGATTGTTTTGAGCCGATTGCAAATAAAGAAAATTAAGGTAAAGGGTTATTGTTGCCAAGCTTCCAATCGTTGTCCAAATGCAAATGCTGTTTACGGTATCAATAAATTGGCCGATAGCAATTTGGTTTGTATAGCCAGGTATTTAAGCCGCTCAAATTATCCGCCTGCTATTGAACAGATGGCCGTTTGGAGCATTAGCGATAAATACAGTATTGCTTCTGTTTGTGATAATCGGGATAATTCTTTTTTAGAGCTGAGGCAGTATTTAGCGAATTTAAAAGGAGAAAAATTACCTTGGTATACCATTCAATGTTACAGTTATGTTTACCGAAATGGCGCCATCACTACCTTTCCGCAGTTTTTAAAAGGAAAATTAAACTATACAAATGAAAAAGAAAATTATGCCACGCTTTCCATTTGTGATGCATTTGGCAGAGCGGTATGTGAATTCAAAAGCCAATGGTTATTAGTTGGTGACAATCAGAATTATGACCTTAACATCCCGATAAAGGGACTGGCTAAAGGAAAATATAAAATCGCATTAAGTACAGCGGATAAGAAATTGGCGGAGGAAAGCTTCGAGATTTAACAACCACCCGGTAGGACAGCCTTTAGGTTCGATTTTTTGTACTTTTCACCTGCCTTAACAAACGAACATGGTTGGTAACGAATTCATGGCACACCATAACTATACTATGAACATGGGTGCTGTCGGGCAACTCAGTATAGCTTTATTTCAATAGGCCAGCCCTAGCCAACCTGCGCCAGTCTCAGCATGTTTTACCTGCGCATAGGCATAAAAAGTAAAGCGCAAAATCCTTTATCACCAGCCTGATTTATTTAATATCTTTGTCGAAATTTAATTTAAATGCACACTTGGTCCACGGAAATGTCCGCTTTATTTTCAATACAAGGTATCATCGGTTTAGTCACCCTATCCGTTTTAGAAATCATCTTAGGGATCGATAACATTATCTTTATCTCCATTGCCGTAAACAAACTTCCCTTACACCAACAAAAAAAGGCCCGTACCTTGGGCCTCACATTGGCGCTAGTCGTGCGCTCAGTGCTTTTGTTATTTGTGGGATGGATCGCCGGCTTAAAAGAACCGCTTTTTCATCTGGGCGCTTATGGGGTAAGTGGTAAAAGCCTGATCTTGATTGGAGGCGGGCTTTTCTTATTAATTAAAACCTGGCAAGAGATTATGGAAAAAATTTATACCGATGAAGATGAGATTGAATATAAGGATAAAGGAAAGAACAATTTTTTAGCCATCATTTTGCAAATCATCATCATTGATTTTGTGTTTAGTTTCGACAGTATCCTTGCTGCCGTGGGGGTAAGCGGTATCGTGTCAATCATGATCGGTGCAGTAGTAATTAGTATGATTCTCATGATCCTTTTCAGCGGTGGGGTATCGGACTTTATCAATAAAAATCAAAGCATTAAAATGATCGCCTTGGTATTTTTACTCGCCATTGGCGGTATCCTCCTTGCCGAAGGATTAATAGACTGCTACAATTTTACGGTACCCGAAGAAAAACACCTCGAACTCAATAAAAACTACGCCTATATCGCCCTAGCCTTTGCCATGCTCATTGAAGCTTTTAATATGCAGGAAAGAAAAGTGAAAAGGAAACGTGATCTTGAACTGAAAGATTGACAGATTGAAGATTGCAGATTGCAAATTGCAGATTAGAGATTAAAGATTAGAGATTGAGGAATACTAAACACTAAGCACTAAACACTAAGCACTAAAAACTGCCAAAGCCTTAACTTCCTTAATAAGTTGAAAGATGACATAAGGTACTATTAAGTAAAAATACCTTCCCATATTATTCCCATGTCCAGCAGCTAAACAAATAATAGTTAATTGTAAAAAAATCAAAAACACGATTAATAAATTATACTTATCCGTCTCCAAGCCTTTAAACCTTTTGTAAAAAACTACTGCCAGATAAATAAAAAATAAATTCATGGTCATGGCTGTTTGTTTTATAAAATCAAAATCTGGTAATTTAAATTGCATAAAAGTATCCATTAAAAAACCTGTCGAAGCTTGATGATCTAGTGCCGGCGTATAAAAAACAGTCTTCCTTAAAACATAATAAATCAAAAATGAAATCGTTGCTGCGATCAGCATTGTGAAGTAGAAACGCTTTTCTCTATTTTTAATCAAATCCATAAAAGCCATCAAGCCCAAAGCCATTAAGAGGTATTCGCGTTGAAAAATTAAAACCATAATGGGTGCCATAACCCAATAACTTTTATTCAAATACAAATGAAAACCAATGGCAAAAAGTAAAACTGAAAACGCATCGGTTAATGGCATGAGCTCATAAAACACGGTTCCAAAACCCAATAAATATAGTACCCCCCCAAACAATGAAATTAAAAAACCTCCCACATGTTTTTTAATAGTGATATATAATTGCAGACAGGTAGCCGCCACGCATAAATAATTAAAAAACACCGCACAAAAAAACACCGACTTCAAAAACCCCCAGCTCGCATATTTATCAAAGACAATAACCGTATCGTATGAAAAACCAAGTTCATAAAACAGATGCACAAGGGATGCACCAGCCAAACGCATATTAAAAGGCGCATTGACATTGCCTATGTCCCAATTAAAATACAGGCGGTAATATTGAAAAAAATCATGGGCCAGCGGCTCCGGATCGCCGTATTTATAAACGAAATAAAATAAAGGGAAACCCAGGATTAAGAAAAAAAAGTAAAGTACTGTGTGATGTAAAACCTTCGCCATTTTTATTATCCGGTCACGCAAATTACGTATTTTTTATTGGAACCTAACTCAAAAGCGCTTTGCAATTTATTTCGTAGAGCCTCAACTTGTTTTCTGTTTTATGATGGCGCTCGAGCGGGCCTTCACTGCAGCCTCGCTTGCCATTCGCACGCGTTGTAGGCTTGCAGGGGCTTTCCCGCTTAGGCGGCAAAGCCGCTTCAGCCAACAAAGCGTATGCAAATGGCTACGCGCGGGCTTTCGTTCAGTCCCTAGCGCCCCCAGGCTTTTTAATACCTCCCATTTTCTGTTGCTTTTAAAAATTGTCAGCTTGTAATTCCACCGAAAAAAGAATCTTACCCCACCTTTTCTGGTAATCTATAGGCGTTTGTTCATCAAAGCAAATGGATTAACCAGGGTCCCGGGCTTTTTTGAATATTAACTGCTTAGCCAACGTAATTTAAACGCAAGCTTTGCTCAAAAAAAACAAGAATAGGCCAATAAGCTAAAAAACCAGACTTTTATCACATAAATGCCGGTATTTTGCCATTTAAGCCGAATATTCGTACAAAATCGCAACCAATACCCCCATTTTTTAGCAGCTTCTTCCTAAAAGGTTTTTTTAAAAAAAATTCGCTGTAAGACAGTACTGTCTTAATTGACAGACCTATTTTCAGCTCTAAAAATTTGGTACTATTAATTAATTTTTGCATATTTGTGACATACAACGAGTAATTTTACTACTCAATATGATTGAAACGCTCATTTCCTCAAAAACACGCATTAAGCTTTTGCTCAAGTTTTTCTTGAACAGCAAAAACACCGCTTATTTGCGAAATTTAGAGGAGGAATTCGGAGAATCAACCAATGCCATTCGTTTGGAGTTAAACAAATTTGAAAAAGCAGGGTTTCTGGTCACCAGTTCCGAAGGCAATAAAAAAATATTTACCGTCAATATCAAACACCCATTATTTTCCCATATCAATAAAATCATCATGAAAATGACCGGTTTAGAGTATGTGGTGGATTATGTTTTACAACGCATAGGCGATTTGGAAAAAGTATACCTGGTAGGAAATTTATCAAAAGGCCAGAATACCCAAATCATTGACCTGGTATTGGTAGGCGACAATTTGAATAAAACTTTTTTAATAGAACAAATAGAGAAAGCAGAAAAGAAAATCGATAAAAAGATTCGTTATGTACATTACGGATCGGCGGAGTTTGAGCTTTCTAAAATAAAAGAACCGGGCATGCATCCCTTGCTGATCTGGAGCAAGGAATAGTTATTAGTTTTAAGTCCTTAGTTTTTAATAAAAACGAGGTCTAAAATATAAAACTCATAACTAAACACTAAAAACTAAACACTCATCTGTGACTGAGGAGGCGAAGCCATGGAAGAGTTATAAGTTTTTAGGGCTTAGTTTTTAATAAAACATTCAATTGATCATTAAGAACTAAAAACTCAGTTTAAAATGAAAAAGCAGGCTATGAAAAAATTTATATTAGAACATCAAACTTTGTTCTGGTATACACCTGCCAAAGAACGTGAGAATATTAGCGATGAGTTATTACTCGAAACTATTTTAAATTATGCTGAACTTACTACTATAACGGAATGTTTTCAAATTATGGGTCTGCCAAAAGCAAAAAAGGTTTTTAGTGAAATTACCGGCCGTAAAAAGGGAAATCTATACCCGGAAATACATCATTTATTTTCAGAATATTTTAAAAAGATTGCATAAACAGATTTTAAATAAGGATCAGATTAATTTACTACCTCTGGTAAAAGAATTTAGCAGAAGCTTTTATCTAGTAGGTGGAACTGCCATCGCCTTACAAATCGGACATAGGCGTTCGATTGACTTTGATTTATTTAAGGCTACAGAACTCAATCATAAACTCATCTTAGACAAAATCGCAAAGAAGAATTTAAAACCCACAGTAACTAGGCGGGTTGAAGAACAAATGAACTTAATGATCAATAATGTTAAGTTTACTTTTTTCCATTACCCCTTCCCCATTAAGCCGGTAGTAAAATTCGAAAAATCAATAAAAATGCCAACTTTACTTGAACTGGCTGCCATGAAAGCATACGCTTTGGGTCGTCGTTCTAAATGGAAAGATTATGTTGACCTTTATTATATCCTAACTTCTTATCATACTATACAAGAAATTTCAAATACCGCTGAAATAATCTACGGTCAATTATTTTCTGAAAAACAATTTAGAGCACAACTTTGTTTTTTTAATGATATTGACTCTGATGAAAAAGTTGAGTTTCTGGTTAAAGAACCAAGTGAAAATGCAATAAAAAAAAAGCTAACAGACTTGGCAATAAATTTTTGATGCTGAAATTTTGTATCATTTAAAAAAAAGTGCTAAAATAAAGAACTCATTATTAAACACTAAAAACTAATTCTTAAAAATTTTTGACAAAAGAAGCAGTTGATAAAGTAACTTATGAGTTGCTGGGCGCTGCGATGAACATTCACAAAACAATGGGCAGAGGTCTTATGGAAAGCGTTTATCATGAATGTATGAAAGTGGAACTTCAGAAAAAGAAATTAGAATTTCATACAGAACTGAGCATTCCGGTCTTCTATGATGAAAAGAAATTAGCTGTTCGCTTTCGTTGCGATTTGTTTGTGGAAAACTGTTTAGTAGTAGAGTTGAAAGCGGTGAGCAGATTTGCAGTGGAACACGAAGCAAAAGTCTTAAATTACATGAGACTGTTGGAAGCACCTAAAGGAATCTTAATCAATTTTAATTGTGGCAATATTTTTCGCGAAGGGCAAAAAACATTGGTAAATGATATTTATGCAAAACTTAAATAAAACATCTAGCACCTTGACACCCTATGTGTCCCTAAGTACCCCTATGTTTTCCTACGTACCCCTATGTTTTCCTATGTGTTACTATGTGTTCCTATGTGCCCCTATGTGTTCCTATGTGTAGCTGGAAAGTTGTATATGTTTCATCGCGCGCGGAGAAGAAAGTGGCCGAACGTCTTAAGGAAAATGGCATTGAATGTTATATGCCAATGAAGAAGGAGTTAAAGCAATGGAGTGACAGAAAAAAAATGGTTGAAAGCCCACTAATTAATGGTTATGTATTTGTGAATCCTTCAGCCCTCGATCGCGATAAGGTCCTACAATATTCAGGTGTACTTCACTATGTGAGATATAATTCAGGCGACGCTATTGTAAGGGACATTGAAATTGAAGCCTTACGTTCCATTGAACAAAAGGGCTACTTTGTAAATGCTGAATTTTCGAAGCCATTGAATACCGGTGACCGTGTGAGCATTGAATACGGCCCCTTTAAAGGACTTTTTGGCTCAGTGAAAACACAAGCCAA
This sequence comes from Sphingobacteriaceae bacterium, assembly GCA_947480015.1. Lineage (GTDB taxonomy): Bacteria > Bacteroidota > Bacteroidia > B-17B0 > Aurantibacillaceae > Aurantibacillus. The sequence goes on from CANKBS010000001.1 coordinate 269,564, forward strand.
AGAAAGTATTTATACGATAAGTATTGAAGGTATTGGTTATGACCTCACGGTGAGGGTTCCGGAAGAAGTGTTGGTGAAACGAAAGCCTTAAATTTTGAACTAAGTTTTTAAAAAAAAGCGTTAATAAATTAAATGATTAATGAAGTTGAAATGGAAGAACACTGGGATTTAGTTATTGAGCCAAAATCCATAAGCTCAACCTCAACCTCAACCTCAACCTCAGCCTCAACCTCAACCTCAGCCTCAACCTCAACCTCAGCCTCAACCTCAGCCTCAACCTCAACCTCAGCCTCAACCTCAACCTCAACCTCAACCTAAAATGACTAACATCTTCCATAAAGCAGAAAAATCTTTGAAACGGTGTCTCCATGTATAAATTAACATGACAAAAAAAGAAACAATCATCGTTCAGAACTTAAGCATTTCAATCATCGTTGCTAATGGGCAGGACTATATTTCACTTACTGACATTGCCCGGAATAAAAATGTTGAGGAACCGAAAGATGTTGTGAAAAATTGGATGCGCAGCCGCTCTACAATTGAATTTTTAGGTCTGTGGGAGCAATTAAATAATACGCATTTCAAAGTGGTCGAATTCGACTCCTTTCTGGCAGAAGCAGGATTAATGCGTTTACACTCTCGCCTAGTAAATGGATTGAAAACACCAAAGCCATAGGCCTGATTACCAAAAGCGGCAACCAAGGCGGCACCTTCGCGCATAAAGACATCGCCTTTTAATTCACCACTAGTTGTGGTTTAAGAAGCGCTGAAAAATTTAACAACTAGTCCGATTGCCATCGCACTCATAGAAAAACAAATTTTTCATTTAGGGTTAACTAAAATAAATTACTCATCAGATTCTCTTCCAATTAAAACTTGCCAATTAAAAAAATAAATATTCTTCCGAACAAAAAGCCATTAAAAAACAGCTTATACGGGGAAATTAAAAACATTTTAAACCTGGCGAGAAACGAAGCCGTAAGGGCAGTTAACGCCGCTATGGTTATTGCCTATTGGGAAATAGGAAAACGAATTGTTGAAGTTGAACAGAAGGGTAGTAATAAAGCCGATTACGGTGAGTATTTACTGCGAGATCTTGCCCAAAAATTAACAGAAGATTTCGGAAAGGGTTTCGACGAAAGGGAATTGAGAAAAATGAGGCAGTTTTTTTTACTGTTTTCAATTCGGGACGCAGCGAGTCCCGAATCACAAAAAAAAACGCCCTTAATAAAACAAAACTCAGGCAATCGCTTAACAAATCAAAGTAAACCAACAACAAGTAGTTTACGTAAGGAATTAAGTTGGACTCACTATAGACATTTGATGAGAGTCGAAAACACCAAGGCCCGTGAGTATTATACGAATGAAGCAGCTGATTGCAATTGGAGTACCAGGAGTTTAGAACGTCAAATAAATTCACTCTATTACGAAAGACTTTTATCTTCAAAAAATAAAAAAGCACTTATTCGAAAAGCTAATACTGAAGCTAAAAAAGATGAACCTTCAATTTTGGATTTTGTAAAAGACCCCTATGTTCTTGAATTCATTAAACTTAAACCAAATACAACACTTTTTGAGAAAGAACTTGAAACAGAATTACTTACTAAACTTCAATTATTCTTACTTGAATTAGGAAAAGGATTCTCTTTTGTTGGCCGTCAACAAAGAATTTCTGCTGATGGGGAACATTTCTACGTCGACCTGGTTTTTTATAATTATATCCTAAAATGTTTTGTGTTGATTGATTTAAAAATGGGAAAATTAAATCATGCAGATATTGGCCAAATGGATTTGTATGTAAGATATTATGAGGACCAGATAAAACAAATAACAGACAACCCTACCATAGGAATCATCCTCTGTACCGAAAAAAATGAAGCCATAGTAAAATACTCGATACTTAAGGGAAGTAAGCATCTTTTTGCTTCAAAGTACAAGCTTTATTTACCAAGTGAAAAAGAATGGATTGCTGAATTGGAGACTGAATTGAAACAATTGAAACAGAAGCCTAAATAATACTAACCACAACTTGTCCCGAACGCGTTTCGGGATAGATACATAGAAGGAATAGAAAAGAATGAATAGCAAAACCCATAATACAGAAAACATAGAATTTGAAGCAAAGTTTCAAATATATGTGGCTCTATGTCCTATGCCGCAAATCAATTAATGAATTCCGTTAAAAATAAAAACACGCTTTCAGCATTAATTAAGCAGATTCGATCACTTGTTGAAGGAGCACGGTATAATGTTGCCCGAAACATCAACAAGGAAATTCTGAATACCTATTGGCAAGTAGGGAAACACATTGTTGAATATGAACAAGCTGGGAATATAAAGGCAACTTATGGTAAACAATTACTTATAAATCTCTCTAAGGAACTTTCTTTAGAATTGGGCAAAGGTTTTTCCCGTTCAAATCTCAGTTATATGAGATTGTTCTACCAACGTTATCAAAAAAGTGAGGCAGTGTCTCACAAATTGACTTGGTCGCATTATTTTGAACTTTTAAAAATAGTTTGTTTTAAATGATAGTAATTATCGACTACGGCATAGGAAATTTAGCATCTGTTTTAAACATGTTCAAGAAGATTGGCGTTAAAGATGTCGTAGTTTCCGGTGATAAAGAAGTTATCTCAAAAGCCAACAAACTTTTATTACCCGGCGTTGGCTCCTTTGATGGCGGCATGGGTAATCTCGAACAAAGTGGATTAATTCCCTTATTAAACGATAAAGCAATAAAAGAAAAAGTACCTGTTTTAGGCATTTGTTTAGGCATGCAAATGCTTAGCAAAAAAAGTGA
>CANKBS010000002.1 GCA_947480015.1 Sphingobacteriaceae bacterium
ATTAGCTAAAAAAGGACAAGTTGTAAAGGTGGTAGGTAAAATGCTGTTTGCAGCAGGCGCTGTTGAACATGGGGTACTTGGCATAATGGTTACCAAATAATCTTCTGTTTCACCATAACCATATCCGGTTATACACGGCGTTAAACTAGCACCCGAATAACCTTCAGCAACAATTACACGCATACGGGTTGGCCCAAAAGTTGCCGTTAAAGGCACTGTAAAAGTTCCAACGATATTACGTGGACTAATGGTTGTTGTAAGTTCAAGGTAAATAGTTTCACCCGGATCGGTAAATAAACCGTTTTGGTTGTAATCAATCCAAACGGCACAGCCATTTGACCAATAAGTAGCACCATCGCATTCGTTTTCTGCGATTGAAAAAGTTCCAACCGAACCAACGATTAAATTGGCGAAAGAACCTAAACTGGTGAAATTGGAATACATACTCAGTGCCGATCCCGGACCAGGTGCGGGGGTTACACAGCCGTTAGCAAATGAATAAAGTGGGTTGGTAACGTTTCCGTTTAACATCACATTGTAGATCTCTTCGTCATACGTGGTGCCGGAATTGGACGCACAATAGGTTTGCGCGTTTAAATCAACAGCTGCTATACTAAAGACGACTGTTAATGTTTTTAATAAATTGTAAATTTTTTGCATAGTGGAAGTTTTAATTATTCAAACAAATATAAAAATAAATGTGATAAGAATCACGTAAAATATTTTTGTTTTATTGGATTTTTATTGTTAGATATTAAGAGAATATATTCCGGTTTATCCGTTAAATTTCACTCATTTTTAAAAAAAAAAGAACAAAAAAAACCCCCCCGGTAAAACCGGGGGGGTTCTAAATTTAATTCTTATTGTTTTACAACTTTTACTACTTCCATTGAGTCGTTAGACTTAATTTTCACGTAGTAAATGCCATTAGCAACTGAAGTAAGATTAACATTTACTTTTGAATCAGAACCAGTGTTTGATAAAATCACACGTCCTGTAAGGTCTACAACCTCAACAGAAACAACGTTACCAGAGTTCAATTCAATTGTTAAATCACCAGAAGTTGGATTAGGGTAAACGTTAACACCATTGAAAGAAGCCGTGTTTTTGTTGATACCTGTACAGTTACTGATGTTTTGAGTTAAAGTAGCTTTACCTACACAACCGTTAGCATTTGTACCAGAAACAGTAAATACAGTAGATGCACTTAATGTTACGTTTACTTGTGTTCCAGAAAGAACTAAACCAGAGTTAGAAGCTAACCATGTGTAGTTAATTCCACCTGCACCTGTTAACGTGATTTGATCATCTTTACAAGCATCAGCATTGCTGCTGGTAGCGTTAATAGTTGGTAAAGGCAATACAGTAATTACTTGAGAAGCGCTAGCGCTGCAACCATACGAGTTAGTACCACTTACGTTGTAAGTTGTTGTAACCGTTGGAGATACTGTAATGTTAGCTGAACTTGCACCATTGCTCCAAACGTATGAAGCTGCACCTAAACCACTAAGGTTAGTAGGTTGACCAGAACAAACTGAAGCAGGGTTAGCATAAATTAACGTGAATGGAGATGGATTAACTAATACAGGTACTGATAAAGTAGCTGTACAACCAGTTAATGCATTTTGACCAACAACGATGTAGTTAGTGATACCTGCAGCTTGTGGGCTATCAGAAATACCTGAACCATTAGCACCGGTATTCCAAGTGTAGGTATCAGCACCGCTAGCAGTTAAGCTTACAGGTTGATTAGCACAAACAGTTAATGCACTTGCAGCTAATGTCATAGTAGGCGTGTTTGGTGAACCAGCTTGACAAGGAATAGTGATGTGTAAATTGTCAATTGATAAGTATTGAGCTGAACCAGCACTAGAAACGGCTTTAATAGCTACATAATAAGTACCAGTTGTAGGAATGGTGTAAGTACTACCTAACACTTTATAAGCACCTGAAATAGGGTTATTGATGTTAGCAACTTGTACCATACCTAAAGTAGATTGGTTAGGACCAACCATGATAGATAATGAATTCCAGTTGTTATAACCAAAATACTCCGTAGCCCAAGCAACGTCAGCAGAATAAGTAATACCTGCAGTCATTTGAATGGAGTTACTGAAGAAATAGTTAGTACCAGGAGAACTGTTACCGAATGAACCAAAACAAGTACCTGTTTGTGGTGTTCTGTTACCTGTGTTAGATGAAGTATACGTTAATGCACCTGAACCTAAATTAGTAGCAGCCCATGAACAGTTTGGTAAACGTTGGTTTAAACCAATGTTTTCAAAACCTTCAGTACAAGGAACTGTTGAAGCAGTAGGACCAGCAATAACAACTTGACCAACCGGTGAAATGCTACCACCACCCGGAAGTGTACAAGTCATAACCACACTGTACCAAGTATTTGCATTCATTGGAGGTGTAGTATAGAAAATACCATTAGCACCAGCAATTGGCGTAAATGGACCAACTTGAGACACGGTAGAGGTTTGCCATTGGTAACCGAAACCAGCAACCGGATTAAGTGACGTTAAGCCTAAAGTGGCAACATCACCCGGACATAATGCATAGTTTGGAGAAGCTACACCATTAGCAGTTGGCGTTCCAACGCAGTTTGGCGTTAAAAATTCAAGAGCACCTAAATCTGGAGTAGCTTGATTTCTGATTGCATTTTGATTATCGAATACTAATCCGTTTGGAGCAGCTAAATTATCGATAGCAAAAGCAGTAGGATGTAAATCGCCGGTAGCTAAGTTAACGTAACTTGGATTGATACCCCAACCAACTTGATCAGGACCTTGAGATTGCCATTGAGCAAAAGTTGTAGCATTGGCAGTCCAGTAACCTACAAAACCATTTGTTGAATTCACATAGTAATCGTTGTTGTTAACTACAGAAAGTGCTGTGTTTCCACCAAAATAGAACGCATACTTAGATCCTGTACCACCTTGGGTGATAGAGAAAATGTTATTTGTCCAAGTATTGTAGTTAGCTGCGTTATTATAACAGTAGTAGAAAATGTAAGTGCTACCTGAAGTAGAACCTGCATAATCAAACGAGAAGGTATTGTTGTAATAATCGTTATTAGCATTGTAGTTGTAATAGAACATATAAGTTGTTCCATTCCATTTCATATCTCTAATAATGTTGTTACGGAAGGTATTGTGGTTAGTTGGATCAGGACTTGCATAACCAAAATAGTAGAAACCGTATAAAGTACCGGTTAAAGTTTGGCTCATGTTAAACAAATCGTGAATGGTGTTACCATCTAACATAGTACCTTGCATGTACCAGCCATAGAAGAAATAACCCGGAGTTAAAGTAGTTCTGGTCATACGGTTAATATCACAATTTTTCATTGTCATATTTTTAGCATAATAACCATAAACACAGTAGTAATACCAGTCAGTAATTGTACAACCAATAAAACTGTTATCCGATGTAAAAGGAGCTGAAGATAAACCATAGTGGAAAATACTATAGTAACCACCAGATAATGTACATGTGATGGCCGTGTTAAAGTTCGCTGTACCACCTGATGAAGGACTGTTTGAAGCAGATGATATTGACCAAGGAATTTGGTAAGAACTTGTACCATTTGCAGGACAAGAGAATGAACATGCCGAGAAGGTGTTAAAGCTTGCATTGGTCATGAGGATAACAACCATTGCATACGTTGCATTGGTCCCTTCCATTTTCAAATTATTAACTGTTAAGTTTTTTGTGCCATTTAACAGCATGGTAAAAGGTGCTGTAGAAGTAGCATTAAAGGTTAACAAGTTGTTATTACCATTAATGGTAACTTTGTTGGTACTGCTCATACCCGGTATAGCGTAAAAAGCAACCTGTTCGTTGTAAGGACCAGTGTTAGCTAATACGTTAACTGTTAAAGGGCCAGAAACACCAACAGAGTTCAGAACCACGGCAAGCGCATTAAAGGTTTGGTAGTTGGTACCTGCAGTTGCGGCACCGGAGTTAATGGTAACCGTACCCGAAAGCTGCGCCTTCATGTTAAACGTTACCAAGCTCAAGAGCACGATAAACGTCGTAATTGATTTGTAAGTTTTTTTCATTGTTTATTGTAGTTAGATTATTATTAAGCAAACATATTGAATATTTTAATAAGTTTAACAAAAAGTTAATATTAATAGAAAAGATTTAACATAATTCTCAATTTTAATAACCTAGTACCTTATTATAGGTAGTAAAGTTTCTTATTATTTAGAAAAAAAAGAAAGCTTATGCGTGAATTCATTTGCAACCGCTAACACGAGTTAGAAACCTAGTGGTTTATTGCAGGGCTCTGCAAATACTGTAAACAAAGGGCTTTAGCGTATATAAAAAAAAATAAAACGATTTCTATTAGGTAAATACTATGATAATTCACCAAGGGCTCAGCCAAAAACAAAGTGATTAAAAATAAATGCCTTACACGAAAATAATTTGCTTAAAAAAAGAATTTAGAAATATAAATTTAAACGCAAACTCGTCGAAATGCCACCCAAAATACTTGAATTGTCGGTGTCTAATCGCAGGTTGCTCGATGCCCCCCCATCAATGGTGGTTCTTTTAACCGATTGCAAAGCATTACCGGAGGTATTACCGCTGCCAATTGACTCGAGGGTGGTTTCAGAACGACCGGTTCTGGTATAACCCAAGCCCCAACCGAATTCGCAACCCACACTCATTTTTGGCAGAACAAAATACTCGGCACCAATAAAGGTACGGGCTCCAATAGAAAAGGCCATGCCGTTTTTTCGTTCTAAAACACGGGCCGAATTACTTAAGGCATTTTGAATGGCCGGTACAGAATCGATGTTATTGGCTCTGCCTAAAGCGGCGCTCGACATGGCATCGGCTGTTTTATCAACCAGTATGGGCGATAGTGATGAGGCATTTAAGGCGTTGCCATATGAAAATTTATCGGTTGAAGAAGAAAGGTAAAATGCAAACTCTACCCCGTATAAGCCTTGTAAACGTCCGGTGCCACGACGTTTTTCAAACCCCGCACTTAAACCAACTGCCGTTGCAAATCGTTTCCACTCATTTTCTTTCATTGCCTTAGCTGCAGGATAAGCAATAACTGAATTGGTGGCTGCCACGCGATCAATCACCATTTGTTTATTGGTCCAGTTGTTTAAACCAATAAGCAGCCCAAAACGATAAGCTGTTTTAGCATCTTTAAAATATTTACCGGTAATGGCTTGTGAACTTGATATAAAATCAACGTTGGCATTTTTAATTAATTTAGTGGCATCCAAACCAATGCTCCAATTCTTAGCCTGTGGCAAGATGAGTTCGCCGTCTTTCGAAGTAAGGTCCTGAGCCTTGATGCCATTTATACCTAACACACTTAACAGGATGAGGAGTTTCTTTTTCATGTTCATTTTTGATTTATTAAAGGGCCTTGTGATAAAATTAAAGATACTGATAAAAATGTAAACGCCAATTAAATGAATTTAGTGTATGGGCTAACATTTTTATTTAATCACATTAATTGCCCGATTTATTTTGAAGCAGCGGAACAAATTTAAAATTGCCCAGAATTTTTTTATCGAAATTACTGGCACTTACTTTTTTAAGCCAAACCATTTCCTGTGTTTCGCCTTCTCCTAAAGGGATAAGAAGGATACCGCCTATTTTTAGTTGAAGTAATAAATCGTTAGGAATATAGGGCGCTCCGGCGGTGACAATAATTTTATCAAAGGGTGCAAACTGAGGCAATCCTTTATAACCATCGCCATAAATAAGTTTGGCGCCTTTGTAACCAATATAAGGAAGAAATAATTTCGTTTTATCAAACAAGGTTTTTTGACGTTCGATACTATACACCTTAGCCCCCATTTCGATTAATACGGCGGTTTGATAACCACAGCCGGTACCTATTTCAAGAATTTTTTCACCCTCGCTGATAGCGAGTTGTTCGGTTTGAAAAGCTACCGTGTAGGGTTGTGAGATGGTTTGTCCGGCGCCAATGGGTAGAGCCTTATCGCTGTAGGCATGATCGAGTAAAGCCGGACGAGCCGTAGAGGTATCAAAAAACATATGCCTGGGAATTTTTTCAATAGCGGCAAGCACCTTGGCATTTTTAATACCCTTGGTTTTCAGTATTTCAACCAAACGTTTTCGCTTGCCCTGAAACAGGTATTCATCTTCTTTAGAAACGTTATAAAACACAGTTGTTTATTTAATGGTTAAGGTATTTCGTATTTTAGAAATAAGAAAAGCCTTTGTTGTAAAGCTATTTACTAATCAACAACGAATGTTTAAAATTAAATTTTAATTACTAACAAGCCTTTTTTAAAACCTGTAGTTTTGGTTAATATGATACAAGCCATCTCTGTTATCGGCCTTTCTGAGCCTGCACTTACACACCTGCGTTTATTACATGAACATCCCCATTGGCAGTTAAAGGGACTCTATGATGCCGATGTGAGGTTAATGCAGGATTTAGCTAACCAGTTTCAGGTAAAGGCCTTTGCGAGTTTGGAAGAAGCCATTAACGATTCACAGGCACTTGCTATCACCGGTTCGCGACCGGGCTCTTTTGAATCGGCAAAACAAGCCATTATGGGGGGCAAACATGTTTATTTAGAAAAACCCATCACGCATCCCTTAAAAGAGGCCCGTTATTTACAAAATCTGATTCAGGAAGCGGGGGTGGTTTTTTTCGGTGCTCAGGGACATCGTTATAATCCGGCATTTATAGCCGCCCTACCCTATTTGGATCAGATTGATTTTATTGAAATTAATCGCTTACATGCTTATGCCGGTAGTTCAACCAACAGCTCGGTGGTTTTGGATTTGTTGATGGATGAATTGCACTTACTTTTATTTTTAGTAAAAAGTAATGTTCGGAAGATTCATGCCGTGGGATCGGCCTATGTAGGGAAAGAATCGGATGTGGTAAACCTACGACTGGAATTTGAGAACGGTTGTGTGGCGGTGATTAATGCCAGCAGGCTGGCCTCCAAAAAGGAATCGCGCTTTAAGGCTTATGGCAAGGAACACATGGTTGATGTTCATTTAAGTGATCGTGTGACTGAAATAACGAAGGTTAAACCCCATTCTTCCCGATCGGGAAATAGGGTATTAGATCCGGGCAATGGCAGTCCAAAAAAGGAACTTGCCCGAGACTATCCATTAATTTTACCAACAAACACAATAAACGACGAATTAACTACGTTCCATACTAGTGTTAACTCGCATAGGCGAATAAACGACAGCATCGATTTAGCAATTAAGGCACTTGAATTGGCCTATGCTATTGAAGAAAAGCTGCACTTTTAATTCTAAATAAAATTAAAGGGATTAGGTTTATTTCCTTATTTTTGGGTGCGACGCGCGACAGTTATTATTGGTTTGTATGAGATTAGGTTTACTTTTTGGGTTATTATTTAGTCTGTTGTTGCTTGGTTCCTGTAAAAAATATTCTGCAGCTGATCCGGCCTTTTTTATGACGGCCCATAAAATCAATGTAAAAACCAACAGCACCCAAGGTTCGGGCTCGAACAAAATTACCGATTTATGGTTATATGTAAATGGTAAATTTCAAGGCGTGTATCCGGTAGGTCATCTCATGCCGATTATTACAAATAATAGTTCTGTTCGTATCAATGTTTTTCCGGGCATTAAAAACAGTGGCATTTCCGACACCCGCACCAGTTGGCCATTTTACGATTTTTTAACCTTCGACACCTTGGTTGAGAGTGGTAAAAACATTGGGCGTGATTTTACCTTTAATTACAATGCCACAACTACTTTTACATGGACTGAAGATTTTGACCACAGTGGCTTTAGTATTCAAAAATCGGCAATATCGGGTTATTCGATGGCCATTGCTCCGGCAGCCGATGCGTTTGAAGGTAAGTCGGGTAAAATGGAAATCCCTGCTACTGATCCCATTTACAGTGTTGCGCAAGTTGAATCGTCGTCATATTATACCTTACCACAAGGTTCAAGTAATGTTTATTTGGAACTGAATTACAAATGCAATCAAGAATTCGTGGTAGGTTTAATTACTGAAGATGGTTATTTAAAAGAAGCCATTCGTGTGAACCCGCAGGTAAACTGGAACAAGATCTACATTCAATTAAGCAATGCCGTTAGTAATCCGCCAGTTTCGAATAAATACAAAGTTTTTTTTAGAACCTTAAAAAGCGATGAGTCGTCGAGTCCGAATGTGTTTTTAGATAATATTAAATTGATATACCTCTAATGAGTAAACGTTTACGCACCTTTTATTATATTTTGTCTGATTTGTTTTCAGCGGGTTTAGCGTGGACTATTTTCAACATTTACCGTAAAACGCAAATTGATTCTTATGCCTTAAAGGCCGGTGAAAGTGCCGGACCCATTTTTGACAATCAGTTTTTTATTAGTGTGAGTCTGTTACCACTCATTTGGGTACTGGTTTATTATTTATCGGGTTCATACAACAACGTGTTGCGTAAATCGCGTATTAATGAGTTTGTTCAGGTATTGGCCACTTCTATCATAGGGGTAACGGTGTTGTTTTTCGTTTTATTACTCGATGATGCGGTGGTTTCGTATCGTTTGTATTACAAATTGTATTTTTTCCTCTTCGCTTCGCATTTTCTTTTAACGGCTACGTTGCGACTTATTTTATCGACGAATACCAACCGTAAAATTCACAAGCGAGAATTTGGTTTTAACACCATTATTATTGGCAGTAACGAACGTGCCTTAAAAATGTTTAAGGAAATTAAAGCCCTGAAATATGGTATCGGGAATAACTTTATTGGTTTTATACACATTGAAGGGAAGAATGGGTATTCGGATCAGTTAACCAAAGAACTTCCGCACTTGGGCGAATACCATGAATTTAAGAGCATTATTGAAAAATACGAGATCGAAGAAGTAATTATTGCCCTCGAAAGTTGGGAGCATGAATACATTAAAAATATTGTGAATGATTTAGGTGATATGGGTGTAATTATTAAGATTATTCCCGATATCTATGACATTTTAAGTGGGCACGTAAAAATGACCAGTATTTTGGGTACTCCGCTCATTGAAATTAAAGATCAAATCATTCCCGAATGGCAAATTTCGGTTAAACGTTTTATTGATGTAACGGTTTCCATCGCTGTGATCATCTTTTTCAGCTGGCTGTATTTACTCTTGGGCATCATTGTGCGTTTGGGTTCACGCGGCCCCATGTTTTTTAAACAAGAGCGCATTGGTATACATGGCCGGCCATTTTATATTTTTAAATTCCGCACCATGTTGGTGGATGCCGAAAAAGAAGGTCCCTCTTTATCAAGTGCCAACGACCCACGTGTAACTAAGTTTGGACGATTTTTACGCAAGGTGCGCTTAGACGAGATGCCGCAATTTTTTAATGTGATTATGGGCGATATGAGTTTGGTGGGTCCAAGGCCTGAACGTAAATTTTACATTGAAAAGATCGTTCAAAAAGCCCCTCACTACAAACATCTGCATAAAATAAGACCCGGTATCACCAGCTGGGGACAAGTGAAGTATGGTTATGCCGAGAATGTGGAAGAGATGATTGACCGCTTAAAATTTGATATTCTATACGTAGAGAACATGAGTTTGTTACTTGATTTTAAAATTCTTGTTCACACCATTTTAATTGTGCTTCAAGGCAGAGGAAAATAAAAAAGCTCTGTTATTTCGCATTATTATTGGGTTCAAATTCAGAAATTAATTAGCAGAGCTTGACTATTCTCAAGGGCTCATTTCACTTAATTCCGGCTATGAAGTGGTGTTTTTTAATCCCGGGAAAACACAAACCGTTTAAAAACCCGGCATTTATTTCTGATACTTTTGACGCGCAAATTATTCAAAACGCTTTTGACCTTTTGTAGAAGTCTCAAAAGTTATGGAGTAAAAAGGATTCTGAATCAAATTTAGATTTTGTTTGATTTTTGGGCGCCTCCCCCTGAAGAGAAAGTCTTCTGGTAATTTCAGGGTAACTTTCTCTTCAGGGGGGCCTGCCCTTTGCTATATCCCGCTTGCCCTGCCCAAGAGCGGGTAATTTGGTGCGGGGTCTTTGATCTAAGGATCAAAGCCGCCACCCAAAACCCGCTCTAGGCCATGTCTGCACGGGGATGCCGCTACGGTCAGTGGCGCGGTATTCAGAATTTACATTTGGGAATATTTTAAACACGGTATTAATTTCTATTCCTCAGTTTCGCAGATTTATCCAAAAAAAGAAACAAAAAAATTCAGATTAGAATTCTTCTCCCCAACTCTTCCGATTAATCCCTGTCCAGCAGCTATCTCTGCAAAAGGTCAAAAAGGCAGCGCCCGTCAAACCGACCGCCAAAAATAACTCTGCACAAATAAAAAAATTCGATCCGACTTTTTGAGGAAATAATTAGCATTTAATTTATCCTTCTTATCTTTACGCATTCTATGCTTAAAAAGATCAATTCGTATTTTTCGCTTATAAAATTCAGTCACACTGTTTTTGCTTTGCCTTTTGCTTTGATAGGCTTTTCCTTGGCTATTCATAGCGGTGAAGCCAGTTTTAGTTTAACTAAATTTTTGTTGGTGGTGCTGTGTATGGTGCTTGCCCGCAGTGCGGCCATGGCCTTTAACCGTTATATCGACCGTCAGTTTGATGCAAAAAATCCACGCACGGCGGTGCGTGAAATTCCTACCGGTGTGATATCGCCAACCGCTGCCTTAAGCATGGTTATTATTTGTTGTGCGGGATTTGTGATTGCCACCTACTACATTAATACTTTGTGTTTTTTTTTATCACCGGTAGCTTTGCTGGTGGTATTAGGATATAGTTTCACCAAACGATTTACACCATTTTGTCATTTGGTATTAGGAGCAGGTTTGGGACTTGCCCCAATAGGCGCTTATATGGCCTTAACCGAACATTTTGCATTATTGCCGATACTTATTAGTGTTTTGGTTTTTTTATGGGTGAGTGGTTTCGATATTATTTATGCCTTGCAGGATGATGATTTTGACCGATCGCAGGGCTTAAAATCCATTCCGGTTTTTTTAGGCCGTAAAAATGCCTTAGGCCTTTCTGAATTTTTACATCTGCTGGCGGCAGGTATTGTTGTAGCCGGTTATTTTATGGGAGCTTTTGGCTGGTTGTATGTGATAGGTGCAGCAGGTTTTATAGGGCTTTTAATCTATCAGCACAGTTTGGTAAAACCTAATGATCTGAGTAAAGTAACACTCGCCTTTGGCACCACGAATGGTATTGCCTCTGTGCTGTTTTGTGTGTTTGTGTGTTCAGATATCTTTTTTCTAAACTAAGTAGACGAGTCTCAAAAAGTCCTTTTCGATTTTTAAGTTAGGTGCGTTCATTTTTTTGGCGCCTTTACGCGCTTTCGTTACAAGCCTGCTTGCAAAATAAAATGCCTGTGCGTTGCGGGGGCTTCCGCTGGTCGCCGCCTCACAGCTACGGCATTTTTTATTTTGCTGTGCAGGGCTTACACACTATCCCGCTCATCAAGCCACTGGCTTGCTGCCTTACTCAATCGCGGGCGCTCTCCGACTTTTTAATACCTCCAATTTTCTGTTGATATTAGATAGTCGAACCCCAAATACTCTGAAAGACTCATGAATAAAGAAGTACAAAAAATAATAAGTGTTTTAATTTGCAGGAAAAACCATTCTTTAATCAAAACTAGCCTTAGATTTTAAACTATAAAAATTAAAATTAAAGAATTAACAATGAGTTTAAAATCCCGTGAGCGCCAGGGATGCAAAGGGTTTAGCTCTTTTTCAGCGGTTCTTTCTACCGCTGAAAAAAGCCGAGCGAACAGCGAGCCCGGCGCAGCCCTCTAAGGCGCCCAAATAATTATATTACTTTTTGAGGCCCGACTAAGCACTAATAATTACACCTTTCTAACTCTCGCCTTTAATAAACGTTCTTGATCCTTCTGCACAATTTCAATGTGTAATGCCGCTTCATCAATAAAATCAAGCATCAGCTCCGGCCACTCCACAAAACAATACTGTTTCGATTTCAGATAATCATCCACACCGATCTCAAATAATTCGTTTTGGTCTTTTAAACGAAAGAGATCGAAGTGAAAGATCTTGCCTTTAGGTGCTAAATATTCATTAACGATGGCATAGGTTGGAGAGGAGAAATCATCGTGACTGCCCAGTTGTTTACACAATTCTTTGATCAGTGTTGTTTTTCCGGCGCCCATGGAAGCCTCAAACAAAAACACGTTTATTTTTCCGGCAAATTCCAATAAGGATTTTGCTGCCATTGGCAAATCGGAGATGGAAGTAATGTTAAGTTCCAGACTCTTAGTCATAGTTTATTTTGCCGATAAAACGATATAAGGAATGATGACCTCTTCAAGACTCACACCGCCGTGTTGAAAGGTATTCTTATAATAATTAACGTAGTGATTAAAATTGTTTGGATAAGCAAAAAAACGATCCTCTCTTGCAAATACAAAACGCGTGCTTGGATGTTGTTTTGGTAAAAAAGCATCGGCAGGATTTTTAATTTCAAATACTTCTTTTGGATTGTATTCGAGTGCTTTGCCTTGTTTGTAACGCAGGTTGGAGTTCACGTTTTTATCGCCTAATATTTTGGTCGGTTCTTTTACGTGCACGGTACCATGATCGGTTGTAATGACGATCTTAATTTTTTTAGTTGACAATTGTTTAATGATGTCGAATAAAGGCGAATGCTCAAACCAACTGTAGGTAATGCTTCTGTATGCCGGTTCATTTTCGGCGAGTTCACGAATCACTTCCATTTCGGTGCGGGCATGGCTAAGCATATCCACAAAATTATAAACAATGATGTTTAACTTATTCTGCAATAAATTATTGATGTTATCGGAGAGTTTTTTGCCGGCCGTAAAATTGGTTATTTTGTTATAACTCATTTTTATGTCCTTACCCAAGCGTTTTAACTGGGCCTGCATAAATTCTTCCTCGTGCAAATTTTTTCCACCTTCTTCTTCATCGTTTAACCAAAAATCGGGAAAACGTTTTTCCATTTCGCTTGGCAGTAAACCGCTGAAAATGGCATTACGCGCATATTGTGTGGCTGTAGGTAAAATACTGAAATAAGATTCTTCCGATTCAATTTTATAATACTCAAGCAACATCGGTTGAATCACTTTCCACTGATCGAAACGTAAATTATCGATGAGGATAAAAAATACGGGATCGGGTCCGGCTAATTCTTTAATAAATTTACTTTTAATAAGGTTATGGCTCATGACCGGTGGATTGGGGTCTTTACCACTTAACCAGTTGACATAATGCCGTTCGATAAATTTAAAAAATTGATTATTAGCATCTGATTTTTGCATTTTTAAAACCTCCAGCATGCTTTTATCCTGCAGGGTATCCATTTCCAATTCCCAGTAAATTATTTTTTTATAAAGTTCGGCCCAGGCTTCCCAGCTAAGGTTTTCGTTGATGGTCATCCCAATTTGTCCGAATTCTTTGCGGTAATCGGTATTGGTTTTTTCGCTGAGTAAACGTTTGTTATCGAGTGCCTTTTTTAAGGAGAGCAGAATTTGATTGGGGTTAACCGGTTTAATGAGGTAATCGGCAATTTTGCCACCAATGGCATCATCCATAATGTGTTCCTCTTCACTTTTGGTGATCATGATTACGGGCAAATCATTATTGAGCTGTTTTATTTTAAGCAGGGTCGTTAAACCCGAAATGCCCGGCATGTTCTCATCGAGCAATACGGCGGCAATACTTTTATCTTCTTTCACAATGTCAATGGCTTCATCACCACTCAAGGCGGTTACAATTTCGTAACCTTTTCCATCTAAAAATAAAATATGCGGTTTCAACAGCGCTATTTCATCATCGGCCCATAATATTTTTATTTTATCCATCTTTAATTCCTTTATTACAAATAACGCATTAAATTTATCTGTATTATCTTTGTACTGCTTAAATTAACGAATTTTAATTTTTAATTCATACATGTCGACGAATAAAAAAAAGATCATAAACGACCCTATTTACGGTTTTGTCACCATTCCGAGTGAACTTATTTATGACCTCATTAATCACCCCTATTTTCAACGCCTGCGGCGCATTAAACAACTGGGTTTAACCAATTTGGTTTTTCCCGGTGCTTTACACACCCGTTTTCATCATGCCATTGGTGCCATGCATTTAATGCAAGAAGCGGTGCTTAGTCTCAAACAAAAAGATATTGTCATAACAGACGAAGAAGAACAAGCGGTGTTGATTGCTATTTTACTGCACGACATTGGTCATGGTCCTTTTTCGCATGCCCTCGAACACAGCCTTGTAAAAGGAGTGAGTCACGAAACCATCAGCAGTTTAATCATGGACCGACTGAATGAAGAATTTAAAGGGAAACTCAGTTTGGCTATTAAGATTTTTAATGGCAAGTATAAAAAACATTTTTTACATCAGTTGGTGAGTTCGCAGTTGGATATGGACCGATTGGATTATTTAAAACGCGATAGTTTTTTTACCGGTGTGAGTGAAGGGGTGATTAGTAGCGACCGTATTATTAAAATGTTGAATGTGGTGAAGGATGAATTGGTGGTAGAACATAAAGCCATTTATAGTATTGAGAAATTTTTGATTGCCCGAAGGTTAATGTACTGGCAGGTGTATTTACATAAAACCGTTTTAAGTGCTGAAACCCTATTGGTAAATATTTTAAAACGTGCTAAGGAACTCGCATCTGGAGGCATGAACTTATTTGCCACCCCTACCCTTTCACTATTTTTAGTGAACGATTACCACCAGGAAGATTTTAAAAAAGACCGGCGTTTACTCGATCGCTTTTCGAAGTTAGATGATAATGATGTGATGGCTTCGATAAAAGTGTGGAGTGAATGTGAGGATAAAATTCTGCAAAAATTATGTGAGAATTTACTCGATCGCAAACTTTATAAAATTGAAATGCAGAACACAGCCATTGATGCCGCTTATAAAAAGAAGCTTCTGGATCAGGTTTGCTTAGAATACAAGATCACTAAAAACGAAGCCTCTTATTTTGTATTAACCGATAAAGTAAATAACTCGGCTTATAATGCCGATCAGTTTAATATTAATATTTTGATGAGTGGCGGACAATTGGTGGATGTGGCAGCGGCCAGTGATTTGCTGAATATACAGAGTTTGAGCAAAACAGTGACCAAACACTTTATCTGTTATCCCAAGGATTTGAAAAAGGTCTGAATTGCTTTATTTTAGTATTGCAAAAGCTATAAATTAGTCCTAAACTTGCGTACGTTTATTTAATCCCTATGAAAAATTACTTGTTAATGGCCGCGCTTGTTACGGCTCTGGTTTCCTGCCAAACGGCAGATAATCAACTGGCGAATATGCCCAATTCTAAAACCGAAAACAGCATGAATGACAGTGTAAAACCGGCTGATGAATTTAACTATGTGGCTGAGCAGTTTGCCGATCTTCGTGTATTACGTTACCGGGTTCAGGATTTTGATAAGCTTGATTTGAAAACAAAAACTTTATTGTATTATTTGTCGGAAGCTGCTTTGTGTGGGCGCGACATTAATTACGATCAGAATTATAAATACAACCTCATTATCCGTAAAACCTTAGAAGGTATTTTAAGTACCGAGAGTCACGATAAAGAAAGTGCCGATTTTAAAAACTTAGAAACCTATGCCAAACGCGTTTGGTTTAGTAATGGCATTCATCATCATTATAACAACGATAAATTTGTACCGGAATGTTCGGCCGATTTTTTTAAACATGTGTTGGAGCATGTTGATCCGGGTAAGTTACCAATACAGGTAGGCCAAAGCAAAGCAGATTTTATAAACTTTGTAACGCCATTAATTTTTGATCCAAAAATTGCTTCTAAAAAAGTGAGTTTGGATTCTAAAACCGATTTAATTACCTCATCGGCGGTTAACTTTTACGAAGGTGTGAATCAAAAAGAAGTGATTGCTTTTTATGATAAGCTGACTAAAAAAGGAGATACTACACCTGTGATGATTGGTTTGAATTCGAAACTGGTAAAAGAGAATGGTGTGATTGTAGAAAAGGTTTGGAAAGTGGGTGGCATGTATACTTTGGCCATCGAAAAAATCGTGTTCTGGTTAGAAAAAGCCATTACAGTTTCGGAGAATGACAAACAAAAAGCAGCTTTAGAAGCACTGGTTAAATTTTACAAAAGTGGTAGTCTGGTTGATTTTGACCTATACAACATTGCCTGGGTAAAAGACACCGAAAGTGCCGTGGATGTGGTGAATGGCTTTATAGAAGTATACGAAGATCCATTAGGTAAAAAAGGTTCATTTGAATCGGTGGTATCGATCAAAGATTTTGAAGCCAGTAAACGCATTGCTAGCATTGGTGCCAACGCGCAATGGTTTGAAGATAATTCGACCTTATTGCCTCAACACAAAAAACAAAACGTTAAAGGCATTTCAGCTAAAGTTATTAATGCGGTGGTTGAAAGTGGTGACGCTGCTCCAAGCACACCAATAGGAATTAATTTACCGAACAACGAATGGATCAGAGAAACCCATGGTTCTAAATCGGTGAATTTAGGGAACATTGTAGAGGCCTATGATCATGCTGCCGGTGTGAGTGTGGTGGGTGAATTTTATTATACGGATGAGATTAAGAATCGTGTGAAACAATATGCATCCTTAGCCGATAAATTACATACCGATATGCACGAAGTCATTGGTCATGCTAGTGGACAAATTGAAAAAGGCGTGGGCCAACCACACGAAACCTTAAAAAATTATGCCAGTGCATTGGAAGAAGGTCGCGCTGATTTAGTGGCCTTGTATTATTTAATGGATCCGAAATTAATCGACTTAGGTGTGATGCCAACCTTAGACTGTGGTAAAGCCGCTTATGACGAATACATAACCAAAGGATTGATTGTTCAATTAGCCCGTATTAAACCGGGTAAGGACGTTGAAGAAGCGCATATGCGTAACCGTAAAATGATTGCTGCCTGGACCCTTGAAAAAGGTGCTAAAGGAAACGTGATTGAGAAAAAAGTTGAAGGCGGTAAAACCTATTTTGTGATTAATGATTATAATAAATTGCGTGTGTTATTTGGGGAGTTGCTGCGTGAGATCCAACGCATTAAATCGCAGGGAGATTATAAAGCCGGACACGATTTGATTGAAAATTACGGGGTAAAAATTGATCAGGCTTTACACACAGAGATTTTAGAACGTTATACTAAATTAAAAATTAATCCTTATGCCGGTTTTATTCAACCTAAGTTGGTGCCGGTAATGGAAGGTGATGCGATTAAAGATGTGAAAATTGAATATCCTCAAAATTTCACCGAACAAATGTTAGAGTATGGCAGCAAATATGCGTATTTACCGGCTCTGAATTAATTTTTTTTGAACTTATTAAAGAGGCTGTCTCAGAGTTGAGACGGCTTTTTTTGTGATTAGAAATTCAAAAAAGACTTGTATAATACGTGCATAAATACTATATTTGTACGTATAATTAGAGTCATGGATACAAAACTCACATTAAAACTTGATAGCACTGTTATTGAGCAGGCAAAGATCTATGCCAAAAATAAGAACACCAGTTTATCACAACTGATTGAAAATTATTTGGGTTTACTGTTAGAGCCTGCCTACAGAACAGAGGTAACACCTTTTGTAAAAAGTTTGTCCGGCATTATTGATCTTCCCGAAAACTTTCAGGCAAAAAAAGATTACAAAGCTCATGTGCTAAAAAAATACAGCAAATAAAATGGCGAAAGTACTTGTTGATACCGACGTCTGTATTGATCTTTTATCGGCGCGTCAACCATTTAATGCGGTTGCTGAAAAATTATTTACATTAGCAGACTTAGGAAAAATTACGGTTTGTGTTTCCTCACTTTCCTTTTTCAATCTGGATTATGTGCTACGTTCTCAGTATTCGGCTCATTATTCGAGGCAGGTGATCGCCAAATTTAAAACCTTGGTTACTGTGTTACCGGTCGACAGCAGAACAATCGACCTTGCCATAGCATCCGATTTCAGTGATTTTGAAGATGCCATTCAGTATTTTTCAGCACTTGAAAATAGGATCAAGACCTTAATTACCCGGAATATCAAAGATTTTAAGAAAGCCAGCATACAGGTGATGTTACCCGAAACTTATCTGGCAAAACCGCATAAAGCCTAAGATTAATAGTGCAAGTGGGTTATCGCCTTCTTTTAGTGGGTGTTTCGCAGTTAGCGCAGTTTGGGAACCAGGTATCGATCACATCGGGAAGTTTGATCAGATGGTCGTTATCATCTTTTACATTGATCTCGGTAAAAAAAATCTTAGTGGCTCTGCTGAGTTTATTCAGATAATTAATCATCTCGCCGCTTAATGCGTTGTTAAAGCCAGAGAATTCTTTGGTTTCGCGTTTTTCTTTTATGTATAATTTAAAAGAAACAATTTGGTTTTCGCGGGGATTTCCAAATCGATCAACTACGATCAAACGCATGTCGGTATTATCAAACACCACTTTTGTCAGATTGGATTCACGTTTTATTTTAATTGTTTTAGGGTCATCTTGGGCAAAACCAAAACCAAGCTGTAAGCAACAAAGCAATGAAAGAAGAAGTTTAAAATGCAGCTTCATGTTTTAAATGTAGGATTTATAGCGGGTAATTCCAATGAAAAAAATGAGCCTATTCGTCCTTAAAAAAACTCAGTTTATGTAAATCGATGAGTTGAATGCCCTTGTAATAAAAATTCATAATATCCATATACGAATAACCCATCTTGGCCATGCGCATGGCGCCTTCTTGACACATGCCCAAACCATGACCATACCCTTTGCCTTCAAACAAAATACTATCCTTGTTTAAAGGGCTAATGGTAAAAAATGTGGATTTTAATTGCAGATCGAAGCGAATGTTTTTTAATGGTACACGGGAGTTATTACATTCTAAATAAATTTTCCGGGTATCTTGTTTAAAATTTAAAGCGGCCTGTCGTTCTTCGGGACTTTCAATCGGAAAATTATGTTTGAGTTTAAGGTAAGATAACCAATCGTCGGCCAGCATGCGACGCTGCCATTTGGAATTAGGCATTTTGGTACTAAAACTATCGGGTACACTTTTTAAATAGGAGGTGCGAGAACCCCATACATCTTCACTGTTGGCAGTTTGCCCACCTGAATTGGAATGGAAAGCTGCAATGATAAGATTTAAATTTTCATCTACCACCACTTTATCTTTGGTATCGGCCATGGCTTTAAAAATCGTCAGGTCGTGTGGTTTACCATAATAGGCCTGGCAGTGCACCTGATCGCACAAACTAAACCCTTCGGTGGCATGTTTATTAATATGAGCCAAAGCAAAGGTACGTGCTAAAATGGCCTGTACTTTATAAAATTCGGTACTTGAGCGTGAACCTGCTTCGGCTTCGGTAACACCTGCAATGTATTCATTGAGTTCAATTTCGTTGATGATGCGGATGTAATCTTCGTTGATTGAAAAACTTAAATTGCCCTGATAGGTGCGTATTTTACGATCGGGGATAGTTAATTTCAGTTTTAATTCGCCGCTTTCTTCTCCGATAAACTTTATGTATTTATAGTTACCTAAAGAAATATCGTTTTGTTTTATTTCGATGCTATCGCCTTTCTGAATGAATACGAAACCCACGCCCCCCTTGTAATTGCTTATTTGCACGCCATCGGCATACAAGCGGTAAATACCAGTTCCTACACTAATATTTAATGTCGTGATTTTTAAATGCGCGAATATTCGGATCTGGATATTTTCGATGGGAAGAAAAAAAGAAGTGAGACTGAAGAAAAGGATCAGCATTACCAAATGAACTTTTATTTTAGAAAGCGCTTTAAACATGTTATTTTTTGCCTGAGGCATCTGCAACCAGGTGTTGAGCAATTCTTGAAGAGGCCCCGGTGCCGCCCAAATGCTTAATAAGTTCGTTGTATTCTTCAATCATGGTATTGCGGTAGCTTTGATCTTTGAGTAATTTATTTAATTCAAGCGCAATGTTTTTGGATGTGAATTCGTTTTGGATGAGTTCTTTTACAATGTGTTTATCCATAATAAGATTAACCAATGAAATGTATTTAATCTTCACCAATTGTTTGCCAATGGCAAAAGAAAGTGCGCCGGTTTTGTAACATACCACCTGCGGTAATTTAAACAAAGCGCTTTCGAGTGTTGATGTACCCGATTTGATTATACCTGCTTGAGCATAATTCATCAATTCGTAAGTTTGATTGTAAATGACTTTAATGCCCTGTTTATTCAAAGAAGCATAATGACTTTTTGGTAAACTCGTTGAACCGGCAACCACAAATTGGTGGTCGGCAAAATCAGCGGCTACAGCCAACATTATGTCTAACATGCGCTCAATTTCCTGCACTCTACTGCCTGGCAATACGGCTATGAGTGGCTTTTCGCCGAGTCCATTTTCTTTTAAGAAAACGTCCTTTGTTCTGAAATTTGGTTTCAATTTTGCGATGGCATCAATAAGCGGATGACCCACAAAATAAACCTTGTGATGGTGCTTCTGATAAAAGGCTTCTTCAAAAGGTAAAATAACAAAGAGCTTGTTGGTATATTTTTTGATCTCCTCTACTCTGCCTTCATTCCAGGCCCAAACGGTTGGCGAAATATAATAATCAACCTTTAAACCTTTTTTGGTGGCCCATTTGGCCATGCGTAAATTAAAACCGGGATAATCAACCAGCACTAATACATCGGGCTTAAATTTTAGAATAGCTTCTTTTACAATTTTAAAATTCTTTTTTATGGCGCGCAGATTTTTAAGGACGTCCACAAATCCCATAAATGCCATTTGTGACATATGGATATCGGCTTTTTTGCCTGACAAAGATTCCATCAAATCGCCACCTGTAAAAGCAAATTGAGCAGCGGTATCTAAGGTAATAATCTCGCGCATGCAATTACCGGCGTGTAAATCGCCACTAGCCTCACCTGCTATGAAATAGTACTTCATTTTTTTTTAATGGCTTTATGCCGCTTAAATTAATTCCGGTTCTAAATAATACGACACATATGCTATGAGCAGTAAAAAGAAAAACACACTTACAATAACACCTTTGCTAAACTTGTCGATTTTATAGGTTAAGGCGAAATAGAATAAAAGTAAATTTCCGAGACCACACATTTTAATCACATTACTCAACAAATAGCCTTTCATGAGGTATATGGTAAAGCGTGTTGGGAAGCTGATTTGGTGATGAAAGAGCAGCCAATAAAAAAAATACATCAGGCCCGGAAACAAAATGCCGATGCCTAGTCCAATAAAAAAATTGTCTAATTTTTTAATCCAGTTCATAGCTTTTCGAAGTGTTTTAGTTCGTTTAATGATTTGTGTGAAGTCATATCGGCCTGGGTAGGCACAACAGATAAATAACCGTTGGCCAAGGCCCATTCGTCGGTGTCGGTCGACTCGGGTTCAAAATTCACAAACTCACCGGTAAGCCAATAATAATTTCTACCGTAAGGATCCTTACGTTCTTCAAAACGTTCTACCCAATTGGCGCGGGCTTGACGCACAATTTTAATGCCCTTAAAATCATCGGCTTTTAAATTCGGGATGTTTACATTGAGGCAAACGCCTTTGGGCATTTTGTTTACCAAACTTTCTTGAATGATGGCGGAAATATATTTTTCGGCTTGCGTAAAATCGGCTTCCATGGCATAGTCGCATAAACTGAATCCTATACTTGGTGTACCTTCCAAAGCCCCTTCAATGGCGGCGCTCATGGTTCCACTATAAATAACATTAATTGAACTATTGCTGCCGTGATTGATGCCGCTTAAAACTAAATCGGGACGTTTTTTTAAAATATTATTTACGGCCATTTTTACACAGTCAACGGGCGTACCGCTACAAGCATATTCGAGTTCAGCATGGTGGTAATTTGTTTTTTGAATGCGAATGGTTGAGTTAATGGTAATGGCATGGCCCATGCCGCTTTGTGGTTTATCGGGAGCCACCACAACGATACGTCCGAATTGAGAAGCCAGTTTAGCCAGATAAGATATTCCCGGAGCAAAAATTCCGTCGTCGTTAGTAATGAGTATGAGTGGCTTTTCAGGCATTAAAATTTATTTTGTTTAAAGCTAAGCTTAAGTAGTTAGATATACGCGAAGCCTGCGTTAAACTTACTAAAGCCGCAATGTTAATTTAATTTAAGAGGCTGGTAGGAAATTTTCGGGAGTTTAATGAAGTTCAAACTATACTGAGCAATTTGCAGTTTTTGGGCGCCACCCAATCAGGCTCTCCCTTAATTCCGGAAGCCTGATTGGGACCGGGCTGCTCCGGGCTCAAGGCACAAGCTGGCTCATCATGCCACAGGCATAATGCCCTACATCCCATGGCGCTAAGTCTAATTTATGTTCATCAATTTTCTGTTTATTTTAAAATCTAATATTAAAAGTTAATTTCTTCAGGGGGAGGCGCCCAAAAAATCATGACAAATTCCTGAATGCAATTACTGCATCTGTTAGTCCGGAAAGTACCAAACAAAAAAACCGAACCAATGGTCCGGTTTTTAAAAAGGCTTATGATGATTTTAAACTTTTTCTACCGAGTATTGTTTCATAAAGTCCATGGCGGTATCTACCATTTCTGAACTGCCAATAAATAAAGGGGTGCGTTGATGTAATTCGGTAATAGGTACTTCCATGATGCGTTTGCCGCCTGTAGATGCCTTACCACCAGCCTGTTCGATAACGAAGGCTAAAGGGTTACATTCATACAACAAGCGTAATTTTCCGTTTGGTGATTTGGTGGTAGTTGGATAAATATAAACACCACCGGTGATTAAATTACGGTGAATGTCGGCCACACCCGAACCAATGTAACGTGAGGAGTATGGACGGTTAGTGGCTTTATCTTCTGCCTGACAGTATTTTAAGTATTTTTTTACGCCATCCGGAAAGTGCAGGTAATTACCTTCATTTAAAGAATAGGTCATGCCGTTTTTAGGTGTTTCCATTTTTGGATGCGATAAACAAAACTCACCGATGCTCGGATCGAGTGTAAAACCGTTGGTGCCTTTGCCTGTGGTATACACTAGCATACAGCTTGATCCGTAAATAATATAACCGGCAGCTACCTGTTCGGTACCGCGTTGCATAAAATCTTCTACATTACCCGGACCTTTTAAACTCAAACGACGGTAAACGGAAAAAATGGTTCCAACCGAAACGTTTACATCAATATTCGAAGAACCATCCAGTGGATCCATGGCAACCACATATTTAGCACCTTTTGAGATTTCAGAATCGATGGGAATGATCTCATCGTTTTCTTCACTGGCTATGGCACAAACTTCGCCACCGGCTTTCAGTGCAGCAATAAATTGTTCGTTTGCAAAAACGTCGAGTTTTTTTACACGTTCACCCTGTATGTTGGTTTCTCCGGTTTCTCCCAAAATATCCACTAATCCTGCTTTGGTAACCTCGCGGTTTACAATTTTTGCAGCAATGCTGATATCGCGCAACAAACGTGATAACTCGCCTTTGGCATAAGGAAAATCGGCTTGTTTTTCAATGATAAATTGACCTAATGTTTGAACTTTCATGTAAAATGGTTTAATTGTACAAAGTTAAGAATTTTATACGGAAGATACTTGGGTATAAAAGGAAATTAGGCTGAAAAATTCTCTTTAATGAATTCTTGCCAGTCGCTAAGATTAGCGATAACCTGTAATTGACGGTATTTGTAGTGAAATTGACTTTCGTTATGTTCGGCATTAAGTACATTAATGCGGTAACGATCGTAATTTGCCAGAGCCAAGCGTTCTTCAGCATTTAATTTAATGCCACTGAATTCTTTATCACGCAAATCATTAATACTTACAACCAAACCGGATGATTTCTTATTGAGTAATAACGATAAAAGCTCTGATTTATATTCCACGGGGTAAAAATAAACTAAAAGAGGTGTCTATTTTGCCTTGATTATTTTAATCTACTAACATTTTATTGTTAATTGTATTTACTTTAGGCCATATTAAAATTTAAACATGCGCTCAGTCCTTGTTACCCTTCTTCTGATTTATTGCGTGGGTGCTTATGGACAGAGGCCTAAGCCCGGTAACTATGAAAAACGCTGGGCCGTTTGTCATCCTTTTGCGGCCATAAAAGTAAAAAAGATTACAAAAAAAGTTTTAAGGGTGTTTGAATTGAGTCAATCGGACAGTATAAACGATTCCTATACTAACGGTGGTAAGTTGGATGCTTATCGTCATGTGTTTTTTATGGCGGCTTTTGCGCAAAAGGTCAAAACAAAAAAAATAAGACGTTTAGGCGAAGTTCATGAAAAATGGAATTATGTGCAGTATTTAATGGCATTAAAAGAATTTGGTGAAAGGCCCGATAGTTTGAGTTCGGTAATGGACCTTAAGAATAATGAATTGGGATTTGAGCTTGGCATGAAAAACAGAAAAGTTGATTTAATGATTTTGAAGCAGTTGGTGAAGCAGGAAATAATTAAAGGAAATGCATGGATCATGAAACGTAATAAAGCCGGACTTTATCTTGACTGTGAGGGTGCACAAATTGATAAAAGCACAAGCCAAAAAAAATGGTCTGTGCCTAAGTGTTTGGTAAGTTCTAATTATATTTACAAGGATTGAATTTGATGGTAAGTTAATTTCCCATTAATCCAGCTTGGATCGAGCTCAGCCTTGTAGGATTTGTAGAA
The DNA here is from genome assembly GCA_947480015.1 of Sphingobacteriaceae bacterium. Classification (GTDB taxonomy): domain Bacteria; phylum Bacteroidota; class Bacteroidia; order B-17B0; family Aurantibacillaceae; genus Aurantibacillus. Next base: position 24,658 of record CANKBS010000002.1, read on the forward strand.
TTCAATGGCAGGGGCATTCCAATCAAGCACTTGCCACTCCATACGTTTTACGTTTTGTTTTTTGGCAATTTTAATAATTTGGTTGAATAATAATTTGCCGTAACCCTGTTTACGTTCAGCTTCTGTAACGATCAGGTCTTCTAAAAACAAACACTTGCCTTTCCAGGTGGAGTATTTATAGTAATAAAGCGCCATGCCAATAATTTTAGAATCTTTTTCTAAAACATAAAAATCAAAAATCTTATCGGCACCAAAGCCCCAGTGATGCATCGCTTCAGTGCTTACCACAACTTCATCGGGTGCTTTTTCAAACACCGCTAATTCCTTAATGAGGGCCAAGACTTGAGACAAATCCCCCTCTGTTCCTTTTCTTAAAACTACCTGCATTTTAATTTGAGAATCGTTTTTTTAAAATTACTTTTTGTAAAATTCGTTTGATAATGAGTTCGGCTATTTGTTCTTCAAAATTAAGTTCGGGATTTGTTTGTTCGTATTTTTTTACCTGTGACTCACTAATGTCGACTCGGTACAATAAATTAGATAAGGAGGAATAGGTGTTTTTTAGAACCGGCTTCAATTGTACGATGAGTTCGGTTCTTAGTAAACCAAAGTTAGATGGCAATTCCTTAATAAAATCGGTAGGTATGCCACTCACTTCAAAGTCTTTTTGCAACTGGGTTTTAAAAAGAGTAAACAAATCCTCTTTCATCAATTGTTGATTGAGTTCCAGGTCTTCCATCTTAAGCTTTTAATAATAATCGGGTGACCGGTTTTTTGTGAATGAGGTGCGATTCAACAATTTCTTTCACATCTTCTTTTTTTACACCCACATAAAAAGTTCCTTCCGGATAAATGGCTACTGTTGGTCCGAAATCGCAAATGCCCAAACAACCACTTTTATTTGCTCGCGTTTTTAAATTTACCTTCAAATTTTTTAACTGCTTTTTAAACTCGGCTACTAGCTCCAAACCGTGCAGTTCGCCACAACTTTGCCTTTCGGAATTCGCGCGTTGATTGGCGCAAACAAAAATATGAAGGTCGTATACCATAAAATTTAGTAATTTAAACGGTTATAAATTTATGGCAAAGATATTAATTACAGGCGGAACAGGATTAGTTGGAAGGGCAATTTCTAAACGATTAATGAACGAGGGGTATGACGTGGTGGTGTTAAGTCGCGAGGCGGGAGAAACAAAGGGTATCAAAAAATACAAATGGGATGTCAAATCCGGTTATATTGATCTAAATGCCTTTGAAGGGGTGGAAGCTGTGATTCATTTAGCCGGCAGCGGTATTGTGGATAAGTCATGGACAGAGGCCTATAAAAAAGAAATACGTGATTCGCGTGTAAAAAGCAGTGAATTAATTTTCAAAACCATTCAAAAAAACAAAATTCCGATTAAGACGTTTATTGGGGGCTCTGCAATTGGCTATTATGGTTCGGGTATGAGTGATCATGTATTTAAGGAAGAAGATGAGGCCGGAGCTGATTTTATGGGCAGGGTTTGTGTGCAATGGGAAAACTCTTACAAGCCTTTTACCGAAGCGGGTATTCGCACTTGCATTATTCGAACCGGTATAGTTTTAAGTAAACATGGCGGGGCATATCCTAAAATGTTGTTAGCTTTTAAATGGGGACTAGGCTCGCCCTTTGGCTCCGGTAAGCAGTATTTTCCATGGATCCACTTGAATGATCTGGCCGGTATTTTTATCTATGCCTTACAACATGAAACCCTGCATGGCACTTTTAATGCCGTGGGTCCTGAAATACTCACTAATAAGGACTTCTCACAAAAACTGGCAAAAAGCTTAAACCGACCTTATTTTATGCCGGCTGTGCCGCTTTTTATGTTGAAGATGATACTTGGCGAACGGGTCGTGACCATTAGCACCGGCCTAAAGATTAGCAATAAAAAAATTAAAGAAGCCGGATTTGTTTTTGAATTTGAAGATGTAGATGCTGCATTGAAGGATTTGGCGAGAAGCTAAGTTCTTCATTAACCTGTCACTTATTACTATCCACAAGCATTGCGGCATTGCATTCCTAAAAAAAATTCGCAATAAATGGTTGAGAATTAAGTGAAGTTATTTTTACAATGTTTAATTCAATACCCCAGTTATCCAAATTAGTAATCTTGATTTGGTTATTTCAGGGGTGCCGTTCCAAAATCCTTTTCATAAAAATTAACTTTCATCATTGCTGTATTTAAAGCTTATTGCTACCTTGAAAGCACATTTGAACCTAGCTTGTTATGATTAAAATGCCGGAAGGAAAAATAAAACAGTCTCGATTTTTTAGGTATTTACTTTTTTTATTCCTTCTACTAGAAAGTAGGAACAGCTTTGCCCAAAACACGTGGACCGTTATGGCGAACCAAGCGCCTGATTCTTCGGGTTGTTTAATGTTATTGTTATCGGATGGCACCGTGCTTTGCAAAACCATTAATGGCAGAGACCGGATTGGTAATATGTGGAATAAATTGAGTCCTGATGTAAATGGCAGTTATCTGAATGGCAGCTGGTCGCGCGCGTGTTCGATGCAGGATTCGCGTTTATACTTTTCATCACAAACCCTTAAAAACGGAAAAGTTTACCTAGCCGGCGGAGAATATGGCACTGGAAAAAGTTTGGGTGAAATTTACGATCCGGTTTCGAATACATGGACACAGTTGCCCGCTACTGGCAATATACTGAGTGATGCCTGTTCGGCCATTCTTGAGGACGGAAAAATATTGCAAGCCTCCCTTTCAGTATTTAATAAAACCTTAATCTTTAATCCAATTACAAGTACTTACTCAAATGGTCCGAATACACTAGGTGGTCACAATGAATCAACCTGGCTTAAGTTGGCTGACAAAAGTATTTTGTTTGTGAACATAAATAGTATGAGTTCCGAAAGATACATTCCTGCCTTAAATCAATGGACCGTGGATGCCAATGTGCCTAGTAATTTGTATGACCCCTATGGTTCAGAAACCGGTCCGGGATTTATGTTACCCGATGGTCGTTTGTTTTTTATGGGATCATTGGGCAATACGGCCTATTACACGCCTTCAGGCAATAACAGTCCGGGCACCTGGGCAGCCGGACCAAACATGCCAACCGGCATGGGTATGCCCGATGCACCGGGCGCCATGATGAACGACGGTAAAATTATTTTCAGTTGCGGACCAAAACCTGTTTCTACGGCCAGCATTTTTATAGCCCCCACTTATTTTTATGAATTTGATTATCTGAATAATTCGTTCACGGCTTTAACAGCACCCGGTGGTGGCGTAACTTTGGCCGATACAGCCTTTAATACCACCATGCTGAATTTACCCGATGGGAATATTATGTTATCAAAATGGGGGCTAAAAAATTATTATGTACATAAACCTAACGGTTTGCCCTTAGCAGCAGGTAAACCCACCATTAACAGTGTAGCGCAGGCGGGTTGTTCGAATACCTTTGCCTTAACCGGTTTGTTGTTTAATGGCATTTGTGAAGGTTCTTCTTATGGAGACGACTGGCAAATGAATACAAATTTTCCGATCGTAAAACTGAGTTCAGGCTCCAATGTATATTATGCCCGAACTTATAACTGGAACAGCACGGGCCTAAGGCGAGGATTGCTGCCCGACACCACCCTTTTTACATTACCTCCTAACCTTCCAAACGGCACGTATTCACTCTCTGTGAGCGCAAACGGTAATAGCTCTAATCCTATTACGTTTACCTTCTCCCCTTTTCCGGCACTTACTAGTCCTTTATTGAATGCAGACATTTGTTCGGGAACTACTTTTTTATATAATGCAGTTGTGAATATGAGTAATACCACTTTAGTTTGGACCCGGAATGCTGTGAGTGGCCTATCGAATGCGGCCATTAGTAGTCCGCAGACAGGAAACCCCAATGAGGTTCTTATAAATACGGGGAGTATTCCAAAAACTGCGGTTTATGTTTATACCTTAACGAATAACAGTTGTATTACCAATTTCTCAGTGTCGGTAGTAGTTAATATAGGATCGCCACTAACGGTTACGGGTAACACGCGTATATGTGTTTATGAAAGTACCAGTTTAACCGCAAGTGGCGCAAACTCATACACCTGGAGCAATGGTGCTCTCACGAACACCTCGGTTATCAGTCAATTGGCCAGCAGTGGTTACACGGTAAGCGGCTTAAATGCTTATGCCTGTGTGAGTTCAAAACAAGTAACGGTTACCACAAAAACATCTCCTACATTAAGCATTAGTGGACCTTCGGTTATTTGCGAGGGAGAAAATGGTATGTTAACGGCGAACAGTGATGCCACAAATTTTTTGTGGAGTAATGCTAGTGGCGGCGGTTCGATAGCCGTATCACCAACCAACACGAGTAGTTATTCCGTAACGGCGACCAATAGCCTTTTATGCAAGAGCAGCGCCAGTATTCAGGTGCAGGTGCAGGCCTGTTTAGCCTTGACTGAACTAGAATCGCATTTATTTGATCCTGAAATTTACCCAAATCCATTTAACGATAAACTAAACATAAGTTGTGTTTTAAAGAATGATCAAGTCATTTACATCAAAGTATTTGACACTTTTGGAAGATTGCTGAAGGCAGAAGAACTTGTTTTTGTGGCGGGGAAAAACTACCGATATTTGGATCTGAGCGCTTTGCCGGCAGGGGTTTATTTGGTGATGATTGGAAATAATAAAGAACTAATTAAAACGAAATTGATCAAAGAAAATTAATTTATTTTTACAATTAATTATGACTTACGATTTGATTCTTGAAAGTGTGGCCAAACACATTCGTCTGAGTAAAAAAGAGGAAGAACAATTTATTTCAATTTTACAGGAAAAGAAATTGCGTAAAAAACAGTTTTTGGCCCATGCCAATGAGCAGAACAAATATTCGGCATTTGTTACCAAAGGCTGTTTGCGCTCTTACTTCATTGACATGAAAGGTTTTTTGCAATTTGAAACTAATTTAACTCAATCATCAAATTGGTGAATTATAAAAATTAGTTTGTTGCGAATGGCAAATTGAATCAAACCGATTGAGCTTTTTGATTTTGTCTTTCTGAAAATTTTGTTTTTGTGCCCTTCAACAGTTCGTTTTGAAATAAAAAGTTTTTCTAAAATCTCATTATTACTGGCTTCATTGCAGACCAAAATAAGGATTTCAACTTCACGCGGTGAAAGGTTGGCTGAATTTGGGTAAATCATCTAAATAAATTTTGAGTACTTCAAATTTAATTATTTTTTATTGATTCTTGATTTTTAACATTATCTTCGATATAAATCTAAACCCCAAGCTCATGAATAAAATAATCTTAAAATTTCTTTTTCTTTATGTTTACATATTATTTTCAAAAGCATATTCACAAAAGGAAAATTACCAATGGTATTTTGGCAACAAAGCGGCCTTAAATTTTGCAACCAATCCACCAGGCATTCTTAATAACAGTGCAATGTTGGCCGCAGAAGGTTGTGCATCTGTAGCTGATTCAGCAGGTAATTTATTGTTTTACACGAATGGGGTAAATATTTGGAATAAACAACATCAAATAATGGCAAATGGTAACGCTTTATACTCAGGAAATCCAGACGCTAGTCAATCTTCAATAATTATTCAAAATTTCATTAATCCTAATATTTATTATTTATTCACTTTAAATAACGGTCCATCCACTTTAGCATATTCATTGATAGATATGAGCCTTGCTGCAGGATTTGGTTCAGTAACTGTGAAGAGTTTTACTTTAGCGAGCGGACTTACTGAAAAACTGAGTGCCACAAGGCATTGCAATGGAACAGATAGTTGGATACTTACTCACCTATACAATTCCAATAATTTTCTCGCATTTCAATTAAGTGCTACCGGAATAAATACCACCGCCGTAATATCGAGTGTTGGCTCAGTTTATAATTATACACCTCAACCAAATGCAAGTGTAAATACAGTTGGGTGTATGAAAATATCCCCTGATGCTAAGAGAATTGCTATTACAAAATTCTATACTGGCGGAATAGAATTATTTGACTTTGACAATTCAACTGGAATTGTTTCGAATCCAATTCTTATTGGAATGACATACAATTTTGGTATTGCTCAAGCTTATGGTTGTGAATTTTCTCCTGATGCAACTAAAGTTTATGCGAGCGGCTCTTCAAACGGCACCTTGTTTCAATGGGACCTATGTGCCGGCACAAGTTCAGCAATCGCTGCTTCCGTATATGCGCTTTCTCCTACCATTAATATTAATAAATTTACTTTACAATTGGCACCTAATGGCAAAATTTATTTAGCAAGATCATTACCAAGTCCAGCCCAAAACCAATTAGGGGTTATTAATAATCCTAATGATGCAGGGGCAGCTTGTAATTATGTTGATATTGGGCAAGGCCTTGGAACAGCGACTTGCGGAGCAGGCCTTCCTAATTTTTCTTGTGACTTGTTTCGAATGAAGTCTGCCAATTTTACATATACATATAATCCACTGATTAGTTGTGCCACTGTTTCTTTCAGCGCACCAGGCCCAATCGCCATAAATCCGATGGCTTGCACAGCCTCATCTTACTCAGTTTTAAACCAAAGTTGGATATTTGGAGATCCGACTTCAGGTACTGCAAACACCTCAACACTTGCTAACCCGCAACATACCTTTACCTCCGCCGGTATTTATAAAATAAAATTGTTATTATACTATTCTTGTCACTGCGACACATTAACACAAATGATAATCGTAACTAAAACCCAACCTAACATAGGCTTAATAGGAAGATTAAATATTTGTAGTGGTCAAACTACTACTTTAACAGGCACTGGAGGAATCTATTACCAGTGGTCAAATGTCATTGGATCATCTGCCAGTATAGTTGTAACGCCAAGCGTAAGCAGCACCTATACATTGACCGCTTTTGTCAGTGGCACACCATGCCCGACTACAAAAATTTACACTGTAAATGTATCAGCTTGTTTAGATATAAAAAACACTTCAGAAATAACTGATTTTAAAATCTATCCAAACCCGGCGAATTCCTTTTTAGTGCTCGAAACTGAGCAAAGTATAGATTTGAAAATTTACAATGAAATTGGGCAACTTGTTAATGAATTTGTTTTATTACATGGAGAACAAAAAATCGATATTAGTAGGCTGAATCCAGGTATTTATTTTTTACTATTCTCCACTAGTAAATCAATTCAGACATTGCGCTTCTTGAAGCTCCCGGATTGAAAATTAATTTTGAATTTTAAATTAAATACATTTTTGAAAATAATAAATTTTGGTCGTTAAAGTTTATGATATAACCTACTTATTAGAATGTAATTTATGATCAAATAAATTTATTTAAAATTCATAAAAAAAACCGGATTAACCGGGTTACATTAACTATGTACAGTCTAATAAAAAGAGAAGCCCCCTATTGAAGAATGCCAATCGAGTAGATTATCAGAACAACCGCAGCCATTTGGACTTAATGAAGGTGGTGACCATGGACAATTCACTGTGACTGGTCCTGAAGTTTGGCTTCCATAAGTTACAGATGTATTTACTCCATCAATTTGCACAATAGCAGCAAAAATATTGGTCCAGGTTATAGGAGCTGTAGGCATTCCTATGGTAATTGTTGAATGACCAGAAACAACAAATGGACTACCAGGTGCATTTACAAGAGCGCTCGTACCTATGTCAATAACATAAACATCAATGGTTATGGCACAATGTTCATTGTTTTGTAGAGCTATTGTGCTTTGCGCTTTAACATTACTTTGAAGAATAAAAAATCCCAGTAGAAATGCTAATCTAAAAAAATCTAATTTTGTTTTCATGATGTATATTTTAATGATTTAAGTAAAACTAAATCTAATTCATGTTTAAATAGCAAGTAAAACACCTGTTTTAATAGGTAAAACACCTGTTTTTTGTTAACATTACATTTCCATCAACAACTATTTTACACTTGCATAAAAATAATAACAATAGAGATATGTTATTATTTCGGCAGGTTTGTATATGTTGCTGATTGGAAATAATAAAGAACTAATTAAAACGAAATTGATCAAAGAAAATTAATTTATTTTTACAATTAATTATGAATTACGATTTGATTCTTGAAAGTGTGGCCAAACACATTCGTCTGAGTAAAAAAGAGGAAGAACAATTTATTTCAATTTTACAAGAAAAGAAACTGCGTAAAAAACAGTTTTTGGCCCATGCCAATGAGCAGAACAAATATTCGGCATTTGTTACCAAAGGCTGTTTGCGCTCATACTCCATTGATCGGAATGGCTTTGAACACATTTTACAATTTGCACCGCCGGGCTGGTGGATTGCCGATTTGGGAAGTGTGATCACAAAACTACCCGGACAATTAAACATTGATGCCTTGGAGGACAGTGAACTGTTTTTAATGAGTCGAAGCGATCAGGAAAAAATATTTGATGCAGTGCCAAAGTTCGAACGTTTTTTTCGCATCCTTACTGAAAATTCGGTGTCCGCTGCCAATAATCGTTTGCTCGATTATGTGAGTTTAAGTGCGCAGGAGCGTTATTTGGTTTTTTGTAAACGGTATCCCATGCTCATGAAAACTTTACCTCAAAAACAAATAGCATCTTATATTGGTGTAACCCCTGAATTCCTAAGTAAACTCAAGGCTGAGCTATTAAAAAAGTCTTAAATAAGAAAGTTATTTCTTAAGCCAGATTAATTCAATTTCTTAATCTATCTTATGCGGGTTTGAAGTCTGGTCGACGTAATTTTACCTTATCAAATTTTAATAAATGAACCGGGTAGATTTTTTAAGAAAAGGACTTTTAGGAACGGGCATGTTTGTAGTTGGTAAATCGTTTGCGAATTTAATCACGAATGACATCGATGACTTACAGAGTTTGGAACCCCTTGGATTTAATCATATCCCCCATACAAAATCAAACATCATGGCAAATACAATTCTTCATAAAGCAGATAGCCGTGGGCACGCGAACCACGGTTGGTTAAATTCATACCACACTTTTAGTTTCGCAAATTATTATAATCCCGATCGCATGCATTTTGGTGTGTTGCGTGTTTTGAACGACGATCAGGTAGAGGCTGGGATGGGCTTTGGCACACATCCACATGATAACATGGAAATTATTTCCATTCCCTTGGAAGGTGATTTGGAACACAAGGACAGCATGGGTACCACGGCGGTGATCAAAAACGGCGACATACAGGTAATGAGTGCCGGCAGTGGAATCACCCACAGTGAGTACAATAAAAATCAGGATAAACAGGTAAAGTTTTTACAGATCTGGGTTTTCCCGAATAAAAAAAATGTGACGCCTCGTTATGATCAAATTAGTTTAAAAGAAGAAGACCGTCACAATAAATTACAACAAATTATTTCTCCAAATGTCGAAGATGCCGGTGTTTGGATTCATCAAAATGCCTGGTTTCATTTGGGTAAATTTGACAAAGGAGTAAGTAAAACGTATACCATTAAAGCAAAAGAAAACGGCGTGTATGCCTTTATTTTAAATGGGAAAGTAAGTATTAACGGAACTGAATTAAATACCAGAGATGGCTTTGGGATTTGGGACACCGATAAACTTTCGATTAAAGCAAACAGCGATGCCGAGTTTTTATTGATGGATGTACCGATGGGGGTGTAGGAGATTACAGATTGAGGATGAGGTAGAGGTAGAGGTAGAGGCAGAGGATGAGGCTAAGGATGAGGATGAGGCTAAGGATGATGTTGAGGCTGAGGATGAGGATGATGTTGCTGTTGAGGCAGTGGCTAAGGATGAGGATGAGGCTAAGGCTGAGGATGAGGCTAAGGCTAAGGTTAAGGCTAAGGTTAAGGAATAGCAAGATGCAAGAAACAAGAAACTATATTAAACACTAAAAATTAAAAACTAAAAACTAAAAAAAACAATTATGAGCAAAACAACATGGAACCTGGACCCAAGTCACAGTGAAGTAGCCTTTAAAGTGAAACACATGATGATTACTAATGTAAGCGGAAGTTTAACTGACTTTAGTGTTAGTGCTTCTACCGAAGGTGACGATTTCTCGAATTCGGATGTCACTTTTACAGCTAAGTCTGCGTCCATGACTACCGGTGCTGAACAAAGGGACGCCCATTTACAATCGGCTGAATTTTTTGATGTGGAAAAATTTCCGAACATCACCTTTAAAGCAACGAAGCTTGAAAAAATTGACAACGAAAATCACAAAATACATGGTGATTTAACCATTAAAGATGTGACTAAAAATGTGACCTTTGATGCGGAGTACGGTGGTATTCAAAAAGACCCTTGGGGAAATATCAAAACCGGTTTTTCGGTAAGCGGAAAAATTAATCGTAAAGATTTTGGTTTAAACTGGAATGCTGCTTTGGAAACAGGCGGTGTAATGGTGAGCGATGACGTTCGTATTGCTGCCGAGATTCAATTGGTAAAAGCATAATTCTTTCTTTTACAAATGAGAACCCCTTTCGGAACAGCGAAGGGGGTTTTTATTTTATACAAAGTTCAAAATAAAAGCTTGTCTGTTTTTTATACCTTATGAATTAGTGTACATTTGAATAGATATTACTTATGAAAAAAACCATTTTAATTCCCATTCTGTTTGTTTGTTTTTCCTTTACATTGGTTAAGGACAGTATTAATCCTACGCAATACAAGATTTTTTCGAGTAAAAACCTGAAGGAAGCTAGCGTTACCGACATTGTAGCAGAAATGCAAAATTACGATGTGTTGTTTTTTGGCGAGGAACATAACGATTCGGTAGCGCATTTTTTACAGAATGAAGTCTTAAAAGCGATGTATACAAGCTTTGGTCCTAACACCACACTGAGCATGGAAATGTTTGAAAGCGATTGTCAAATGGTTGTGGACGAGTATTTACAAGGATTTATACGTGAGAAAAATTTCACTAAGGAAGCCCGCAGTTGGAGCAATTACCGCAACTACAAACCCATGGTTGAATTTGCAAAAGAAAAAAAACTAAATGTAATTGCAGCCAATGCACCGGCCCGTTATGTAAACATGGCCGCCCGCAATGGTTTAAGTTCATTAAACCAATTATCGAAAACAGCCAAGCGTTTTTTACCACCGCTACCCTACGATACCGCAACCGGTGCTTATTATACCAAATTTACCGATTTGATGTCCGATGGTCGTAATGCGGGTGTGCCAAGTAAAGATACTTCTAAAGCAGTTGTTGCAGCCCCTGCCCCATCAATGAGCAGCATGATGCCCAAACATTTGATTCACTCACAATCGTTATGGGATGCCGGCATGGCATATTCGATTAGTAACGTATTTAAAACTAACAAAAAAGCCAAAGTGCTTCAATTAAACGGACGTTTTCACAGCGATCAGGGGTTTGGCGCGGTAGCCCAATTAAAAAAATACAATCCAAAATTAAGAATCTTAATTATTTCCTGTTTTAACGGCGAAAGTAATTTCCCGAATTCGCTTAAACCGGAAGATCATAAAAATTTAGGCGATTATATTATTTACACCGACCCCACCGTTCCAAGGACATATAAAGACTAATTTTTTTTGACCAATGTCACAGTACAAAAGGTCGTTTGTTTAAAAGCAAACATTTATTATCTTTACTTCAAACAGAACTCAATCTTAGCTCATTAAAGCTGAATAAAAATGATCGGGTATTATTTGAAGACGTTTAAACAAAACACCCTTAGGTTAAAAATCTTTGCGTTGGCATTTCTCGCCGTTGTTACGTTTCATCCCATTCAGTCTTTTTCACAAGCCAACATTTCAGGTTTCCCCTTATCTACAGAGGCGACAAAGGCTTTGGTAGATAGTTTGGCCAATCAGATTAACAAATACTACGTGCTTAAAGATCAGGCTGTAAAAATGAGCGCCTATATCCGAAAACGGTATAAAGAAGGGCATTACAACAACATTAAAGATCCACATACCCTTGCAGGAGCGCTGACTTCCGACATTTTATTTATTAACCGCGATGAGCATTTTTATGTGGAATATAATCCGCGTATGGCCAATGAATTGTTAGGTAATATTGACGATGTGCCTAAGATGGTGGCCGAGCGGTTGAAACAAGATCAGGATAAAAATTTTGGTTTTAAAAAAGTTGAAATTCTAAATGGCAATATTGGGTATTTGGAGATTAGCACCTTTTCGCGGTTGAATAAATATTCGAAAGCCACGGCAGATGCCGCTTTAAAACTTTTGAGTAACACAAAAGCGCTCATCATTGATTTGCGCTATGGTACCGGAGGTTCGGTAGATATGGTGAATCATATCATTTCACATTTTTTTAAAGAAAAAACACACATTGCCGATATTTATATTCGCAACGAAAATGTAACGGTACCCTACTGGACAACACCCGATTCGAGCTATGGGGCCTTGCGTGATATTCCGATTTACATTTTAATATCCTATAAAACATTTTCTGCAGCAGAAGTGTTGAGTTATGAATTGCAGAGTTTAAAACGTGCGACCATCATTGGTGAGTATTCGCGTGGTGGCGCACATGCGGTGTCATACCGCCCGCTTAGCAGCGGTTTTATAACCGATATGCCTTTTGGTAATTTTACGTCACCGGTTACAAAAAAGAATTGGGAACGTGTGGGCGTTACGCCAGATATAAAGGTTAATTCGGACCGCGCTCAGGAATTGGCTGAAATTCGAATTTTTGAAGATGCCTTTGAAAAAACAAAAGATTCGACTGAGATTAAAAAACTAAAATGGCAGCTTGACATTATACAATCCATGCATCATCCCTTACAATTGGATACCACCACACTGATTAAGTTTTCGGGCTTTTACGGACCGTTTACCATAACCTTTGCAAATGGCAGTTTATACTATCAAAAAACCGGTAAAGCTAAATTTGCTTTAGTGCCGATGACCAGCTACAGCATGCGTCCGAAAGGCAGCGATGCCTTTATCATTGAGTTTTACAAAAACATTTATGGGAAAATAAACCGCATTACCACCATTTACGATGACGGTCGCATTGAAAATGCCGAGCGGACAGATTAAGCACGTTAGCCAATAGGCTAAATAGACTCCTGATTAGCCTTTGTTTTTCCGGATTTCTGAATGTGAAACTTACGTTAAAAAAAATAAAATTATTTAGATTAATTAAAAATTGTAGAAAAACATAGTTACATTTGTAAACCATTTTGAAAACGAAAAGAAAAATACTTGCCATTCTGAATCTGATGTTATTCATCAGTTCATTGTTATTTGGCTCTTTGAGTGGTTTTCTCTCTGTACCTAATTTAACCGCCCCTAGTCATTTCAAATTCCAGTATGCCGAAAAGCATAACCTGGACAATGGCAAGTGTTCTCAATTGGCTTATGAAGAAAATGAGAATGAAAATGAAACCGATACTGTTTCACAGGTTGAGATTTTTTTAGCTGCCTTTCATTTAAGTGTTTTCCATCTTGATGCGCCTGCTGCCAGGCATTATTCCTCCCTCGCTCTTTTAAACAAACCCTCTAAGCCGATTTACATTTCGGTGTGTAATTTTCGTATCTGATAAATTTTTCGCCCTGTTTTAACCGGGTTGATGCTATTATGCATGATTGTGCTTTTGTTCTAAACAAACAATTAAAAATTTATTTTATTTAATCCGCCGAAAAAGAAACATGTTTCCAAAATCAAATCCGTATAACGAACAGGATGTCTTGCATGATCTGAAACACTTTTTACCGGCCCAATCTCCGTTAAAAGATTTCATCCATCATAACACCTTACATGCCTTTCAGAACGTAAAGTTTTTTGAAGCGCTGCGTTATGCGTCTAAAATTTTCGGTTATAAGGTATCCTTGTCGTTAGACGAATACCGTAACCATTTTATTACCGGAAGAATTACCAATTCAGGGCTAGAGAAGGCCATTGAAAACCGTTTTGGTCATGCCGCCATCCCCGAGTGGCGTGCCCGAACAATTACTAAAAAATACGATCTTTCAGCAACTACCCGCGTTGGACAAGTTAGAGCCAACTGGGAAAAATATTACAATGTTGATTTGGACCTTTTGGTTCACCCTATTTTATTTCGTACCATTTGTAGTTATTTGGATCAAGGAATTTCCATTTGGAATTTTCCGGTTTTGCACAAGGGGTTTTTAAATTCCATTCGTGAAATGGAAAAAAACACCTACTCCAGTTTCTTTCAAACCCGTCGTGCAAAGGAATTATTAAACAGTCGTTGCAAAATTTCGGATCTTTTAAAAATTCTGGTAGGCGATGAATCACTTTATACACACTACCTCTACGATCAACAATTTGCGCATCAAGGCTGGTCAGGCATTGTGTCGGCAGTAGAAGATTTTCCTGAAACGCTTTTAGACACGAAACGGATTACCTTAAAAGACATTATTATTTTTGAGTTACTTCTTGAAATTGATGCCCTAGACCATAAGTTTGGTGAGATCTGGTCACCACTTGGCTTCAAAATCGAACACAAACCTCACGATTTGTTTGAAGAGGTCAAAGAATCGGAATTGAATATGGTGATGGGTCTTTGGCAAGATGCTTTTGAATGGAGTTATTATAACGATGTGTTGTCGGCTATTGTTCAGAAAAAAGACAGTGCTGTAAACACCGAGCAGACCAGTTTTCAGGCCATGTTTTGTATTGATGATCGCGAAATATCTTTACGTGATTATTTAGAGAAAATGGATAAGGACTGTGCCACCTATGGCACACCCGGCTTTTTTGGTGTGGAATTTTTCTTCCAACCCGAATACGGAAAGTCTTATACCAAACAATGTCCGGCACCGGTTACGCCAAAATTTTTAATTAAAGAAATTGAAAGTAAGGAAGATCGAAAAATGGATGTACACTTTAATAAAGGTACACACTCACTTTTACAAGGACTCATCATTGCTCCCACTTTGGGTTTTTGGTCGGCTTTTCGTTTACTGATCAGTATATTCAGACCATCCATTAGTCCGGCTACGTCCTCTTCGTTCAGTCACATGGCCAAAACTTCTAAGTTGTCAATTCGATATAAGCCGGAAGTGCCGAATGAAAATAATTTGCAAATAGGTTATACCATCACTGAAATGGCCGATCGTGTTGAATCCTTACTAAAAAGTATAGGATTGGTGAAAGATTTTGCACCATTGGTTTATTCGATGGGACATGGTTCGAGCAGCACGAACAATCCGCATTATGCCGCATACAACTGTGGCGCCTGCAGTGGACGAACAGGTTCAGTAAATGCCCGTGTACTTTGTTATATGGCTAATCAGCCTGAAGTACGTGAGCAGTTGAAAAAACGTGGCCTTGAGATTCCTACTAAAACCCAGTTTGTAGGCGGTTTACACGATACCACCCGTGATGAAGTGATGTTTTACGATGAGGACATTTTAAGTAAAGAAAATGCTGCCTTACATTTAAAAAACATTGACTCGTTTAAAAAAGCATTGGATCTCAACGCGAAAGAACGCTCCCGTCGTTTTGCTTTAATTAATACAAAAGACTCTGCTCATAAAATTCACAAAAAAGTTTTGGTCCGTTCGGTTTCCCTTTTTGAACCACGACCTGAATTAAACCACGCCACCAATGCCTTGTGTATTGTAGGAGGCAGAGCGTTAACGAAGAATATCTTTCTCGACCGTAGAGCCTTTGCCAATTCGTACGATTATAAAATTGACCCCGAAGGAAGCATTTTGGTAAACATCATGAAACCATTGGGGCCGGTTTGTGGTGGTATAAATCTCGAATATTATTTTTCGCGGGTAGATAATCATAAACTTGGTGCAGGTACAAAACTGCCGCACAATGTAATGGGTTTGTTTGGCGTGGCGAATGGTTTTGACGGTGACCTTCGTCCGGGTTTACCAAGCCAGATGATAGAAGTGCATGAGCCTGTGCGTTTGTTATTACTTGTGGAACATTTTCCGGATGTCGTTTTAAAAACCATTCAATCGGAAGATGCCATGTATGAGTGGTACATTAACGACTGGATTCATTTAATAGCCCTTAACCCGGAGACAAAGGAATTGCATTATTTTCAAAATGGTGTGTTTATCCCTTATGAACCCAATAAAGAACCAATTGCCCATACATCAGATATGGAATCCCTGATTGAAAAACACACTGATAATATACCTGTACATATTTTAGACTAGATCATGACCGATACTTCGTTGTTACATATTTTTATGCTGGTGCCTTTGATCGGGTTTATTATTAGCTTGTTTATTGCTGAAAAAAGAGAGGCACTTATTTCTGCCATCGCTTTTTCAACGGTAGGGCTGCATTTTTTACTTTTCTTTTCCTACTTCATTATCTGGATGATGCATGATCATAATGACATTACCATAAAAGACTTTGTTGTTTTTAAATCAACCGGTTATGAATTTTATTTAGACTTTTATTTTGATCGCATCACGGCCACTTACTCGTTTGTTGGATCCTTATTAACCTTTCTTGTATCTATTTACAGCCGGTTTTATTTGCATCGTGAACCCGGTTACAAACGTTTCTTTAATACCCTTTTGTTATTTTATTTAGGATACAACATCACCGTTTATTCGGGTAATCTAGAAACACTTTTTATTGGCTGGGAAATTTTAGGCATTTGTTCTTTTTTACTCATTGCCTTTTACCGTGAACGTTTTTTACCGGTTCGTAATGCCTTAAAGGTATTTACGGTTTACCGAATAGGTGACGTGGGTTTAATTTTGGCCATGTGGATGAGTCATCATTTGTGGCATCAAAACATTTCATTCTTTCAATTACGTAACGACTTGTTGGTACATACCGAACTTGAAAGTCACACTTGGATTGGAATTTTTATTTCACTTATGATTTTGATAACCGCTGCGGCTAAATCGGCCCAATTACCGTTTTCGAGTTGGTTGCCAAGAGCCATGGAAGGACCAACCCCATCGAGTGCTATTTTTTACGGATCACTTTCGGTGCACTTAGGCGCATTTTTGTTGATGCGTACTTATGAGTTATGGGAGAATCAATACATTGTGCGTGTACTCATTATTTTATTAGGATTAAGCACCAGTATCATTTCCACACTCATTGCACGTGTGCAATCATCCGTAAAAAGTCAGATCGCGTATTCATCGGTAGCACAAATTGGAATTATATTTATTGAAGTAGCCTTAGGTTTGGAGAACATTGCTTTGATACACTTTGCCGGAAATGCCTTTTTAAGAACTTACCAGTTATTGGTATCCCCTTCGGTAGCCAGTTATTTAATTCGTGAGCAATTTTATAATTATAAACCACGTGTATTAACCATTGAAGACACCTGGCCTAAAAAAATTGAACATTCGGTTTACTTATTAAGTTTAAAAGAATGGGATTTGGATGTACTCATGTCGAAGTACCTATGGAATCCTTTAAAACGAATCGGACGGAAATTAAATTTCATGAGTTTAAAAAGCATTTTATATGTTTTTGCGCCATTGTATATGATTGGTCTGGTTTGTTTGTACAATAAGGTGACTATACCTCCCATGGTGCATGCCTATGTACCGTTGTTTTTTTCGCTCATTGGTTTACTCATGGTATTAAAAGCTTTCTCTGAAAATAAAAGCATTTTCTTAGCCTGGATTCTCATTATGATGAATCACTTCTGGGTAGCCTTAGCCGTATCATTTAATGAGGATTTCAGCTTTGGTCAAGTTCATTTATATTTAAGTGGCATTGTGGTTGCTGGCACTGTTGGTTTACTGTCATTAAGAAAAATAAAATTATTAGAGAATAGTTTGGACCTCAGTAAATTTCATGGGCATGTGTATGAACATCCTAAAATGGCTTTTATATTTTTAATTGCTTGTTTGGGTTTAACCGGATTTCCGATCACCCCAACTTTTATTGGCGAAGATGTTATATTCAGTCACATCCACGAGGGACAGTATTTACTTGCCTTTTTTACTTCTTTAAGCTTTATTATTGACGGCTTAGCCTTAGTGAGAATTTATGCACGCGTATTTTTGGGACCACACATTAAGACCTATCACGAAACACCTTATCGTTCATCTTAATAATGATAAAAGAATTAAGAGCAATGAAACTAAAAAAAATAAGCACATCGGCACTTTGCTACCTCATATTGGCGGCATTTTTCAGCGTGATTTGCATGGAGGTCACCTATGCGAAATTTCACAGTCATAAAGTAGAAGTATCGCCGGTAAACAATTTAAATGTTGGCGATTTGAATATCATTGTTGAGGAAGAAAGTGACGCATCTGAACTTGTTAATGATTTTCATTTCACTCATGTTTTTGGCTACTTCAACTTAATTTCGGTATTTATTTTTATTGGTTTATTTTCGAGCTTCTTAATTTTTGTCCGATTCAACCTATTATTTAAGCTACCCATTTTTCTGCGTTACCGCGTACTCCGCATTTAGATTTTTTTTTAATCGTTGTTAAACAAATTGACATATTAAAAAATTAATCTTTAAATACAAAAAACAGAATGCCTTCAACAAAAAAATTCATACCTGCCGATGGACTCGCCGGTTTAAAACAAAATTTCTCTAAAGATGCCTTATCCGGCTTTCTTGTCTTCTTATTAGCCATGCCCTTAAGTTTGGGCATTGCCAAAGCTTCGGGGTTCCCTATGTTCTTTGGTTTGGTTACAGCCATTATTGGTGGTGTGGTCGTTAGTTTCTTTATGGGTTCACGCTTATCCATTAAAGGGCCTGCTGCCGGTTTAATAGTGATAGCCAGTGGTTCGGTTGCAGCATTTGGTGACGGAGAAACCGGTTGGCATCTAGCTTTGGGCGTAGTGGTCGTTGCCGGATTACTTCAAATTGTTTTTGGCGCCTTAAAACTAGGCAAGCTAGCCGACTTTTTTCCTAGCGCTGCCATACATGGTATGTTAGCTGCCATTGGCATTATTATTATGGCCAAACAACTGCATTTACTTTTGGGCATCAATCCGTCTGAATTAAAAGGAAAAGAACCGCTTGAATTATTAGCCATGTTACCTGCAAGCATCATGCATGAAAACGCTCATTTGGCTGAAATTGGTATTGCCTGTTTAGCCATCATGATCCTTTTAAGTTTAATTAAAAATGAAAAGATTAAAAAAATCCCCGCTCCGCTAGTTGTGCTTGCTGTATCCATTCCTTTAGGAATTGCACTACATATTAAAACCGATGGTGCCATTTCTAATTTTGCGCTGGTTAAAATTGGAAGTATTAGCGATGCCTTTAAAAGTGGATTAGTGAATGTAGACTTTTCGGGCATGTTCACGCATACCGGCGTTTTTATACAGTATGTAATTCTTTATTCATTAATTGGTAGCCTCGAATCATTATTAACTGCAAAAGCCGTTGATCGTATGGATCCGTATAAACGCAAAACCGATTACGATAAAGATTTAATTGGTGTGGGTATTGGCAATACCATAACCGGTATACTGGGTGGTTTACCCATGATTAGTGAGGTTGCCCGGAGTTCGGCCAATGTGAATTATGGAGCCAGAACCCGTTGGGCTAATTTCTTTCATGGTTTGTTTTTATTATTAGCCATATTAGTTGCGGTACCCTTCATCGAAATGATTCCTAATGTAGCGCTTGCAGCCATGTTGGTGTTTGTTGGATTCAGGTTAGCGCATCCAAAACAATTTGTACACACCCTTCATATTGGAAAAGAACAATTATTGGTTTTTACCATTACTATTATTGTGACCATTGCTACCGACCTTTTAATGGGCGTTGGCACCGGGATTCTCTTAGAACTCATCGTAAATGTAGTGAATGGCGCTTCTATAAAAGGACTGTTTAAAACCACTATTGAAGTCGTGCAAGAAGGTAATAAATACACCATGTTTGTAAAGGGTGATTTGGTGTTTTCAAATTTACTCGGATTCAAAAAGAAATTTTTTGAAATCCCTGCCGGCATGATGATTGACATTGACATTTCGAATGCTAATATTGTAGATCATACCTGCATTGTTACCATCAATGGTATGATGGATGCTTACAAAGAGGATGGCAGCAAAGTGATGGTGGTTGGTTATGAAAACCACCGCCAATTGTCGAAAGATCCTACTTCAACCCGTATTTTAAAATTGAGCTAAGGCTCAAAAAAACTTGCCGTCCCCGGTTCAGTGTTTGGAAGTTTATTTCATAGTTTTCTATCAAACAAACTGACTGGGGATACGGCAAGACTTATTAATAAAAAAAGAGTCAAGGCTCAGGGATGCTTGTCAAGTCGCGGCAGATTGTTGCATTAATTGGTTACTGGTAATATTAAACTATAACCGGAATTTTGTCAAGACAAATTGGAACGGCCTCTCTAAAACAAATTAACATGAAGAAAATCAATTATAGTCTTTTAGTTTTAAGCATCTGCTCCACTTCGGTTTTTGCCCAGCAAGCCGATACCATAAAAAAAGTCGTGCCCGAAAAAAACGCTCTTAAATTCAATATTAATGCCGATGGCTCACATTATTTTCAGGCTACTTTTTTAAATCAAACGTGGGTACGATTTAATCAAAGTAATGATGGCAGTACCTTGTTTTCAAAGCCGGTTGATAACACCTTTGATATTGGTTTGAGAAGAACCCGTATTCAATTATTCGGTCAAATAACCGACCGTACTTTTATTTATTTCCAGTTTGGACAGAATAATTTTAATGATGTTGCAGGTTATAATGCTTCTGCAGGAGGAACCGGAAATAGAAAAATTGCCGCCTTTTTTCACGATGCCTTGTGTGAATACAAAGTTACAAAAGGGAATCAATTAAAAATTGGTGGCGGCTTAACCGTATTAAATGGCTTGTCGCGGTTTTCGCAACCATCGGTTGGTACTATTATGACCATGGATGTTCCGGTGTTTTTACAATATTCGGTTGATCAGATTGATCAATTTGACCGTCGTTTGGCTGTTTATGCGCGCGGACAAATTGGTAAAATTGATTATCGCGCATATGTCTCCAATCCCTTCCCTATTAGCACCAATGGTTCACCAACAGTAAACATAAGTACCAATGCCAGTTTTGTAAATGTGGGTGCTATACCTAATGGTCATGGTCCTGGTATGAATAATCAGTTTGGCGGATACTTAGCCTATAATATTTTCGAGAACGAATCCCATACCACACCATACATGACCGGAACCTATTTGGGTTCTAAAAAAGTTTGGAACATTGCTATAGGCGGCGTGTTTCAAAAATCAGCCACCTGGAATTTATCTTCCGACAAAAAAGATACCTTATACAATAACATGTTGCATCTAAGTGTTGAATCCTTTCTGGATATGCCTTTAAACAAAGAAAAAGGAACCATGCTAAGTGCGTTTGCAGGTTATTACAATACCAATTATGGCACTAATTATTTAAGATATAACGGCATCATGAATCCGGCTACCGCATCAACCGCTACAAATCTTATACAGAGCGGAGCTTACGGCAATGCTGTACCCATGTTTGGTACAGGACAAATCGTATACACTCAAGTTGGTTTATTATTACCTAAAAAAATACTGGGTGAAAAAAACGGACAGTTAATGCCTTACTTAAGCGGCCAATATGCCGATTACTCTGCCATGCAACACAAAGGTGTGTTGGTTTTTGATGCCGGCTTAAATTGGTTTATTAACGGACATAAATCAAAACTATCTTTAGATTACCAAAGCAGACCAACGTTTAGTAAAGAAGCTACAGGCTATATTACTGAAGGAAATCGAAAGAGCAGTGTAACCATGCAGTATCAGATCTTTTTCTAACGATTATTTAATTTTAGGCATTACTATTTTGGCATAAAAAGAAAAAAAATGAAACTACTTTTATCGGTAAATTTTGTTCTTATCTGCCTGGCATCTTTGGGGCAAGACAGTATTCGTAAAAAGGAATCCCGTTTTACCTTGCATGCTCAGGAAACAACGGTGAGTCAATTTAGGCTCGGCTTTAGTGCCAAATACACCGGTGCTCATAGTCAAAGCACTTCCGAAGAATGGGCTACAACCGTTACGAGTACTATTTTTGCCGGCATCCGTTTGTGGAAATATTCTCAGCTGGTTATTAACCCTGAAATTGCCGGTGGTCATGGTTTATCCTCAGCCTTCGGTATTGCAGCATTTACCAATGGTGAGGCCTTTCGAGTTGGCAATCCCGACCCCACCATCTATTTGGCTCGTGGGTTTTTCCGTCAATTAATACCACTTTCGCATAAACTAGAATGGCAAGACGATTCAGAAAACAAAGTTGCTCAGTATGTTCCGAAAAATTATTTGTCTGTTACCCTTGGCAAGGTTTCGGTAGCCGATTACTTTGATGATAATAGTTTTTCGCATAATGCCCGTACTCAATTTATGAGTTGGGGTTTAATGAGCAATGGGGCATGGGACTATGCTGCGAATACGCGTGGTTACACACCCAGTGCCATTGTTGAATATGTGAGCGATCGTGTGGAGATCCGCTATGGCTTTAGCATGATGCCGGTGACTGCTAATGGCAACACCATGGATAAAAACATAGGCAAAGCAAATGGCAATGTTTTTGAAATTAAATATAAATACCAACTTGGCGGCCGTGCAGGTAAAATAGCCGCACTCGCTTTTTATAACACCGCTTTTATGGGAAGTTACACAGCATCAAATACCTTGAGTGTTGCCGATACTGCTAATCCAGGTTTTTATAAAAACAGTTATACCATTTTAGCGAGTCGCCAATATGGTCGCAGTAAATACGGTTACGGACTTAACATCGAACAAAAGTTAAGTGAGCACATTGGTTTATTTGCCAAAGCTTCTTATAACGATGGCAAAAATGAAACCTGGTGTTTTACCGAAATAGACAGAGCTTTTAGCTTGGGAACCCTCATTAACGGAACTAAATGGCGACGCCAAGACGATCAAATTGGGTTAGCGTATTGCGCATCGGGGCTTTCAAATGAAC
The DNA here is from genome assembly GCA_947480015.1 of Sphingobacteriaceae bacterium. Classification (GTDB taxonomy): domain Bacteria; phylum Bacteroidota; class Bacteroidia; order B-17B0; family Aurantibacillaceae; genus Aurantibacillus. The sequence goes on from CANKBS010000002.1 coordinate 47,507, forward strand.
ATCGAAAATATCTTGCCAATGGCGGTATGGGTTTTATGTTAGGCGATGGTAAACTAAATTATGGCACCGAACATTTAGTTGAAAGCTTTTACAAAATCGCCTTGATAAAAAATCAAATCAATGCATCTCTTGTATATCAATATATCATTAATCCGGGCTATAATAAAGATCGGGGACCCATGCGGGTGTTTTCGATACGCCTGCATTTATTCATTTAAACTTAAGTCGATGAAAATAAAAAAGCGTGAGGAATATCAAAGAAGACCAATCCCCCACTATTAACTATTAAAATAGTATAAATACGTCATCATAACTAATATAAATCATGAATTAGAAAGCAAGCCAACAGTAACTTTACAAACCGGAATAAAATAACAAAAGACACAAAACAAAGACCTGAAAACCTACCATGAAAAAAACGCCTTTAATAATTCTCTTTTTTTGTTTGATGCAACAATATGTCGTTAGGGCACAAAGCCTTCAGAATATGAGTCTGGAGGAATGTGAAGCCGTGTTTTTAAAAAACAATCTCCTTCTTTTAGCCCAACAATATAATATTTCAGCCAAACAGGCCCTCATTATTCAGGCTAGGTCATACCCTAATCCGACCTTTAATGCCGATTTTAATGTGTATGATCCAAACAACAAAAAATATTTTCACATTGATTCATCCGGACAAAAATCATTTCAGGTTCAGCAATTGATTTTATTGGGTGGGAAACATAAAACGGAGATTGAAATTGCCAAACAAAATAAAGTTTTAGCCGAATCAGAATTTGCTGAATTATTACGAAACTTAAAGGTCAAACTCCATTACAGTTTTTATTCCATTAATAGTGAAAAGACCGTGATTGAGAATTACGACAAACAATTGCAAATTTTAGATACCATTATTTCAACATATAAAATTCAAACCGACAAGGGTAATTTACCACTCAAAGACATTGTGAGGTTAAAATCGGTATTTATTAAAATCAGCGGCAGCCGCTCAGAATTATTTTATGAATTTAGTGAACAACAAAAACAATTAAAATTAATGCTGCAAACAAATGTAGATGTTAATCCACAGGTAAATGAAGCGAGTTTTAATAATTACCTGGATCTTAAATCGCTGGGTGATTTACAAACATTGGCCATCAGTAACCGGCGTGATTTAAAAATTGCCGACGAAAGCGCCATTATTGCAGCTCTAGTAATGAAGCGCCAGAAAAGAGAAACAATTCCCGACATAGCGGTGAATTCGAGTTACGACCAACGCGGCGGAGCTTTCAGAAATCAAATTAATGCCGGTATAACTTTACCGGTTCCGGTGTTTAATACCAACCGAGGTAATATTAAAGCCGCCGAGTTTGATAAAAAAGCCATGGATCTTTAGGTGCAGGAAAAGAAACTGGAAATTGAATTGGATATTCAGGAAGCCTGGGTGAACATGGAAAGAAGCATTAAGGATTATTCAAAAATAAAAATTTTATTTAACGATGAGTTTAGTCAGGTTAATAAAGGTGTAAATGATAATTTTAGGCAACGTAATATTACTATCCTTGAGTTTGTCGATCATGTAGAAGCTTACAATGAGTCATTAGCCGACTACGAGCGCATTAAAAAACAATTAGCCATATCGGCTGCCCAAATTAATTACGTAACTGCAACCAAAATTTATTAAAAAAACTATGAAATATTTATATTATACCGGACTTATTTGCGTTTCCTTAATAGCCCTTGCGGCTTGCCATGGCAAGGAGAAAGATGAGGCAGCTGTTGTATTTGAATTATCGGATACAATGCTGAAACGATGTGAATTCACCAAGGCTCGCTTGCAGGATGTAAAAGATGAATTGAAACTATTTGGAAAGGTAACTGCGGATAATGACAAAATGGCTCACGTCTACCCTATCACAGGTGGCATCGTTTCTGAAATAAGAGTTGAATTAGGTGATTATGTAAACGAGGGTCAATTATTAGCCATTGTAAAAAGCAGTGAGGTGGCCGATTTCCAGCGACAGTTGGTTAATGCCCGTTCGGATGTTGCTCTTGGAGAAAAAAATCTTCAGGTAGCCCGCGATTTGTTTGCCGGTAAATTAAATTCCGAAAAAGAAGTACTGGCTTCAGAAAAAGAATTGGAAAAAGCTAAATCGGAATTAACACGTATAAATGAAGTGTATGCCATTTACCATTTAAAACAAGGTTCAGAATATAGTATAACCGCGCCAATTTCGGGATTCATCATTAATAAGGACATTACCAAGAACGAAGAATTGCGCAGTGATCGCACCGAGGAAGTGTTTTCCATTGCTCAAATAAATGAAGTGTGGGTGCTGGCAAATGTGAACGAAACCAACATTTCAAAAGTTGCGCTCGATTACGAAGCCGATGTGCTAACATTAAGTTATCCTGATAAAATTTCCAGAGGAAAAGTGGATAAGATCTTTAATGTTATTGATCCCACCACCAAGGCCATGAAAATTCTAATTAAAATTAATAATCCGGATTTATTATTAAAGCCTGAAATGAACGCCACAGTGAATCTTAAATTTTCGGAAAATAAAAAACTGATTGCGATACCTTCGAGTGCCGTAATTTTTGATAAAAGCAAAAATTTTGTGATGGTCTTTAAAAACAGAACACACATCGAAACCCGTGCCATTGAAGTCTATCACCGTTTGGGCGACGTTACGTATATAAGCAGTGGGATTAATGAATATGAAAACGTGATCTCTAAAAATGGTTTACTTATTTATGATGCACTTAATGATTAATAAACAAGTTTGATCTTTTAATCACCTACTGGCAACCTTTTAACATGAACAAATTCATAAAAAACATTATCACCTTCTCTTTAAAAAACAAACTCTTCACTTTTTTCTGGGTTGGTATTTTAGTTATTGCAGGTATTATCAGTTACATCAATATACCCATTGAAGCCTTTCCGGATGTAACGAACACACAGATTATTGTGGTAACCGAATGGAACGGACGCAGTGCCGAAGAAGTTGAACGTTTTGTGACCACACCGATTGAAATTGCCATGAACTCGGTGCAACGCAAAACCAATGTAAGAAGTATTACCATGTTTGGTTTATCGGTGATCAAAATTATTTTTGAAGATGATGTGGAAGACTTTTTTGCGCGACAGCAGGTGAATAACCAATTAAGAAATATTAAACTGCCGGAAGATGTGGAGCCTGATGTTCAGCCACCATACGGACCAACCGGTGAAGTATTTCGTTATACACTAAAAGCCAAGAACCGCGATAGTCGTGAACTTTTAACCTTACAAAACTGGGTTATCGACCGTCAACTGCGTTCGGTGGCCGGTATTGCCGATGTGGTAGCCTTTGGTGGTCAGGAAAAAATTTATGAAATATCTGTTGATCCGGTTAAACTTCAGAAATACGACATTACGCCGGCCGACGTGTACGATGCCGTAAGTAAGGCAAATTTAAATGTAGGCGGAGATGTGATCGAAAAAAACGGACAAGCTTATGTGGTGCGTGGTTTAGGTTTATTAAACACCATTCAGGATATTGAAAACACCATTGTAGATGATTATAATGATAATCCCTTACTGGTAAAAAATGTGGCCAAGGTTTCCGAATCGAGCGTGCCACGGGTTGGACAGGCCGGGTTAAATGACGACGACGATGTGGTAGAAGGCATTGTGGTAATGCGTAAAGGAGAAAACCCCAGTGAAGTTTTAGCTCGCTTAAAAGCAAAAATAAATGAAATCAATACAACCGTATTACCCAGCGATGTTAAGATGGCGGTGTTTTATGATCGCGACAACCTGATGAGTTTTTGCACTAAAACGGTAATGCACAATTTACTGGAAGGCATCATTTTTGTTACACTCATAGTTTTAATCTTTATGGCCGACTGGCGAACCACTTTTATTGTTTCCATCATCATTCCTTTGGCCTTACTTTTTGCTTTTTTATGTTTAAAATTAAAAGGCATGAGTGCCAATTTATTATCCTTGGGGGCGGTTGATTTTGGGATCATAATTGACGGAGCGGTGGTAATGGTGGAAGGTTTATTTGTGATGCTCGATCACATGGCACTTAAAAATGGCATGGAGCGCTTTAATAAGTTAGCCAAAATGGGGCTCATTAAAAACACCGCAACCGGTTTAGGTAAAGCCGTGTTCTTTTCTAAACTCATTATTATTTCGGCTTTACTTCCCATTTTTGCTTTTCAAAAAGTGGAAGGTAAAATGTTTTCGCCACTTGCCTTTACCTTAGGATTCGCCTTATTGGGTGCCCTTATTTTTACCTTAACCCTTGTTCCGGTTTTGGTATCTATTTTGTTAAAGAAAAATGTAAAAGAACGACGCAATGTTTTTGTTGAATTTTTTAATCGCATTGTTGGCAAGGGCTTTAAATTCACGTTTGCCAACAAACGTAAAAGCCTCATTATTTCATTTGTGATCTTAGCCCTCTCCATTATTTCAGTAAAATGGATGGGGACCGAGTTTTTACCACCCTTAAATGAAGGCGCACTTTGGGTAGAAGCAAAATTACCCATGAGTAGTTCATTAAGCGAAACCATAAAAACTGTTTCCTTATTAAGAGCCGAATTGCAAAAATTTCCGGAAGTGAATGGGGTCTTATCGCAAACCGGACGAAGTAACGATGGTACCGACCCCAGTGGTTTTTACTATGTGCAAATGCAGGTGAATTTAAAACCCAAAGATGACTGGGAACGAAAAATATCGGTGGATGAACTGGTTGAAGATATGGACAAGGTCTTAAAAAATTATCAAGGTATTGTTTACAATTACTCGCAACCCATTATTGATAATGTAGCCGAATCGGTTGCCGGTATTAATGCCAGTAATGCCGTAAAAATATATGGCGACGATTTGGATGAGCTTAATGAAATAGCCAATAAGGTAATTGATCAAATTGAACATGTGCCGGGCATTAAAGATGTGGGTATTTTAAGAAACATCGGTCAACCTGAAATTTCAGTAATTCTCGATGAAGAAAAAATGGCGATTTACGGTGTTAGAAAATCGGATGCACAAAGTATTATTGAAATGGCTGTTGGTGGTAAAACTGCCACACAAAAATACGAAGGCGATCGCAAATTTGATATTCGTGTGCGGTACTCTAAAGAATACCGTAAAGATGAAGATGATGTGATGAACTTGATGGTTACAACCGTTCGTGGCACACACATTCCTTTAAAAGAAATTGCTAAACTAAAAAAAGTAACCGGACCGGCATTTATTTACCGTGATAATACCAAACGATTTATTGGTGTTAAATTTTCTATTCGTGAGCGTGACCTAGGTAGCACCATTGCTGAAGCTCAGGCCAATGTGGAAAAAAACATCAAATTACCCATGGGTTACAAAATTGGTTGGACCGGTGAATTTGAAAATCAGGTGAGGGCAACCAATCGATTGGGACAAGTTGTACCAATAAGTTTGCTTCTTATTTTTGTTTTGCTGTTTATCATGTTTGGAAATATTCAAGATGCTTTATTAGTTTTAATTAATGTGCCATTTGCGTTAATTGGCGGGATATTTGCTTTACATCTTACCGGTATTAACTTCGGAATCTCTGGAGGGGTTGGGTTTATTGCGCTTTTCGGTATTTGTATTCAAAACGGTGTTATTCTTATTTCTGAATTTCATAATAATTTAAAAAGCAAACTCAGTCTCGAAGCCTCCATTTTTCAGGCCGTTAAAGCCCGTACGCGGCCGGTGGTAATGACTGCGTTAATGGCGGCCATTGGTTTAATGCCCGCCGCCTTATCAACCGGCATTGGCTCCGAATCACAAAAGCCCTTGGCTGTTGTTATTATTGGTGGACTTGTAACCGCTACCATTTTCACACTTATGATTTTTCCTATTTTTTATTATTGGGCGCAACGTAAAAAACATCTTGATATTTAACAGGGACATGGCTTTCATTGTAATTAACTACCAATAATTTGATAAATTGCAAGCCAATGAAAATTCAGCCGCACTTAACTATTCTTGTTCTTTTACTTTGTTTTGTGCTGCAAACCTCACATGCTCGGGTAATTCATGACACCGATACTACAAAACGCTTAAAGTTTCTAATTATCCCAACTTTTTTTGTTACGCCCGAAGTTGGTCTTGCTTATGGGGTTTCGGGCTCCTTTGCCTTTAAAACCAGTTTTAATAAAGACAGTTTAACCCGTACTTCTATTATACAAGGAATTGGTTTTTTAACTACCCGTCAACAAAATGTGCAGGCTATCGATGCAAGCATTTATTTTCCAAAAGAAAATTATATTTTACTTGGTCAACTCGCACACAGCTACTTTCCAGATCGGTTCTGGGGTTTAGGACCCGAAACAAAAGACAAACCCTTCGAGCATTATCTTTACGAGCAGTATTTTATTAACCCACATCTTAAGAAAAAAATAGCCAAGCATTTGTGGATTGGGGCTCTTTATGAATTTCAATACGTTAATAAAATTAGCGGCTATCCCGAAAATGGGAAGTTTGACACGGCACCTTTTAAAGGCAAAAAAAAATACCAGGTCTCGGGCGCAGGACTCAGTATCAGTTACGACACTCGTAACACAACTTTTTGGACGAGTAAAGGGATTTTGATCACATCGCAATTCACCAATTTCAGAAAAAAAATACAGAGCGATTATGATTTAGTAAAGTGGATTACCGACGTACGCTATTTTTATGAATTAAATAAAAGTCACCACATTTTAGCCATGCAGTTTTATAATTATCAAACCTATGGACAAACTCCTCTGCGTGAGTTATCAGCCTTCGGCGGATCGAATAACATGCGTGGTTTTTATCAAGGCCGATACCGAGCCAATAGCATGATTACTTTTATAACAGAATACCGTTTACCCATTTATGGTCGTTTTAGCTCCATTATTTTTGGGGGTATTGGCGATGTATACAATCAGTATTCCGATTTAAGTTTAAGCAATCTAAAATACTCCTACGGAGCAGGACTTCGTTTTTCAATTCTCGCAAAGGAAAAGCTCAACATCCGCGTCGATTATGGCTTTTCGAGTAAGTTTAACAGGGGCATATACGTTACCTTTGGCGAGTGTTTTTAATTCTTTTGTTTTTTTAGGAATTTTCTATTTTTGTTGGGTAAAATTTTAACTAGTTTTACTACCATTGAAAAAGAAGCGCTTCATAGTCATTTTTTTATTCCTTGTAGGAATGCTGTTCACGGCATTTCAATACCTTCCTATTCTTGATGAAGAGCTTGCCTCTCACAGTCATGCTACTCAGAAAAAATCACCACAAAACGACTCTTCTGAGGATAATGGAACTGATCAGGACAATGATAACAACGATGACAATGAATCGGATTTGGATCAATTTGTTGAACAGGGCGCACTGCTCCTTGTGATTTCAAAACAAACTTATTCGAGACCTTACTTCCTTTATACCTCCCTTAAAAATTCCATTAATACCCCACCTCCAAAAATTTAATTTTTTCACATCGCCGCTCGTGCAATGGCATTGGCATTTTTACGTGTTTAAAAATTAAATTAAATGAATTCAAAATTTCTTTTTGCTGATCTTAAATCAGGAATGGTTGTCTTTCTGGTTGCCCTACCACTTTGTTTGGGTATTTCGATGGCCTGTGGGGTTCCACTGTTTTCGGGAATTATTGCCGGTTTTATTGGCGGTACCATTATTACCTTATTTAGTGGCGCCAAATACAGCGTATCCGGTCCCGCAGCAGGATTAACAGCTATTGTAATTAGTTCAATTGCTCAATTAGGTTCTTATCCCTATTTTCTTGCTGCCGTTGTCATTGCAGGCGCCTTACAAATTATACTTAGTATGATTAAAGCCGGCGGCATTGCCAATTATATTCCCAACGCTGTTATCAAAGGCATGTTGGCGGGCATTGGACTAATCTTGATTCTAAAACAATTACCCCATTTGGTTGGTTATGATGCCGACCCCGAAGGGGATATGTATTTTATCCAATCCGATGGACACAATTCAGTATCTGATCTTTATTACATGCTAAATTTTATTAGTCCAGGAGCCCTAATCATAGGTCTGGTTTCTGTTATTCTCATCTTAATAAGTGAACGAAAGTTTTACAAGAAGGATAAAATCTTGTCCTTCATTCCGGGTCCATTATTAGTGGTCATTGTTGGAATTTTACTTAACATTTCTTTTTCACCTTATCCATTTCTGCGTGTTGCCGCAGAACATATGGTAAGTCTCCCTTCTATCGCATCATGGACTGATTTACAAAACAATTTAAGTTTTCCCGACTTTAGTTTGATGGCTAATCAGAATTTTTGGATTATTGTGATTACTCTGGCATTGGTGGCTAGTTTAGAAACTTTGCTCGGTATTGAAGCCATTGAAAAACTCGATCCCGATAAAAAACCTATTAATACCAATAAAGAACTTTTAGCGCAAGGCTTAGGAAATATTTTTACCGGACTTTTAGGTGGTTTACCCTTAACCTCAGTAATTGTAAGAAGTTCGGCAAATATGAATGCCGGTGCAAAAACCAAATTCTCAATAATCGTTCATGCCCTGTTGTTACTTGGATCTGTAATTTTCTTTCCTAAAATACTAGGCTTCATTCCAAACTCGGTCTTAGCCGTTATTTTAATCATGACCGGTTATAAACTAGCAAAAGTATCCTTGTTTAAACAACATTTAAAAATGGGATGGGACCAATTTTTACCTTTTATAATTACCATTGTAATGATGCTGCTTACCGACCTTTTAAAAGGCGTAACGGCAGGTATTATTTGCTCGCTTTGTTTTATTATTCGAAATAATGTCCGTTCTTCGTTCGATATCATAGAAGAATACATCGATGGTCGCATGAATTACCTCATTAAATTACCTCAACACATTACCTTTTTTAATAAAGGCTTTATGATTAACTATCTAAATAAACTCGAACACAATTGCCGTGTCATCATCGATGGGTCAATAAACAAGAGTACTGATAAAGATGTGAAAGACGTACTGTCTGATTTTATTGAAACATCAAAAAACAAAAACATTGAAATACAATTAGTAAAATACACCCTTTAAAATAAAAAACCATGATAGATATGGATAGCTCATACAAAAGGCTTATTGATGGTAACCGCCATTTTTCAATGTCAAAAAAATTAGATGATCCTGAATATTTTAAAAAACTATCACTCGGTCAAAAACCCGATTACTTGTGGATAGGTTGTAGCGATAGTCGCGTACCGGCGAATGAAGTCACCAGCACCGAAAGTGGCGAAATGTTTGTGCATCGTAACATAGCCAATTTGGTGGTGCATACCGATCTCAATTTATTAAGTGTGGTTGAATATGCGGTTAATGTATTGGAAGTAAAACACATTATTGTATGTGGTCATTACGGTTGTGGGGGTATTCGCGCTGCCATGGGCAACGATTTACTTGGCTTTGTTGATAATTGGCTGCGAAACATTAAGGATGTTTATTTTAAACACCAAACCGAACTCGAACGAATTTCCGATTTCGAAAAACGAGCCGATCGCTTAACCGAACTTAATGTGGTAGAACAAGTGCGTAATTTGGCCAAAACCGGTATCGTGCAAAAAGCTTGGAAAACACGCCAACTGCATTTACATGGCTGGGTTTATGGCATCAACAGCGGACTCATAACCGACTTAAGTGTCATTCATGATGGTAATGAAGACATCGACGCTATTTATCGCTTTAATCTCTGATTTCAATTTAAAAAATAAAGGTAAATTTGCGGCATGAAATAGCCATGTTTGCCAAAGACAATCAGGACAAATGTTAAGCAAACATTTGAGCCGCTTGGTGCGAAAGAGATAAACTGGCTATACCATGTGACCATTAAAAAAATATTATCTACACATGAAAACTGTATTAATTACCGGAAGTACCAGTGGCATAGGTTTAGGCATTGCACGTGAATTTGCGAAAACTAAAAAGTACCAAATTATTTTTAATGGTTTGGAAACTAACGGTCCTGATATTGCTGCAAGTATTGGTAAAGAATTCGGCATTGACGTGATGTATAGTCCTGCTAACATGTTAAAGCCGGAAGAGCTTCGTAACATGGTTTCGGAAGGCCTTGCGAAATTTGGTAAGATTGATGTGCTTATTAACAATGCCGGCATTCAACACGTATCGCCCATCGAAGATTTTCCCGATGATAAGTGGCTGGCAATTATTGGCATCAATTTAAATTCGGCATTCTATTTATGTAAAGCCGTTTGGCCGGGTATGAAAGCCAATAAATTTGGAAGAATCATTAATATAGCCTCTGCTCATGGTTTGGTGGCATCTGAATTTAAAAGTGCTTACGTAGCCAGTAAACATGGAATTGTTGGTTTAACCAAAACATTAGGATTAGAAGGTGCACCTTTTAATATAACCTGTAATGCCATTTGTCCGGGATACGTAAAAACACCTTTAGTTGAAAAACAAATTGCCGATCAGGCCAAAGCTCATAATTTGTCGGAAGAAGACGTGATAAGCAAAGTGATGTTAATGAAACAGGCCGTGAAAGAATTTGTGAGTGTGGAAACCTTAGGTCAGATGGCGCTCTTATTGGCCGACGAAAGATCGAACACCATTACCGGAACAGCCTTACCAATTGACGGTGGCTGGAATGCTCAATAACTACCAAGGAAAAATGTACATGTACATGACCCGTGACCATTTATAATTTTGAAGAGAAAACAAGGTGATGACACCAACTACAAAAAGTGTCATGCTTAATGTAGATAAATTCGGGAAAAAGAAATAACAAATCAAAAAGGTGCTGATGCCTTGAAACACCGCAAAACCGTAACTGAGGTACATGGCTCCAATAAAATAACCGGGTTCGCGATCAAATTGATAATTGCAAATCTCGCAATGACTTTTCATAACCGGTAATTTTAAACCGTCCGATTTCTTCTCAAAAACCTGGCCTGTTCTGCATTTCGGACATTTTTCGGTAAAAATATGAGTCACTAAATTCCCCCCTGGCTTTTTCATATACGACATTTAGAATTCAAAGTTAAGACTATTTTAAACCTTATTTCAATTCAATAAAAGAAACATCTTTTTCATTAATCTGATGCTCCTTTAACCACAAGGATAAATTATGGTGCTTTGGATCGTTATAGGCACCACATAACAATTGATAACAGGTACTTGAATAACCATTCAGCGTATACAGATCCATTTCTTGTGTAGCCAGCATCACATCTAATTGGTAGCTTTCGAGGCGCAGATTCGTGTTTAGAACGACTACCACCTTAGCCTGGTTTTTATTTTCTTTTAGAATAAGGTTTTTCATGTATTGAGTTCTGCCAACTCGTATTAATTTTTCAGAACGCACAAAGGGTGGGGTTACCGAAAACAAATTATCGCCAACGACCACAATGGCAAGTAAAAAAATAATAAGGAAATGAAAACGTTTAAAAAATAAATTAATGTAATACAAACTCATTACTATAAATACAAAATTCAGCACAATCATAAATCGTCCCGGAACCCGCATGCTGCCAAATACCGGCCAGTTTTGAAAATACTGAAACAGCGAAAAATGTGATTCGGTTCTGGTGAACAAAGCTATGATCATGAGACAGGCAATGACGGCCATGGTTAGAAGTGTATTTGTTTTTTTTTGTTTAATCATACAGTATGGCAAGTAGAAAAAGGAAAAAAGAAAACCAAAATAGGTAAAGCCTCCGGCAAAATAATTATGTGTCCACCAATTTTCAATTTTACCAATAAAATTTCCGCATAAAAAATTCCAGGTAATTGCACTCAAGTCTGGAAAAAAATAACTCGAGCACTGAGGCAAATACGATACAATGTTTTCGTACTGTTGTTTACCCAATAAGCGCGACATTTGAAAATAGGGTCCAGCTACCGTTAAAAATAATGCAAACACAGCGCTTAGTAACACAAGTGATTTAAGGGCCAGTCCCTTATTCCATTGCTCGAAAAAGTTTTCGCGGTTTTTAGTGCTGATAAAATAAAACACCGACACAAAAAAGAAGAACATGACTAAGAAGATGGTAATATAGGCGCTGCAAAAGAATTGCCATAATAAGGCAATGGATAAAACCACTAAGGTTTTAAAATTAGGTTTGCCAATGAATAAATAAAAATAAACACAAGCTATGGGTACAAGGAATTTGCAATTAAACTGGAGATGCACGAACTGATTAAAATTATTAATTCCAAAAGCAAACACATAAGCGCCTAATGCGGCTAAATACGGGCGAAATTTGAATTTACCCAAGGCATAAAAGGCAGCCACAAAATTTAAGATACACGAACTCAACCACCACAACTGATAAGCTGTTTCGGTGTCTTTACCCATAAAGCGAAATAAAGCATAGAGGGGTAATGAACCAATCATGGAATCGGAAATGGCTACATTGTTTTTTAAAGGATACATAAAATTGGCCTGCCAAAAGTCGTTCTCCTTTCCAATTAACCAGCGGTAACCATGTTCGAGGATATAATTGATAAAACGGGAATCGCCATAGTCGCCGGGTGTGTAGGACAAATCGCAACCCAAAATTCGGAAACAGTAATAATAGAGTCCAAAAGAAAATAGTGCCAAGGAGAAAAGGAACTCGGTGCTGATAAAGTTCTTAATTGAGAAAGGTTTATTTAGTCGTTTTTCCAAGGCAAACAAAAATAAAAATTAAAATCAATTGGAATGCCTTATGGTTTCAAATAGAAGAACATAAATTGCGGTTTGATGATATGCATTCCAATCTAAAAACCAAACGGCGTTCTACCCGTTTTAGTATCTTACGCTGTTCTTATTGTCGCAAATTGCGGTATGTTTAGCAAATCCGGACATGGCATATATCTTGCATATAAGGTCAAAAGCCTTGTTATTACTGGACTTTAAGGAATGTTAATAATTAATTTGCTTAGCAAACAAAGTAATTGTATATTTGCACTCCGTTAAACGGAACGTTCATTATCAATTAATTAGACAAAGAGGCGTTTAAAACAGTAAAATGTATTAAATCGGTGAGACAGAACATATAGCATTACGATATAGTGCGGGATAGAGCAGGGGTAGCTCGTTGGGCTCATAACCCAAAGGTCGTTGGTTCGAATCCATCTCCCGCTACCAACAGAAACCCTTCAGCTTCGCTGAAGGGTTTTTTATTTTGTGCCAAGGCGCAAGCTTGCTTGCAGCTGCAGGCACAAAATAAAAAACCTGGGCTTGCGAAGCAAGGCCGGTTTCTGTTGAGTTCCAGCCCCATCTAGGATCAGCGTAGCTAATCCATTCATCACAAGGCGCAAGTTTGCTTGCAGCTGCGGGCACAAAATAAAAAACCTGGTCTTGCTGCGCAAGACCAGGTTTCTATTGAGTTCCAGCCCCATCTAGGATCAGCGTAGCTAATCCATCTCCTAAAACTTATGAAGCAGAAAGGCTATTCAATTTTTGAATGGCATTTTGTATTTTATCAATTTGGTATTTTCAGACCATTCGCATCAATGCTAGTCAGATCTATAAAAAGATAGTAATTCTTACCTCACTCCTACTCCACATCCACAAAGCTTCCCAGCATGGTTGCATTTAAATTTTTTGTATTTTCTTCTAAGTAAGTTTGCTGACGTTCGGCAAATCCTTCGCCTTTTACGCGTCCTTTAATTCGTCCGTATAAACGTTTTACCACCTGCTCCATTTCCGAGTCGGCAGCAATATAAAAGTCTCTTAAAAACTGATGGTCTGCCGAATCCTTAACCTTGTAAATGAGATCAAAACCAGACTCTGCATTCTCTTTCACTTCAATACGACACTGCCCCTCCTCCCCTATGGCAAATGCAATCGCATCGTCAAGACAACTGATGGTATAAGGTGCCGCTGAAAAAGAAAATTCTACCTCAGCCAATAAAATCTCTTCCCAACTGCCTCTGAATACTTCCACTTCAATAAATCCTTTGGCACTCGAAAAGTTAGCGTTTATACTAAACTCCTCCTTATCATGCATGGCCAATAAGGTAAGTCCCTTGGCAGCTATGTTTTTAGGGACCATCAAACCATTTTCGAGCATGAGTAAATTCATGGACTCACAATGCGCGCCTCTGGTAAGACGTATGAGCACATGTGTTTCGTTTTTAGAGGCGTTTAATTTTATACTAAAAGGATTATTACTGTTGATATCGAATCTGATTTTTTTGCTGTTCACGGTGTTTTGTTAATTGATTTGCTGATAAAGGTAGACAAATACAACAGAACCCTAGTCTCATTGTAATTGATTAACACCGGAGTTTTAGGAATTTACGTAACTTTACCAGCTATGAATGCTCCAAATACACATAAATCAGGTTTCGTTAATATTATTGGTTGTCCTAACGTAGGTAAATCTACCCTCATGAATGCCTTAGTGGGCGAACGATTGAGTATTATTACCTCCAAAGCCCAAACCACTCGTCACCGTATTATGGGCATTGTTAGCGGCGATGATTATCAGATCGTTTTTAGCGACACCCCGGGCATTATGAAACCTTTGTACAAATTGCAGGAGAAAATGATGCAGTTTGTGATAACGGCTTTAGCCGATGCCGATTTATTTTTATACATCACCGATGTGTTTGAAGACATCCAATTGGAGGAAGTGTATTTGGCCAAACTTCAAAAAACACAAACCCCTATTCTACTCCTAATAAATAAAATTGATATTGCCTCACAACAACAACTGGAAGATTCGATTGTAAAATGGCGCGAACGTTTGCCAATGGCCGAAATCATGGCCATATCGGCTCTCGAAAAATTTAATATTGATAAGATCATGGGACGCATCATTGAATTGCTCCCTGCCGGAAATGCCTTTTACGATAAGGAAGAATTCACCGATAAATCGGAACGTTTTTTTGTGAGTGAAATTGTGCGCGAAAAAATATTACTCAACTATAAAAAAGAAATTCCCTACAGTGTAGAAGTGATCGTTAATTCATTCAAAGAAGAAGAAAAGATCATTAAAATGCAGGTAGATATTTTAGTGGAACGCGACAGTCAGAAAGGTATTATTATTGGCGATAAAGGCACCGCCCTTAAACGCGTGGGGACACAGGCCCGTAAAGACATGGAAGTGTTTTTTAAAAAACAGGTCTACCTCGAATTATTTGTAAAAGTGGATAAAGACTGGCGTAGTAACGAGAATAGATTAAAAAATTTCGGCTATTAATTCCCGACTTCGCTTAGCTTCTTCCAAGATCAGACACGAATTTCACCAATTACACAGAATTAGTATCAAATTCTAATCAAACTTAAGCGTTTTGATTGGCGTTAATTTGGTAATGATAAGTGTGGGCAATAACAACATAAGGCCACAAACCACAAAAGTTCCGGCATTGAGGGCTAAAAAGTACCACCAGTTTATGAGTACCGCTACGTGATCCACATAATAGGTATCGCTGTCTAATTTGGCAAGTTCAAAATAATATTGAATCAAACACAAACCAATTCCGAGGATATTGCCCCACAGCATGCCTCGACCAATTAACTTGAGGGCAATAAATAAAAATATTTTCCTTACACTCACATTACTCATGCCCAGTGCTTTTACAAGACCCACCATGTTGGTGCGCTCTAAAATTAAAATGAGCAGGGCCGTAATCATATTCATAGTGGCCACCAAAATCATCAGGACCACAATAATAATTCCGTTAATATCCAATTTATCTAACCAGATAAAAATATTACTGTAAATCTGCCGCACATTGTTTACGTTATAGTTATAACCCAATAAATCTTCCACCTGCTCTTGTGCAGTTTCTAGTTCGACATAATCTTTTAAACGAATTTCGTAATTGCCTACCTGACTGCTGTCCCAATACGAAATCCGTTGAATCTGGCGTATATCAACAATACTAAGACGTTCATCAAAGTCGGCAAAATTGGTTTTAAATACCCCGCAAATGTTTAGTTTCCTCGACCGCTGTTCGCTTTTTACGATATTTTCACCAATCAACGAATCGTATACTTCATGCTGACTGATAAAGTAGATGATTATTTTACTATTGAGTTTTAAATTCATTTTCCGGGATAATACTTCCGAAATGAGTATGTCCTTACTGGCCTCATCTGACTTAAACTCCGGTAAGCGACCTTCGATCAAATGTTTTTGAATAAAATTAAAATCGTAATCAGCCGTCACCCCTTTCAACAAAATACCTTCATTATCGGTTTCAGTTTTAAGCAAACCGTTTTTAAAAGCGGTGGATTGAATGTGTTCAACAAAGGGTAAAGCCTTTAAAAGAGACAGGGTGTCGGTGGCAATGTGAATGGGTTCGGGTTCGTTGCTGGCATTTACATTAATGTTACTTACCACAATGTGCGTGGTGAGTCCCGTTATTTTATTTACGATTTCATTTTTAAAACCCAGAACAATGCTTACGGTTAGGAGCATAACACTTATACCTACAGTTATGCCAATAATTCCTATTTTTACAATAGGCTTAGAGATGTTACCTTTGTTGTTGCCCGAATCGGAGATGCGGTCGGCTATAAATTTTTCTACGCTCAAACTATATTATACCTGATGCACAAAAATAATAAATTGCACGGCTTTAAAGCCTTTTTAATTTTATCGGTTTCATTATTTTTTATTAGCCAAACGAAAGGGCAAGCTCTGCTCAGTATAAGGGCTTATAGCACAGTAAGCATTGGAGCCGCGCAATTTGAGAGCTATTTGCCCAAACTCAAAAACAAACGTGTAGGCATTGTTACCAACATAACAGGCGTTATTGGTAAAACCAGTATCGTTGACACACTCATTAAATTAAAAGTAAATGTCAAGAGAATTTTCGGACCCGAACATGGCTTTAGAAGCAATACCGAGGCGGGTGAGCATGTAAAAAGTAACCGCGATCATAAAACCGGCTTGCCAGTTATATCCTTGTATGGCGCCAATAAAAAACCAAGCAAGGAGCAATTAAAAGATATAGATGTGTTGATTTACGACATTCAGGATATTGGGGTGCGTTATTACACGTATATCTCTACCCTCACTTACGCCATGGAAGCCTGTGCCGAAAATGGTAAAGAGTTGTTTGTGCTCGACCGTCCAAACCCTAACGGTTTTTATATTGACGGGCCAATCTTAACCGACGAGTACCAGAGTTTTTTGGGTTTACATCATGTGCCCATTGTTTATGGCATGACTTGCGGCGAATATGCCAAAATGGTGAATGGTGAAGGTTGGTTAAAGAATAAGGTTACCTGTAAACTTACCGTTATACCCTTAAAAAATTACGACCGTAAGGTTTTTTATGCGCTTGAAGTTAAACCTTCACCCAATATCCCGAATGTTCAGGCCGTGCTGCTTTACCCTAGTTTAGGCTTATTTGAAGGCACCATTATAAGTTTGGGAAGAGGCACTGACTTCCCATTTCAGGTACTTGGAAATCCACTTTACAGTGATACTAATTTTTGTTTCATCCCCAAAGCCTCAGCCATATCGCAGGAGCCACGTTACGTAAATAGGCGTTGTTATGGACTCGATTTGCGAAAAAGTGATTATACGGTTCATCATCCACGAAAAATTGAACTCAGCTGGCTTATTAAAATGTATTCGAACTTAAGCAAACAAGAATTTTTTGAAGCCAATTTTAACTACCACAGCGGTAATAAATTATTGAGAGAACAAATACAAAATAATTTTCCGGAAGAAGAGATCCGCAGCTCCTGGGCTGAGGGACTCCAGAACTTTAAAAAAATAAGGGAAAGGTATTTGATCTATCCTGATTTTAATTGAGAAAAAACGAAAACCTTTTTATTGATACTCCTGCATAGGCCTTAATTTTAAAGTAATTTTCAATTTTTAAAATAAACAGAAAATTGGAGGAACACAATTTATTCTAAGCGCCATGGGATGTAGGGCATTATGCCTGTGGCATGATGAGCCAGCTTGTGCAGCAGCTTTAGTTCTTTTTTGCCGCCTGCCTCTTCGGCGGTAGGACATCAAGGCTGTGCCTTGATGGGCCAGATAGAGCGTTGAACCGCAGCAGGGCATTATGCCTGTGGCTTGATGAGCCAGCCTGTGCCTTGAGCCCGGAGCAGCCCGGTCCCAATCAAGCTTCCCGAATTATCGAAGAGCCTGATTGGGTGGCGCCCAAAACATGAATTAAGCCAGAATGACCGTTAAAAGGGCCCCCAGAAGCACCAAACCCTATAAATGCATTCATAACTCTTAATATCCACCAGTGATCCTATTGATTCCAATTAATAAAATCCATGTTTTTGAGTCTTAAGAATCGAGAATAATGGTAGAAAAAATAATAAAACAAAAAATTGGCATTTCCTTTCAAGAACCCTATTTTTGTAGCTCTTTAAACGAATAATATGGCAAATTTTGATTTGATTATGCCCAAAATGGGTGAAAGTGTGGCTGAGGCTACCATTATTAAATGGTCCAAAAAAGAAGGTGATAAAATTAAAATTGATGAAACAGTTTTAGAAATTGCTACCGATAAGGTTGACAGTGAAATTCCATCTCCTTTTGAAGGAACCCTTGTAAAATGCCTGTTTAAAGAAGGTGATGTGGTACAAGTTGGCGCCGTAATTGGCGTGATTAGTTCCGATACCTCGGCAGCACCTGCCACCGAAGCTCCTAAAGCCGCAGCGCCTGAAGCAAAAAAAACTGAACCGGCTGCCAGCCCGGCTCCTGCTGCTGCAACAGCCGCTCCGGTAAATTTTGGTGACTCCGATAAATTTTATTCGCCACTTGTAAAAAGTATTGCTAAAGAAGAAGGTATTAGTCTGGCTGAATTAGACGCTATTAAAGGCAGCGGACAAGATGGTCGTGTTACCAAGGCCGATATTTTAGCTTACCTACCTAACCGTAATATACAAGCTGCAACAGCTCCTGTCGCCCAAAGCACAGCGGCTCCGGCCAAAGCTGGCCCAATGATTGCTGCCGGTGATAATACGGTTATTGTCAATCGTCCCGCTGTTTCAGTGGGTGCCGGTGATGAAATAATTGAAATGGACCGCATGCGTAAAATGATTGCCGATAACATGGTGATGAGTAAACATGTGGCGCCGCACGTTACCTCTTATGTAGAAGCTGATGTGACGAATTTGGTAATGTGGAGAGACAAAGCCAAAAAAGAATTTGAAAAACGCGATGGTGAAAAATTAACCTTTACCCCTTTATTCATTGAGGCTGTAGCCAAGGCTATTAAAGACTTCCCGATGATCAATGTATCGGTAGATCAAACCGGAACAAAAATAATTAAGCGAAAAAATATTAATATTGGGATGGCAGCCGCTTTACCAACAGGAAATTTAATTGTGCCGGTTATTAAAAATGCTGACGAAAAAAATCTATTAGGCATTACCAAAGCCGTTAACGATTTGGCTAACCGTGCCAGAGCCAATAAACTGGTACCTGACGAAATTCAAGGCGGAACATTTACATTAACCAACGTTGGTAGTTTTGGTAATTTAATGGGCACTCCTATTATCTTACAACCACAAGTGGCTATTTTAGCTGTTGGCAGCATTAAGAAAAAACCGGCCGTGATTGAAACCCCTCAAGGTGATATGATTGGTGTGCGTCAGTTTATGTTTTTATCTTTAAGCTACGATCACCGTGTGGTGGATGGTTCATTGGGAGGAAGCTTCCTACGCCGTGTGGCCGATTATCTAGAAAACTGGGATCTTAACCGAACCGTTTAATAAACCAAAAAAACCGATCTCTATTCGATCGGTTTTTTTTTGATTAGTGGTTAGTACTTAACTATCAATTTTTAGAATTTCCAATTGCCTCTTGAATCTGCAATCTGCTAACAGTAACCTGTTGCTTCTCACATATTGTTATGTCATACCACAATTTCAAAAATCCTTATATTTAGCCATGATTAATTGCGGACCCATGTTTTACCCAGCCATAAAAACCAATTTCTGATATGAGCCTGCTTATACTTAGTCTTATTCTACTTCTACTCATTCTGGTTTATTTATACCGTTTTAAAAAAGGTAACCGTGAAACTATTGAAGAAACAGATCAACAAGAAACCTATTTGAGACGTGCCCAAAAACTAAGTGAAGAGGGCGATTTTAGTTTGGCTCTAAATCAAATTGAAAAAGCGCTGCAACTTGCTCCAAAGGACACACAACTTAAAAATTATAAACTCAAACTCGAATCCATCTTACATAACACCAATTTTAATGGCGACCCCGGCGTAGATAAAGCCATTAGCATGCAAGAAATTGAACATGCGCTTAAAAAGAATTACTACCATAGCGCCATCGAAAAACTAAACGCATTGTGTGAGAAATATCCCAACGATAAACGTCTGCAAAACCTGCTCAGTGAAACCAAAGAGATTTTTAATAATAAGTAACTGAGGTTGAGGTTGAGGTTGAGGTTGAGGTTGAGGTTGAGGTTTATTAAACGTGATCACTTAGTTCACATGCAAGATTCTAAATGAGTTCAAAAAAAAACGGTCAGCATGTGCCAACCGTTTTAATTTAAGCGAGTTTTTAATTATTGTTTAATCAGCGAAGTAGAGTGGATCATTTGTTGACCATGCATAATGCTTACATGATACAAGCCCTGGTTAAATGAGCTTAAATCAACAGTAATCACACCACTACCATTTTGCGTCATAATTATCTGTCCTAATGCATTCAGAATGTTAACCGAGTAGTTCCCATTTTCAGGTAGTTCTATTTTTATAACACCATTACTTGGGTTAGGATAAATACGAATTCCCATGTTTTGACTAGTGGTTTGTAAACCTGTACAATCATTTACTGTAATTTGTATTGAACCTGTTTTACTACAATTTGCATTGCTGGTTCCGGTTACGGTATAAAGTGTGGTTACGGTAGGACTCACACTGATACTATATCCTGTGACATTATTGGTCCATCCATAAGTACTGGCTCCAACGGCGTTTAACACCACATTTTCACCTTTACAAATGGCATTCGATACTGCCGATATAGTTAATACCGGTAATGGATTTACAACCAATAAGGCTGTTGTATTATTATTACATCCACCGGTTACAACACCAACAACATTATAATTCATAGAAATAGTAGGATTCACCACAATGAATGTACTGGTTGATCCATTATTCCAGGTATACGTAATTGCTCCACCTGCAGTAAGTGTTCTGCTATCACCCACACACATGGCGTTATTGCCGCTAATGACAACTGTTGGTATAGCTACCACTGTTACCGAGTTAAGTGCAATTCCAATACAACCGTCGGTGCTGGTGCCTACTACCGAATAGGTCGTGTTTACAAGCGGACTTACGGTTATACTTAATGCTTGTGACGCATTACTCCATGTATACGAGGTTGCTCCCGATGCATTTAACACCATCGAACTACCCGAACATAAATAACTACCACCGGCAATGACCACACTTGGTTTAGGATTGATTAATAACGAATCGATTCTGCTGTTTAAACAACCATCACTGCTTGTAGCTGATACGGTAAAGAAATAATTACCTGTACTTAAAGTCGGACTTAACACCACTAAGTTACCGGTGGCTCCGTTAGTCCAGCTATAGGTATTAGCGCCACTTACGGTTAAGGTTTTACTATCACCGTCACAAATGGCGCTGTTACCATAAATGGCAATGATTGGTAATGGATTTACGATAAGCGTTTGTACCGCGGTATTTACGCAACCGTTCGTATTTGTTCCGGTTGCAGAATACGTTGTCGTTGTATTTGGATTCACATTAATTGCAGAAGTGATTGCATTATTACTCCAACTATAGGTTGTAGCACCCGATGCGGTAAGGGTAGTTGCATCACCAATACAAATAACAGCATTACCACTAATGGCAACCGTTGGTAAACTAAACACGTTAATGTTTACCAATTGTGTGTTATTACATCCAGTTGCAAAAGCACCGTAAATGGTGTAAACCGAGTTACTAGAAGGACTCAACACTGCCGATGCACCGGTATTACCGCTACTCCAGCTATATGTGCTTGCACCCGATGCGGTTAAACTTGTTGATTCACCGGCACAAATATCCAAGGTTCCACTTACACTAATAACCGGATTAGGATTTACTGTTACGGCTCTTACCGCAAGATTACCAGTACAGCCCAGGGCATTGGTGCCAGTTAAACTATACGTGGTGTTATCGGTAGGTGAAACAGTAAGCGTATTGGCAGTGCCACCCGTATTTGTCCATGTATAGGTATTGGCGCCATTTGCACTCAACACAACCGATCCACCTGCACATAAGGTATTGTTACCGGTAATACTAATACTTGGTGAAGCATTTACAGTGACATTACTCACTGCTATTGAAGAAACGCAACCAGACAGATCGGTTCCTACAACTGTATAGCTAGTAGTAGTGGTTGGACTTACTGCAGCACTCCCACCTTGATAGGTATATGTTGTAGCCCCAGAAGGGACGATGGTATAAATTTGACCCGTACAAATAGAACCACTGCTAACGGCAATAGTAGGATTTGAATTGACCGTTACAAGCACCGTTGCGGTATTACCCAAACAACCGGCTGCACTTTTTCCGCTTAAGCTGTAAGTTGTGTTAACCAATGGATTAACCGCAATACTTGAAGCGTTTGAATTGGTGTTCCAAGTATATGTTGTTGCTCCAAGAGCGGTTAAGGTTACCGTAGCACCTGTACACAGGGCAGCGTTTCCTGAGATACTCACTACCGGTAAGGTATTTACAGTAACTGCAAAAATGTCGGTATTACCGGTACATCCAAATGAATTGGTACCTGTTAAACTATAACTTGTACTTACAACAGGCGATACATTTAAAGTACTTGTATTGCCTGAGGTATTAAGCCATGTATAAGTACTAGCGCCATTAGCTGTAAGATTAACCGAAGCACCTAAGCACAGAGCGTTGGTTCCGGTTATGCTTACACTAGGTAATGGATTAACTGTTACATCACTGGTAGCCACTAATTGCGACACACAACCATATACATTTGTTCCCATTACCGTATAACTTGAGTTTGTTGTAGGGGTTACGATAGCATTACCACCTTGAAAAGTATAGGTGTTAGCGCCTAAAGGAATCATGGTAAAGGCTTGTCCCAAACAAACAGCGCCATCACTAACAGTAATCGTTGGATTTGGATTTACCGTTACAGCAATTTCTGCCGAGGAGGTACAAACACCCACTGTTCCAACTACCGTATACGAGCCGCTGGCTGCCGGTGTATGCGCTACACCATCACTGGCTCCGCCCGACCAAACATATGAACCCGCGCCGCCACCGGTGAATATCACCGTGTTACCGGCACAAACCGTTGCATTATTTACCGAAGCTGTTACTGCAAAGGATGAAGGTTGTGTGATATTTAAGGATGTTGACGTTGTACAATTATTTGCGTCTGTAATATTTATTAAAAAATTTCCTGCTGCTAAACCTGTTGCCACGGCAGCATTACCACCAACAGGTGACCAGGTATACGAATAAGGTGATGTAGCACCACTAACTGCAATGTTTGCAATAGCGTTAGTAAGTCCGTAACAAGACACATTAGTTTGTGTTGAAGAAACTGAAAAAATACTAGGCTGTGTAATGGTGAAAATTGATTCGGTATACACATCATTCACGTCTTTAACTGTTAAGGTATATGCACCTGCACCCAAACCACTTAAGGTTGTTGCATTACTGCCACCCGGCATCCATGTATAGGTGAATGGAGGTGTGCCTCCATTTACTGTTGATGACAAAGCTGCTGTTGTTAAACCATTACATAAAATACCACTTGTTTGTGATATACTTACTCCATACAATAATGTGATGGTTACTTCTCCATCACCGGAATTAACACCTGAGTTATTTGTTTGATTGCTACCGCTGTTATATGATCCACCACCACCGGCAATCGCAACAGGACTCGAATTCCAAGTTCCACCTTGACCACCTGAATAACCGCCACCGCCACCAGATCTGTTCCAAATATTATTCCAACCTGATCCTCCACCACCAAATCCACCATGGCCACCAAAATAACTACCATTATATCCACTTTGACCACCCGCTGAACCATTTAAAAAAGATTTACCTCCTTCGCAAGGCAATTGATTGTTGTTGGCTGAATTCCCTCCATCAGTTAAAAAACCACCTCCACCGGCAGCTTCACCATTCGAAATTCCATTCTGTCCACCATTCCCTCCGGTACCTCCACCATTGTTGTATACTGAACCACCACTTGTTCCATTCAATCCATTTCCACCTTGCGTGCTACCTACTAATCCACCTCCACCACCACCGGCAGCAATTAACAACGAATTCGTTCCTGACACAACGTAAGAACCGCCGCCGCCGCCACCGCCACAATATCCAAATGGTCCGCCTGTTCCGTTAATCCCCTTTTGACCTACAACTATTTTTAAAACCTGACCAGCGCTTAAGTTAAAATCACCAAGCATAGAAGCACCTGCTCCCCCATTTCCTCCACCTGCTGCTCCATATGTTTGAATGCGATAGGCACCCGAATACGGCACCGTCCATGATTGAACACCCGTTAAGGATTGCACTAAACCATTTAAGTTTGTAGCTGCATAAGCAGTATTCAGTTCTGTTTGTGATGGGCCATTATACCCTGTTGCACCAGCTGTTGTGAACGTGTAAGTAATTTGCCCTATCAGGGCGTTACTGACTATCATCCAAATGAGTACTAATTTTATTTTTTTCATATCTTGAGTTTTGATGACACAAAGTTCTATACAATACGAGCGAAGTGTTTTACATTAAAAGATTAAACCTTACACAGGAGTCTTAAATACGGATGATTAACATCATCTATCTTTTATTTGGAAAAAATCCATACCTGCATTATATTTGGAAAATAATTCATTCTAAATAACGATATTGCCCAAAGCCTTGATATCATTTAGCTACAGAGTATTTTAAAAAAAATGAAGCGCGCGCAATTCAAGGTTTTGCGGCAATTCTAACTATAATTAAATGGAATGATTACAAACAGACAGTATTCGTACAGTGTTTTTACAAATGCATTTTTTGAATAAAAATAAAAGGAACTCGCGTTCTTTCAGGGCAGTTTTGCTGAAAAAACCTTGGAATCGCCTAACGAAAATGACACAATTGGAGCTCATTTAATCGTCTAATCAAAAAAATACCATACTGCATGGCCATATTCCTTTAGAACGTTATTACCGTAATATTTTGCGTACAAATGCCACCGTAAAATAACTCATTAAAAAAATGCCGCTGAAACCTTCAAAAGCAGCTATGAGCTTTACCCAGCCCAAGGCAAAGTAATCGCCATAACCCACCGTACAAAAGGTAATGGCACTATAATAAACCGAATTCCAAAAATGTCCCGAATTGTTTAATTCGGCCGGTAAGGTAGAAGCTACTGATCCAATGTGTGGGAAAAAGTTATCCAAAAAATAATAAATGAGGGCGTAAACAAACACCGCTAAACCTGCATTAGTCAATACGCGCATGGGTGCTGTTGCATATCGTCCCACATAATCAAAAACATATTTTTGAAAATAATACTCCGGATATGCCAATAATGCATGTTGTCCCTTGCGTTCTAAGGCACGAACCAAGCGGGCTTTTGCTTCACAGCGTTTAAATTCCAAATAGGCATCATCCTCGTCATCATACTGACCGTTATTTCTAAAATTCTCTTTTAAAATCCGAAACTGCTCAGCTTTTTGAAAACGTGATGTTTTTTGTTGGTTGTATATTAAATCAAACACATTGTTTTCACGCCAATTAATAAAAAGTCGACCAAGTATACGCATGTCGGTAAGAATCATTTCTTTGATGACCACTTTTTCGCCTTCGGGTTTCACATTCAAAATGTCGCGTAGAACAGTGTTACTCAAGTCTACCGACTGGCAATTGGCGAATCGTAAATCGGTGTAACAATCCAAATGACAGCCTTTAAATGAAATTTGCATCACCGAAGCCTGATTAAAACTAATACTTCCGGTTCCAAAATCAACCAAGTCAAACTGCGCTTCGCCTTTTTCAAAATCGGCTAACTCAAAGGTTTTTTTTCCTTTACCAAAAACCGAAGCTCTAAAATTTACTTTGCCATCGCCAAACTCAACACCTTCAAAACAAACATCACCATCATTAAAATCAATGCGTTTAAAATCAATTTTACCGCCGCCAAATTCAACATTCTTAAAATCTTTCCTTCCTTCACCAAACACACTGCGCTCAAAACTTATATCGCCACTGGCAAACTTGGCGAATTTAAAATCTACTGTTCCTTTCCCAAAATAACTGTTCTTAAAATCAACATTACCATTTCCAAAATCGGTATCAATAAAACTCACATTGCCATTCCCAAAACTGGTATTATTAAAACTAATGTTACCATCGCCAAAGCGTACCGATTGAAAACTGATACTGCCCGAACCAAATTTCACCTTTTTAAAACTCACCGGTCCTTGACTAAAATGGGCCGAAAAAAAGTTACAAAAACCATTCGCAAAAACAGAAGCTTCGAAACTGGTTTTTTCGGCCATAAATTGCGCGTGACTAAAATCAGTCTCCATCTCACAATCAAAAAATGTTTTTTTTGCCGAGAAGCCATAAAGCTCCACAGGGGCTTCCGTATCGAGGTTGCGCAGTTTACGGTATTCGTTTAAAGAAAAATCTTTGATATAAGCGCCACCTAATTGAAGGGCCTGTTTGTCATCAATGAGTTGATAAATATCTTCCTTAGTAATAACCGGTAATTTAAAAATAGAAACCCGTTTATCATTGTCATCAAAAAAACTTACGATGGCAGTCTTACTTGCGTTGAGCAATGGTTTATCAACAATCTCAACAGTAACCTGCAGCAGATTATGTTCGTGCAATGGACTCTCTAACATCGTTTTTACTTGAAAAGTGAAAATAACAGTTTGTATTGTATAAAGCAAAAATGATCCTTATCATTTCAAAAGGAATTACGAAATTAAATCCAAATGCTTAGTAATTTTTTGTACCTTAAGACTTTGCATCATGCGTTTTATCCCCTATTTCCTCATGTTTTTCGTTAGTCACCAAGCTTTGGCGACCAACGATACCACCCGTGTACTTTTTATTGGCAATAGTTTTACCTACTATAACAACATGCCCGATTTGTTTAAAGCCATGGCCGATGCCGGTGGCAAGCTCTGTTCGGTTAGTATGTATGCTCCGGGTGGAGTATCTGTAGGCGATATTTCTCAAGGAAGCATGGCTCATAGCGCCAATCCGGCTGTATACAGTTTAATCCGTTCTAAAAAATGGGACTATTTGGTGTTGCAGGATAATCAGGGACGTTTTGTGTTGGATTCGGCTACTTTTCCATCTTCCAGTTTGGTTAAAGCAGGTCATATTAAAATTATGGACTCTTTACATTTTTATAATTCATGTGCCAAGATGATTTTATTTGCCGGCTGGGGCGTTCAAAACGGACAGCCGCCATACGGGAACACCGGCATTGAAATGATTAAACGCATTTTAGTGAATTACCGCGTTTTGAATGACAGCATGCATGAAGTGATTGCACCCATTGGTGAAGCTTGGATGAAGGCGATAAATCAAATGCCGAGCACAAATTTATGGGATGCCGATCAAACCCATCCTTCCTTAGCCGGAAGCTATCTAACTTCAGCGGTTCTTTATGCGAGTATTTTTAATGCAGCCGTTTCTTCCAACAGTTTTCAAAGCACCTTAAGTGGAGGCATAGCCTTACCTATGCGCCATTATGCCGATTCAGTTGTATTTAGTTCATTTAATCACACGCGTTATAATTTAGTGGGAAATCAATTCCCAAGCATTAGTTATGTTGCCGGCAATTTAACCGTGCTCGGTAATTACTCACAAGTAAACTGGTATTTAAATGGAACCTATATCATCACGGGACCAAGCATACCGACCGCGCTCTTGGGCCAATACACCGCAGTGGTAAAAGATGTCAGCGGCTGCAAAATTAAAACCTGTGCGTTTACCCTTTCACCAACAAGTTTATCAGAACAAAAAAGTGATTTGGCGTTTTTAATGTATCCCAATCCCGCTAAAGAGCATTTACACCTAAGTATTAACACAAGCCAGCAAGCTTCAGGTAAGGAAATTTTTAACTGTGAAATTTATAATCCTTTAGGAGAATTAATCATAAAAGAAGACGTGAACACCAGCACCTTTGACATTAATCTGTCAAACCTTCCTACGGGACTTTATTTCCTCAAACTGAAACAAGGTTCAAGTATACTCATAAAAAGGTTTTTAAAGGGAAATTAAACGCAAAACAAATTACTTTTCACGGCAACTAAAACCAAAGCGGCACAGGTTTCATCAGCGAATACGTTCATGCGTTTACCGTTGCTAATTATGACATTGGATTTATATACCTATCATCCGGCATCCTGTCACCATGCCTAAAAACAGAAAAGGTGCCTTGGGAACAATCCGGTAATACCCCTACAGAAGCTTCAATAATTTTCCGGTATGTTTATGGAAAATAGAAGTCCTTGCATCTCTAGTATATGAGATCGTTCCTGTTTATCCTCTTTTTGCTTGCTTGCAAGGTTTTAAGTGCCCAACGTTTATTGCATTTACAACAAAATGCGACTGGTTCGCTTAATGTTAACATTCATCCAAAAACTAACATCAATCCTTGTAATCCCATTTTCAGCAGCTATTACGGCTATTACAGCTCGCCTGCTCCCTGCGGCGATAGTCTTTACTACAAACTACAATTTCATTCGCCTCGTTTTGGAAATCAAGAAGAAGTAAAACATGAACCGAATTGTTTTGAACTCATCGACTTTAGTTATGCGTATTTAATTGACAATGCCGATTGGGTAAATAACCGTGATCTTTATCCTTTGTTACGCGTGGTTTCTGATTTTATGATGTGGCAAGACAAAGGAAATGGCAAATGGGAATTCACGAGTTCGGATCACCGCTATGTTTGTGGTAACGATAAAACCGGACATACAGTAAGCGATCATCAAATCTGGCAATTGAATGATCAACATCAGGTTAAAACCGTTTACCAGCTTAACTCAAGCACCAAAACCGAGCATCGTTACGATTTTACTTATACTGCATTTGGAAAAATTCAAAGCGCTTCAGAACGAGATTATGATCATTACGATTCAACCAAGTATACCGATTACCAGCGCGAGTGGTTTTATGATACGAAACAGCGCGATGCCATGATGATCAGCTATGCAGGCCGTCGCAAAAAATTTAGTGATAAAAAGGTCTCACAATTTAAACAACTACTGAAAGAAGAACTTCAAGAAGGGGAAACGGAACTCAGAGATTTACTCGATTCCAATGAAGTTAAGGAACTGCTTGTATATAATTACGGGAAATTTGGTCTTGAGCAAGTAAACTGTTATTACAATCCCGAAGACTACTCAAATGAGATAGAGTTTTACTCTGACAGTTTGTTTTATAATAAGTCCGGAAAAATTGTCCGCTATGTAAGCGGAAACAGCTTGAAGGGAAAGACCTGCGAACTCCGTTACACTTATGATCTTGAAAGTGGCAAATTAAGTCAAGTAAATGGACGAAACTACTCCGAATGTGCCAACCGGGGATGCAATGAGGACAAGGTAGAACAATGGTTTACTTACAAGGATAATAAAGTAGACACTTTAAAAGAAAAAATTTATGAGATCCGCTACCATTACAAAGACGGAAAGTATGCCAATCCAACTGATGAACTGCAAGAAGAAAGGATTTATGCGTATAAGTATAAATTAGGAAAAAAATAAATGGAGAAATAAATGACCCAAAGAATCTGTAATCTGTAATCTGTAATTTGCAATCTGTAATCTGTGAAGCGCTATCTATCCCAGTAACTTTTTACGGTGTTTAATCCCCCAGTTCTTTAACTCTTCAATCACTTTTCTTAAAGACTTTCCATGGTCTGTGATGGAATACTCGACGGTTGGTGGAAAGGTATCATAAACCGTTCTTTTAATTAATTGGTTGGCTTCTAATTCTTTGAGTTCTTTAGACAAAACTTTATCGGTGATGCCATTTAGTTCTTTTGAGATTTGTCCAAAACGTTTGTTACCAAAGCTTAAGGAGCCAATAATCTGGAGTTTCCATTTTCCGTTCAGCACTTCCAGCGAATCTTTAACCGGACGGAGTAATTGCGAGCAGGCAGCCGGAGTATGCTGTGTTTCGGGAGTTTTAGTTTTGCATTTTTCCACTTTACTATCCTTTTGGAAAGTGCTATCCATTGGGATAGTACTATGTATTAGATAGTAAATATATGTACTATTGCATCATAAAACTAAATTCATTAAAAAAATAATTAAAATGGAAACTAAAATCAATTTCAAACAATCAATGCAAGCCGGACTTTTGGCCGCTCTAAGCGCCGTAGTCATCAATGTTATTTTATTTTATCTGTTTCATGCGGCAGGTGTTATTACTGACCAAATTTTTATTGCGCCCAACATGCCATTAACAGTCATTCCGGTTATCATTTCGAGTGTAATTCCTACCCTCTTAGCCAGTATGGTCTTTTTTCTGTTTGAAAAATTCAGCAAACAAGGATTTAAAATATTTGCCATTAGTTCTCTGGTGCTTTTGGCCTTATCATTTCTGAATCCGTTTTTAAAAATACCCAATGTCACCACAGCTTATGCCATTGTATTGAATGTGATGCATGTGGTGGTAGTGCTTGCCCTATTTTATTTTATAAAAAGAGCAAAGAAATAAACACAGAAAACAAAAACGCAGGTTCCTTTAATATAAAAGGTATAGTCTTAGTCCGCAGGATTTTTTAATTCTGCGGTTTTTTTATCCTTGCAGTACATTCACCATTTGTTTTCCTCATGCAAAAGCTTAAATTAATTCCCATTCGTACCCAAAGTATCGTTCAATGAAAACAGTAAATTATGTGAGTCAAGTTAGACCATCATTGGATATTGTAAACCTTTAATTCAATATAGCCTGCTATACCAGAAATTGTTAGACAATAATCTAAAATTATATTCCTTACATTTGAATAATGGAAGATAACACGCATTGGACGCCATCACCAGACGACAACAAACTTGCGCTAACTGATAAAAACCTTATCAACGAATATGAAGCAAAAGGAATTGCTACCGCTGAACTATTTGTGTTTAGTTTGGACTCTGAAACTGAACTATCAACACAATTAATTTTAGAAATTCATTCGCTAGCATTTTCAGAACTTTATGACTGGGCCGGTTGTTGGCGAACAAACACTGTAATGGTCGGACAACTTATTCCTCCCGAACCTTCAAAAATATTACAGCTTATGTATCAATTCATTGATGATTTAAACTTCAAAATTCATAACGCTATAACTGAAGATGAGCATACGAGTTGTTTAACTTTTGCTCACTATGAGTTTGTTCGTATTCATCCATTTAACAATGGAAACGGCAGAACAGGTAGAATTTTAATGAACCTTGTTGCACTTAAATTTGGTTACAAACCCTTGGAACTTTATCACCGTGAGGGTGACAGCAGAAAAAACTATATTGCAGCCATGAAACAAGCTGACAATGGTAACTTTGAAGCCTTAACTAATTTGATTAAAAAAGAATTGACCACCTTTTAACTCTTGTTCCTTTAACAAGCTTAACACAATTTCTTCGACTTTAGACATGGCCACTTGCTGATTCTCCAATAACATGGTTGAATACACCGTATTTGAAAGCATTTGAGCCAGAAAACCTTTCTGCTTAAGTTGTGGATATTTATCGTAAAATTTCATTCTTAAAACAAAGATACAAAATAAAAAATAGGTTGCAAGCACTTAACAAAGCACTAATACACCCACTTCAACTCCTTTACATCCGCCTCGTAGTGTTTACCCTTATTGTCTTCCAGTAAAATCAAACCGCTATTTGTTAATCCTTTCACCATTAAATTTTTGAACTCGCCTCTGAGTTCAAAATTTAAAAATTCATTTAAACCAAAAAAATGCTTGAGGTAGTTTTGATTGATTTCTTCATAATTAGAATTAATCAATGCTAGGTAGTATTTTTCAACATAACGACAGAGTGTCTTCAAAACATCCGTTGGCAAAAACTCTTTATGACTGAGTAGTTTCAGTGAAGTAGCCTTTTGTAAGTCGCCAAAGTGAGTTTGATTGACATTGATGCCAAAGCCTGCAACGCAGCAATTAAGTAGGTTGTTTTGAATGGTGGTTTCGATAAGGATACCCGCAATTTTTCGGCGATTTACTAAAATGTCATTCGGCCATTTAATTTTAATGTCAAATTGGCTACTATCGAGTATTTCCGCCATTGCGTCATAACAAGCCAAGGCAGCAATTTGATACAAATAAAACTGATTTTTAAGATCTAAAAAGACCGGTTTTAAAATAACCGAAGCTGTTACATTCATGCCTGCTTCACTGTTCCAGTGGCTGCCCCGCTGTCCTTTACCCTTAAGTTGATTAGCAGTATGCACCACTGTTCCTTCGGGCAGCTTAACGTTCTTTAACAAGTTTATGGCATAAGAATTGGTGCTATCAATCGCAGGTAAAAAAATAAGGTTTTTGCCAATAAATAATGTCTCCATTACACCAAATAAGTTAAATTTGTTGTTTGATGTAAACCTAGTAAAATTAATTAAAAGCAAAGCAATAAATATATTTCATGGCCAAAACTCCGGTGAAAAAAGCAGCAGCAAAAAAAACAGTAAAAGCAGCTGCAAAAAAAGTAGTCAAATCAAAATCTGTCTCAGCAAAAAAAACGATTAAAAAGGTTCCGGTTAAAAAAGCCCTTACCGATAAAGAACGTGCCTTTCGCGAAGCCAATGTTATTGCTAATCTTGAAAACAAGAAAAAAACAACAACGACTACTAAACGTCCTAAAAAAACCTCAACGCCCAAACAAACTTCCAGCTTGCTGGATGCGGTGGTAGAAGGCATGCAGGAAAAAAAGGGCAAACACATTACCATTCTTAACTTACAGGGCATCGAAAACCGGGTAACCGATTACTTTGTGATTTGTGACGCCGATAGTAATACCCACGTTAATTCCATTGCCGACAGCGTGGAAGAGATCGTTGAAAAACTAACCTCCGAAAAAATGTATCATTCGGAAGGTCACCAAAACGGTGAGTGGATCTTAATTGATTACATTAACGTGGTGGTGCATGTGTTTTTACGCGAGGTGCGTGAACACTACAACATTGAAGGCCTTTGGGGCGACGCAGAGATTACCAACATTAACGATTAATTAAATAAAGATCTTATAGACCAATGAGCGAAGAACAAAATCAGGAACCAACGCCAACACCGCCAAAGAACGAACCCTCTTCCAACAGTAATTCGGAAGAAGAACGTAAGAAACAGTTTGAGCGTATGAAGGAAAAATTCGGACGCCAGAATTCACAATTTGGAGGCAACAAAACACCGGGCGCCGGTGGGAATAACTTCTACTGGATCTATGGTCTGGTTGTTGTCGTTTTACTGTTTGTGGTATTTTATGGCAATGATTTTAATTCCAAATTAGTGGAAGTCAGTCAGAGTAAATTTTATCAGGAAATGTTGGTAAAAGGCGATGTGGTAGATGTGGTAATCGTGAACAAAACCATTGCCCGCATTACCGTTAACCCTGATAGCGCTGCTACCTTGAACCGTTACAAGGATCCTAAAACCGGTCGTGCTTTTTTCCCGGATAAAAATTACAAACGTCCACAATTTTTTGTGACGATCCCTTCCATCGATTACTTTTTAGCCAGTATGGAAAAAGTGCAGAACGAAGCGGGCATTCCTAAGGACAAACAAATTTCGGCACGCAGCATTGAAGAAACCAATTGGATGAGTGATCAATTACCTTGGTTATTACCTATCGTCATCATGCTTGTACTTTGGATTTTTATGATGCGTCGTATGGGCGGTGGCGGCAGTGGCGGTCCCGGTCAGATCTTCAACATCGGAAAATCAAAAGCTACTTTGTTTGATAAAGATACCCACGTAAACATCACCTTTAATGACGTGGCCGGTTTAGACGGCGCTAAAATGGAGGTAATGGAGATTGTTGACTTTTTAAAGAATCCGAAAAAATATACCGACTTAGGAGCAAAAATTCCGAAAGGCGCTTTACTGGTAGGACCTCCGGGTACCGGAAAAACCTTATTGGCCAAGGCTGTGGCAGGTGAAGCCAAAGTACCTTTCTTCTCTTTAAGCGGATCGGATTTTGTGGAAATGTTTGTAGGTGTAGGTGCCTCACGTGTGCGTGACTTATTCAGACAAGCCAAAGAAAAAGCCCCTTGTATTATTTTTATTGATGAGATTGATGCCATTGGTAGAGCCCGCGGAAAGAACGCCTCAGCCGGTGCTAACGATGAGCGCGAGAATACCTTAAATCAATTACTCACCGAAATGGATGGTTTTGGTACCAACAGTGGTGTAATTATTTTAGCAGCTACGAATCGTGCCGATATCTTAGACAGAGCCTTAATGCGTGCCGGTCGTTTCGACAGACAAATCTATGTAGATATGCCTGACCTCAACGAACGTAAAGAAATTTTTGCGGTGCATTTAAAGAAAATTAAAATTGACGAAACTGTTGAGATTGATTTTCTTTCCAAACAAACACCGGGCTTTAGCGGTGCCGACATTGCCAACATTTGTAACGAAGCCGCGTTAATTGCAGCCCGTTCAAATAAAAAAATGGTTCAGAAACAGGATTTTTTAGATGCTGTTGACCGAATCATTGCCGGCTTAGAAAAGAAAAACAAAATTATCACCCCACAAGAAAAACGAGTGATTGCTTTTCACGAAGCCGGTCACGCTACCGTTAGCTGGATGCTGGAACATGCATCACCGCTGGTAAAAGTAACCATTGTGCCCCGTGGTAAATCCTTAGGTGCAGCTTGGTATTTACCGGAAGAAAGACAAATCACAACGCTCAATCAGATTATGGATGAAATGTGTGCTGCCCTGGGTGGACGTGCCGCAGAAGAGATCATATTTGGTAAAGTAAGTACAGGTGCTTTAAGTGATCTTGAAAAAATAACCAAACAAGCTTTTGCCTGTATTGTGTACTATGGTTTAAATGATAAAATCGGTAACATCAGTTATTACGATAGTTCAGGACAAAGTGAATACGCTTTCAGCAAACCGTATAGCGAGAGCACCGCCCGCACCATTGATGAGGAAGTGAAAAAGATGACGGATATTGCGTATG
Source organism: Sphingobacteriaceae bacterium (assembly GCA_947480015.1). Taxonomy (GTDB): domain Bacteria; phylum Bacteroidota; class Bacteroidia; order B-17B0; family Aurantibacillaceae; genus Aurantibacillus. The sequence continues at coordinate 82,613 of CANKBS010000002.1, forward strand.
CAAAAACCAAACAAATATTAATGAGCAATAAAGATAAATTAACTTTACTGGCTGAAAAATTGCTTGAGAAGGAAGTTATTTTTAAAGAAGATTTAGAAGATATTTTTGGGAAACGTCCTTTTGATAAACCGGAGGAAGAGTTGAAGCCGAAGATGGAGATGCCAACGATTGGCGCGCCGGATAATAGTGCGCTTTAGTATTTTTAAAATAAATTTAAGAACGCAGACTGTAAGGTTTGCGTTTTTTTTTGTGCTGTTGATTTTGTTTTATTTATTGAAAATGGCAAGAAATCCATTTTATAGTAGAATCGTTACTAACTCTGGCTTTTTTTGGGCGCCCGGGCGGGCTGCTCCGGTCCGATAGCTATCGGACTCAAGGCACAGGCTGGCTCATCAAGCCACAGGCTTGCTGCCCTGCTGCGGTTCAACACACTAACTGGCCCATCAAGGCACAGCCTTGATGTCCTGCCGCCGAAGAGACAGGCGGCAAAAAAGAACTAAACCCTTCACATCCCTGGCGCAAAATCCGTAGTTTAAGAACTATTTATTTTTGCAATTTTGAATTCTTCAGCAGCAGAACAGTTCCAACTATAATTTCTCGTATTCGTGCTTTTGTCTTCGCTTCTGCACACTGTTCTGCGAAATTTAGGTCAAAGACAGGTGATAATTTTTTTTTCACTGTGCAATTTGTAAAGAGATTGATGAAGTGTATTTTATTCTTTCACGAACGTTTTAACGATGTCATTCTGTGAAGAATGGATCCGAAGCAGGTAGAGTCCGGGGTTTAGGCTTTGTATGTTTAAGCCTTGATCAGATTCTTTTTGAGTAAAATATAATACCTCTTTACCGCTCAGGTCATATATCTTAATAATGGCTTGAGAAAAATCAAACTCTGTTGACTGAATATAAATATAATCATTGGCAGGAGAAGGATAAATGAGAAGGTCTGAATAAAACTCAACTTCAGATAAACCATTGATACATTTTTTGGTGGTGATAAAAACCGTGTCGGTATAGGCCTGACAGCCATAGCCATCTTTTACTAAAGCAGACATGGAATAACTTGTTTGCGATGTGGTGGTTGTTATTACTAAAGGATTCACTGTTGAGGCATTGGTCCATAAATAAGTAGAATAACCCGTACTGGCCAGAACCGTTAGTGTGCCGGCGCAAAGTGTGGGGTGACCGGCCGGACTTAATTTAGGTTCGGGGGTGATACAAAATTTAGCTAGGAACAAATCCCCTGCTCCAGCGGCGGTGGTCATAAACGCCCCGCTGGTTGCTATGTTAACGGTACTGCTAGTTTCGCCGCCCATGTATAGCTTTCCGGTGTTATCTAAACAAATGCCTTTGCCGGTATCGTTAGCAGGACCACCAAAATAGGAAGCCAGTTTCCGTTTTCCATCGGACGTAAATTTCGCAAAATAGGCGTCGTAATTATTCAGTCCATTTATTGTTGTTTGAAAAGCACCTGTAGTGGCAATGGAATCGGTACTTTCGGTAGCGCCACAAAAAACAAGGTTATTGTTAGGATCTAAGGTCAATGCATGGATATAATCCACATCATTTCCTCCAAAATAAGTGGCCCACAACCGTTGTCCGTTGTCATTCATGCTCATGATAAAGGCATCGTCGGCACTGGCTAAACCGTTATGATAGGCCCCGGCACTTGCAATGTTATTACTGCTGGTGGTAGTGCCACACATAAAAAGCGTACCTGTTCTACTGACCTCCAAAGCTGTTCCAAAATCATTACCTCCCCCACCATAATAAGTTCCCCATAACAAAGCTGTTCCACTGGCATTAAACTTAGCAACAAAGGCATCTTCAGCCCCACCACAATTTAACTGTTGTGCAAAAATGGTACTAATGCCTGCGGTACTTTGTGTGCCACCTGTAACATAAACCGCTCCAGTGGTATCGCAGCCAATGCCATAAGCTTCATCCACACCCGAGTCGCCATAATACGTGCCCCACAAACGCACACCCGTTGAATCAAACTTGGTAATAAACACGTCGTAATTTAAAACATATGCGGTTCGGTATGCCCCCACTGTAGCAATGGCATTAGGACTTTCGGTATGACCGGTAATAAAAATATTTCCAATTTTATCGAGACATAAAGCTTGTGCAATATCGTGTTGGGTGCCGCCCATGTAAGTGGCCCAAAGGCGTTGGCCGGCTGAATTAAATTTTACCAATATGGCATCATCAATACCACCTCCATATACCGTTTGATGTGCACCCGGCGTAGCTATGTTGGATGTACTGAACGAATCGCCCGACAAATAAATAATGCCGTTAGGTGCTGTTTTAATGGCGTAAAAAACATCAACCCCGGTTCCACCAAAATAGGTTCCCCACACACGTTGACCTGCTGCATTAAATTTTTCGAGGTAGGCATCAAAACTACCGGTGAGCGTAAATTGAAAAGCACCGCTGGTAGCCATATTGGATGTGCTGAGACAATAACCGGCCACATACACATTATTTAAATTATCAGAAGCGGTGCCATTACAAAAATCAAGTTGAGCCCCTCCACAATAGGTACTCCAAATTAAATTTGAACTCGGATCGATGATGAGTGTTTTAGAATCATCGTAAGTCATATCGAAGAACAAGAGCTTATTTTGTAACTTAAAACCAACCGGTTCATTTACTGAAGGGGAAGACGTATAATAACTAAATGGGATGCTTTCATGGAGTTGTCCGAATTGTGTGCTGATGAGTAAATCGCCGGCTATGTTTTTACTAATTTGATCCGCGCCTTTAATTAAAAACTTAATCTGTTTCGGATCGGCACCCGGATGAAGGATGACATTGTATTTTAAAGGCTTGTTGGCATTATCGCTGAGTATAAATTCGATATCGGTATTTTTAAAAACATTTAAGTAGGTCACTTTTTTAAAGCCTCTCACAAAACCTATTTCTAAACCATCCACCACATAATTTAAATAGTCGGCCGATGCCTGTTCTTTTATAATGCCATGCTCTTGGGCAGCGCCGTAAAAATCAAAATCCACGCGGTGTGTAAAGAGTTTTGCTTCATTGAGCCCCTGAAGATTCTGTTTAAAGGTAGTGGGCGAAATACAGGCTTCAGGAATTTCCGCATTAAAAACCTCATATGAAAAACCTCCACGGCGTAATTGTATGTTTAAGCCGCTGCCAGAATAAAGGAATAAAACATCGGTATTTGGTTGATGGTTTTGATCAAGCACTTGACCTTTATTTTCAATAAATAAGTGTTTTGCACTCAGCGCTTCCGAAGAAAATAACGACATGCTCATGAGGAAGAAAAAAAGAAGGAGGCTATAAGGACTATTTTTCATTTCCGATTTTTTTTGCAGAGGCGCTTTAACCAAATGTAATTATTTTTTTAAAGGTGCGCCCTTTTGAGCGCAATATTATGAAGTATTTTGATTGTTCCTGAGTAAGACTTACCTCTTAATGAGTAAACAATCTCTTTGAGTGTTTAAAGAATAAAGCCAAGCACTTAAAAAATCATATATTGATGTGTTATTACAAGGGCAGTATTTCATTTTAAGCATAAAAGTCAAAAAACAAAGCATGAATCTTTTCAAAAATAAGGTACTCCGGTTTTTGCTTGTTCTGTTTACATGCTTGCCATATGCTTATCAGGCCTGTTCGCCTTTAAACGTGCCTACTGTGGTTACACAAAGCATGGTGGGCAGCAATTTTATTTTATCTATAAGTAACACCTCAAGCTGGCTTAATTGTCCGAATGTTATTGATGTCGAATATGCCTGTAACGGAAATGCTTTTTCAGGTTTAGCTTCACAAACCTTTACCTCCCCTCCTCAATCCTTTGTTTCTTCCCCTTACACTTACAATTCCTTTACCATCAATGTGTCTTCCTTATGTGCAGGCACAGCCTACAAATTCAGAATCAGAGAGCGTAATAACAATATCACCACTTCCAGTTTATGGTCTTCTAACTACACTTTCACAACTTCCGGTGTATTTACCCAACCCACACTGTCGCTTACAGCCAGTCCAAATCTTATTTGTCCACCTCAAGTTGTTCAGTTAAACGCCACCATTATCAATGGATGTGGCTTTCCTCCGGCTTCTTACTCATGGACCCCCAGTGCCGGATTAACCAACGCCAACATTGCTAATCCCATTGCTTCGGCTGCAGCGGCAACTACGTTTACATGTATGGTTACCGGCGGTCCAACCGGCTGCTGGACAGCTTCAGCGACCATCTTTTTAAATGTTGGATTGGGTCCACCTGTACCCGGTGTTGCCGTAGCCACGCCATCTACTATTTGTGTATATCAGGGATCTACGTTAACACTCAGTACCTTTACGGGTTTTGTGCAATGGCAATCGGGACCAAGCACAACGGGACCATGGACAAATATTCCAGGGGCCAACTCACCCTCTTATGCCACACCCGGTTTGTTTGGGGGAAGTTGTTATCAGGCTTTAGTGACTTCGTGTGGGGGTACAACCGCTATTTCAAATCAGGTTTGTGTCACCACTCATCCCATTCCCGTGCTCACGCCAACGGTTGGCTGCACGAGTAGTTTAACCTTATTATCCTTTAGTGTGGCCGGTGTTTCAGGTCCACCTAGCTCTGTTATCTGGTCGCCGGCACCCGTCACCACTGGCGGCGGAAGCACCTCGGCCACTTACTCCAACTCAGGTTCGGTATTTGCCATTGCCTTTTTTCCGGATGGCTGTATTTCATCTACCAGCTTTTCGGTGAGTGCCCCTTCTATTTCTATAACCTCAGGTACATTTAACTGCAGTAGTTTAAGTTCAGCAACGGTAACGCCCTATAACATGTTTGGACCTTTTTCTTATTCATGGACACCCACAGCACAAACCAGCTCCATAGCAACAGGTTTATTTCCGGGTAACTATACAGTAAGTGTGCATTACAATGGCGGCAGTTGTGTGAATACAGCCACAGCCGGGTTTGTTAGTGTTGTTCCCATAACGGGAACCATCGTAAACACCGGGACACTCGATTGTTATGGACTGAATACCGGAACAGCGAGTGTTTTATTAACGGGGGGAACCGGATCTCAAAACTTTGTGTGGACCGATGCTTTTGGTAGTCAAACCACAGCAACTGCAACAGGTTTGGCAGCCGGTGTGAACACCTTAACAGTAACCGATGCCATTACGTTTTGTAGTTTTAGCCAAACCTTTCAAATTAATTCGCCTAGCGCCACGTCATTAATGATTACTGCCAGTTCACCATCGGCTTGTGCCGGCAAAGGACTCACCTTAACGGCCACTAATTCAGGAGGCACGCCTGGTGCTGGTTACACCTATACGTGGTTGCCAGGCCCACAAACCGCGACTGAAGTGGTCTCCCAGTTTTTTCCCGGCAACTATGGTTATTCGGTAAGCAGTATGGATTCACGCAATTGTTTGAGCAATGCTTTAATAACGGTTTCATTCGTTCCTAACCCAATCATTACTGTAGCATCCACTTCCATATGCCCAAATGCACCCGGCACATTAACTGCCAGCGGCGCATCCTCTTACACGTGGACTGGCGGGGCTAACGGCAACGCGTTTACCGCAAGTCCTGCTGTTTATACCATATATGGTGTAGTAGGTTCAGCACAAGGTTGCACTTCCACCGCTAACGGGTACATCGGTTTATTGCCCATTCCGGTTCCTGTATACAATAGCAACAGTCCTATTTGTAACGGTCAAAACATTCAGTTAACTGCATTGGGAGGTATTAATTATTTCTGGACCGGCCCACTTGGTTTTAATGCAAATAGCCAAAACGCACAGGTCACAGGCGCGAGTCCCGCCTACACCGGAACCTATCAAGTTTTGGTAAGTGCCGCCAACAATTGCACGGCAGCGGCCAGTTTTAGTGTATTGGTTAATCCAACGCCTGTACTTTCTGTTGTTGGCAGCACTGTTTGTCAAGGTTCGGTCTTAACGCTCAGTGCCTATTCATTGCCGGGCTCCACCTATGCTTGGACCGGGCCCTATAATTATGCAACGGCTTTGCAAAACCCATCCTTTCCCAGCGCCTTCGTTTCACACACCGGTAATTATCAGGTCATGGCAACCAGTCCACAAGGTTGTACCAACTCAGCGGTTGCCAATGTAACGGTTACGGCCATGCCGAATCCAATTTTCACTAATAACGGTCCGCGTTGTGACGGTGAATCCTTAACTTTATTAGGTTCAGGAGGCGCATCTTACGTTTGGTATGGTCCGGGTGGCTTTATGAGTGCTGCACAAAATCCTATTATTAATCCGGTAAATATGAGTGCCGACGGTATTTACACCCTGGTGGTTACTACAGGACCCTGCCAAGCGCAAATTGCCCACTCCATTACCATTTATCCATTACCTAATCCAATTGCTTCAAATAATGGCCCACTTTGTGAAACCCAAACCTTACAATTAAATGTAAATTCAGGCTACGCCAATTACACCTGGGTTGGTCCTAATGCCTATTTGTCTTTTATGCCGAGTCCGAACCCTATTTTACCGGTACGATTAGCCCATGCCGGCATATACAGTGTCACGGTGCAGGATATTCATGGTTGTACATCGGCCACTACCACAACCGTTAGTATCCTTACCAATCCTAATTTAACTGCCGTGGGTGCTACCGTTTGTATAACAGCGCCGGCCATCTTAACCTCAAGTGGTTCGGTAACTTATACGTGGAACGGACCAGGGATCACAAACTTGCATCAGTCGAGTGTTTATATTCCAAGCGCTACATTTAGTAACACCTCTATTTATACGGTATTTGGTTCTGCGGCCAACGGTTGTACAGCGGCAGTGCAAGTCAGTTTGGTAACCACACCATTACCATTTCCGGCTGTTTCCAGTTCTAAAAATAAAGTCTGCCTTAACTCCGAAGTCAGTTTAACCGGATATGGTGGCTTATATTATTCTTGGTATCGACCGGATGGTACTTTTTTATTTTCCGGTAATCCACTTACGTTTACCGCTTCCACGTCAAGTTATGGTGGCACTTATACCTTAACAGTTGGCGATTTACGAGGCTGCAACGCCAGTACGCTTATAAGTTTGGACGTTATTAAGTTGCCGGTTGGCAGTTTGGTTGGCACTAAAATGCAAGCTTGCGTGCCATTCACTTCTGATTTTAACTATGCGTCGTCCCTACCCACCGCCACAGCTGTGAGTACCCGTTGGGAAATTGAAACAACGAGTATGAGTAAAAAATCATTTAGTTATCTTTTCACTAAACCAGGTACTTATCTTATAAAAGGATTTTTTACCGACACCATCAATGGTTGTAAAAACGTAACTACTTTTACCGTAAACGCTTATCCCGTTCCGGTAGCCGACTTCAGCTTCAGTCCCGAAAAACCGATCGAGAGCATTGATGAAGTTAGTTTCATTAGTAAGTCAAGCGGAGAACAGTTAAAAAAGTTTAGTTGGTATTTTCAAGATTCAGAGCAAACCATTGGCAGTGGAAGTACTTATAACTATTTCTTTAAAGATGCCGGTTTATTTCCAATTGTATTAGTTGTAGAAAATAGTTGGACCTGCGCTGATACCATGATCAAAAGCATTTTAGTAGCTCCCGATTTTCACGTGTATGTTCCCAATGTATTCACCCCAAATGACGATAATAAAAACGACTTGTTCCTTCCGGTAGGACGTGGGTTAAAACAATATCACATCATGGTATTTAACCGCTGGGGCACTTTATTATTTGAAAGCAGTGACATACAGCAAGGTTGGGACGGTAACTTTAATGGTAAAAGTTGTGAGAACGATGTGTATACTTGGAAAATCAATGCCTCCGGCATTGACGGAGAACCCAAGGAGTATACCGGTCATGTGAATTTATACCGTTAGTATTTTTTCTCTTCTTGCATGGTTTTAACGCTATAACTTAAGCTAGATTTATTTTTGACCAAGGTATCTGTACTCGTTATTAAAGTCGTTGCAATTGGACTAATCGCAGTTGGTTTAGTAATTTCGGGTAACACATCCTCTGCCAGATAAGAGTAATCGGTTTTTGAATTTTTGGGAATCAGAAACACATAGGGCTTTTTATCCACATTAGTTAGTGTGTTTTTCAAAAGCCAGGGATTAAACAGTTTTAGTGTTTTTACATCGGTACCTAAATATATCGCTAAGTGGCTGATATTGCTTACCGTTGAATCGACCTTCACCAAACTAACCGGGATCTTAGAAAAATAATTCCATTTTTTATTTTTAATGCCGAAGTGTTCGGGGCTTGCAAACAAAGTTTTGTAGGCTAAAATGCGGTAAATAAAACTTCCGGTTTCTGAATTTAACATTAAATCGTAATAATTGTCGGAGCCTTGTTTACGCATGGCGTTTTGAATACCGCCAATGCCGAGGTTATATGCTGCAGCTGAAAGCGTCCAATTTTTAAACATACGGTAGGCGTCCTTAACATGCGAGCAAGCCGCGTGGGTAGATTTTTCTATGTGGTAACGTTCATCAACTTCGTCGCTGACTTCCAAGCCATAATTACGGGCGGAGTTTGGAACGAGTTGCCAAAAGCCCGCAGCTCCGGCAGGAGATGACGCATTGCTTAAATGACTTTCGATAACACAAAGGTATTTAAAATCGTCGGGAACACCCTCTGCTTTTAAGATGGGTTCAATGTAGGGGAACCAGCGGCGGGCCTTGTTAAATAAAACGAGTGAATTGTTTTTCCAATAATTATTGGTAAAAAATTCCTTCTCAAGATCTTCTTTGATGTTAAAATTATTAGAAGGGATTTTTTCACCACAAAACTCTAAATTATGTGGAATGTTTAAACCAAATACATTAGAATTCTTGTCCTTATAGGCCACATCGTTTGGCGAAGGTTTAACAATAAATACTGCAGCCACAAGGTATATGACAACCATAAAAAAGAACAACAGGGCTGTTTTAAAAGTTGTTGTATGCGTGTTTATTTTCATTCTTAGTGGTCTGCTGCAAGGAGACTGTTATGTATATCTCGGTATTAATTAAGGACCTATTGAAAAAAAACCTAGTTCTTTTTGTTGATAATGGTATTCAGAAACAAAAGTGTGAAAATGAGAATGACATAAAATACACCAAAGTAAAATAAGCCAAATGAAAATTTCATCACCAGCATATAAGCCAATAGAATACCAATAATGCCAATCGCAAAAAAAAGAAGAGCTATTTTTTTTTCGTTTAAACCTTTAAAAAACAAATGATGCGTCGTATGATCTTTACCGCCAATAAAGGGGGAGTTACCTTTACGCAGTCGGTTTACCACTACAGTAATGGTATCGCTAAGTGGCAACAAAAAAACCAAAGCCACTATTACAATATTGGCAATTGGAAAACCATGTACCATGAGTGAAGTAGGATTATTCCAGCAATTATCAATTCCCATTACACCTAAAAATAAACCTAAGAATTGGCTGCCTGTATCACCCATAAACATTTTGGAAGGATGGAAATTATAAACCAAAAAGCCACATAAGGCTCCCAAAATACCCAAATTAAGTGTTGTTGCATAACTATTAATATTGAACAGCGATACATTTACTGCCACCATAAAAAAACAAGCAATGATAGAAACTATGGTGCTAATACCATCCATGTTATCGAGCATATTTACCGAATTCATTAAACCAACCACCCAAAAAAAAGTTACCAAATAATTCACAAATTGATTCTCAAAAATCATGATGCAATGACCGGAAAAAATAACAATGAGGGCACAAAAAATTTGAGTAAGGAATTTAAGTAAAGGTTGTGTGTTAAAAGCATCGTCGGCTAAACCCATTAAGAAGGCTAAAGTAGCAGCCATTAAAATGCCAATGATGTGCGAATTAAATCCTGCACTTTTATGAGGAAGAATAATAGTGAAAATAAAAGCAAATAAAAATACCACATAAAACGAAATGCCTCCTAATGAAGGTTTAGAATCGGAATTCCAACGAATTTGATGCTGATCGTGATTACGCATTCCTAGGGTTTGGGCAAAGCGCAGTAGGATATAGTTGATAAGCATTGAAAAGACAAAGCACACAATAAAAATGGTGGTAAGTATGAAATGGAAACTGAGATTCATTTTATCGTTTGTTTATCTAAACATAGTGTAATAGCATGACGGTATTTGAACTAAAATAAACTTACAAAGTCTTTAATTTTTTTGCCTTGCAGATCCTTTTCGGATAATAAAGGGTTGTCGAGATTCCAATTAATGCCAATATCGAGATCGTTCCATAACAAACAATCTTCAGAAGCCTTATTGTAAAATTTGGTGCACTTGTATGAAAATATGGTATTGTTCTCAAGCGTTGCAAAGCCGTGCGCAAAACCTTCAGGAATGTACATCATCCACTTGTTCTTTTCGGTGAGTTCTAAACCAAACCATTGGCCAAAGGTTGCAGAATTTTTGCGGATATCCACAGCAACATCGAACACAGCGCCAGTTATTACACGAACCAGTTTACCCTGAGCATGCGGATTATTTTGAAAATGTAAACCACGCAGTACACCTTTTTGAGACAAGGATTGATTATCCTGAACAAAATTTAAATTTAAACCAGCCTGCAAAAAAAGATTCTGATTATAACTTTCAAAAAAATAGCCCCTTGCATCCTCAAACACTTTTGGCTTTAACACCAGAACTCCTTCTAATTTAGTTTTGATTACTTCCATGAATTATTTCTTTTTTGTTTTATTATTAAATTTCTCATCATCGCTGTAATAGCCGCTTCCATAACCGTAGCCATAACCGTAGCCATAACCGTAGCCATAACCGTAATTATAGCTGTAAATTTTACGGCTCACGTCCACATCGTTTAAAACCACCGATAAATTTTTAACATGCGATTCGTTTTTCAAACGATCTAATATTTGGGTAAATTGTTTACGCGAATAACCGGCTCTGAATACATAAATAGGATAATCGGCTTTTTGTATGGTAGCAATACCGTCGGTTACCAAACCTACCGGCGCATTATCAATTACTACATAATCAAACTGTGTTTTTAAATAGGTCAATACCTCGTCGAGCTTGGCACTCAAAATTAACTCCGAAGGATTAGGAGGTGATGGGCCGGCCGTAATAAATTTGAGGTTATCCATCGGACTGTTCATAAAACAATCTTCGATGGGCGTGGTACCTGTTAAAATGGTACTCATCCCAATATTATTGGAAACACCAAAACCTTTGTGAATTTTAGGTTTACGCATGTCCAAATCAATAATCACCACACGCTTTCCGGTAAAGGCCAATACACCTGCAATGTTAATCGCTACAAATGTCTTTCCTTCACCACTAATGGTAGAAGTAACGGAAACGATTTTTGTACCCGGAGTCGAATCGATAAAACCTAAATTGGTACGCACCGTTCTGAATGCTTCGGAAATTAAGGCTTTTGGGTTTTTATCCACGATGAGTTGTGAAACCGGAATATCGTTGGGGTATTTTGGAATAACGCCAAGTAAGGAAACATTACCACTGGAGTATTTGATAATATCACCCAGGGTGTAAATTTTATCATGAAATAGATAACGAACAAATACCAGTCCGATGAAAAAATTAAACGAAACCAAAAAGGCAATTAGTAGCGCGTTACGCTGACTCGGTGATACCTGAACACCATTGCCTTGTGCTTGTTCTAAAATAATATTTTTCGAAACATAACCGGCTCTAGAAATGGAGAATTCGGTTTTTTTTTCGAGCAACATGGTATAGTATTTTTCGCTGATAGAATATAAACGTGTTAAGCGCGAAAACTCCACTTCGTCTTCGGGTTTTTGGTTTAAACGTGATTTAAAATCAGTTGAACGTTCAAGTAAACTTTTGTATTTGGTGCGGTATTTTAAACGAATGCCATCTAAACTTTCGATAAGTAGTTTTTTTTGAGTCTCAATTTGGTAGTTTATTTTTTTTATATTTTCCGAGTTAGGCGTTACCGCATAAAGCATGTTTTCCTTGTCGGTGAGCAGGCGTTGAATGTTTTGTGTAATATCTTTGATGATGTTCTCGTATTCGGTGCCCGACATTAATGAGATGAGCGAGTAGATGTCGAGTTTTTTATCTTTAGCGACACGATCCTGAATTTCTGAAATCATGCGCTCTTCCATTTCGGCCTTTAGCATCTGATCTTCCACAGTAGAATACTTCATCAATTCAGAATTGATGAGTTTATCGCGATCGTTGATTTTTTTGGTTTTTTTAAATTCCTGTAAATCGCCTTCAGTTTTTTTTAATTCGTTGTATACGATGCCTAATTGCGAATCGATAAAGGATAAAATATTGGTTGAACTTTCGCTTTTTCGTTCTACATCGTAGGTTAAATACTCTTCCGTTATGGCATTTACAATATCGGTCGACTTGGCTGAATTCACATCCTTTACCTTTATCTGAATTGTTTTTGCCTGATCGTTAAGTAATTTTAATTCAACTTTACTTTGTAAAATGGCAGTAACCGCATCAACATCTGAAACAATAAAATAAAAAGCATTGTTTTCTTTAATCACTTCTTTAATCACGGGCAAGGCTATTTTCTCGTTGAGATAAACGTTCACATCAAAATCTTTTGTATTAAGCCAGGTGTTAAGTTCGAAGGGGTAACCTACTTTCCCTATCCGTAAAACACCACCTGTTATAAACCCATTAAATTCAACATAAATTTTCTGACCAAAAACCGTACCGTCTTTTGAGTTTATTTTAACATGGTAAGGGGACGAGTGGTATAACTCACTGTTTTTAAAAGTTCCCTCAGAAAAGTAATTCACGCTGATGTCTAACTTTTCGACCACCCTTTTTAAAAACACTTTCGAACGGATTTGCTCAATAGCTTCGGCAAGGATATTACCGTTATTACCCATATTACTGAGCTTTAAAATATCATCGGCTTTATTAGCGTCATTAATTTGCACAATGGCCCTTGATTCGTAAATAGGTTGCGAATAACGTAAATAAATGAAGGCAAAAGAAAATGAAATAATAAAGGCAAGAGCAATCCAGATGCGGCTTTTATTGAATAAAAAAGCAATCACACCTATGTCAAATCCTGAACTAAACTTTTCAGTTATATCCTTGAGTTGATGGTTGGTTGACTCTACCTGGGGGTTAAACATGTTTATTATTTAATGAGTTGTGACAGGATAAACACCGTTGTTAGTAGCGTTAAAATCGGAGCCACTTCCTTTGCAAAGGTTGCTACAGGTTTGTAACGAGGCTCCACATAAATGATATCCCCGGCCTGAACAATGCTTTTTCCTGCCGCTATCCCATCGATGCGCGAAAGATCCATCAAATACACAAATGGTTTTTTTGTGGCATCGGGATTGTTACGAATGAGTTTAACCTTGTAGGCTTTTCCATCTTCTAAAATACCACCTGCACTGGCTATGGCCTCCAACACATTGGTATTGTTGTTAAACATAGACATTACCTTAGCAGCTCCACCATTTCCCGGAAAAACAATGATGCGTTTATTAGACACACGTAGCGTGAGATAAGGCTCAACATATAAGGAGTCGTATTTATCTTCAAGGTATTTTTCGGCTTCTTTTAACGTGAGACCTGCTAATTTTATTCTTCCAATTAATGGCATTTTTACATAGCCATCACTTTCAACAATCACATCCAAATCGGTTCTGAACGTTCCGGTATTTTCGGTAGCCAAATCAATGAGCTTTAAGCCCTTATTGGTAAACAAACGGTATACAACCGCATCGTTTACCGCAATTTTATAGTCTAATCGGCCCAAGGAATCAACCAATTTATCGTAGGTAAAATCGTTGGGGGCTTTTAACATGATGTTAGACCTGAATATTTTACAGGACGTAAACATAACTAAAGTGCTGAAAAGTAGGATGATGTAGCGCATAACGTATATACAAATATATTGTTTTTAGGTCTATCTTAAAAATAGGTTATCCACAGCCTTTTACGAAGGGTATTCGATGCGGGCGTGATAAATATTCATTAACCGTTTTTTAAATATTTTTTTAATGGTTGTAATGTCCTTAAAGGTAATGTCGGAGTTGATAAACTGATTATTGACGATTTTATAATCGATGATGTTATCAACCAAATCGTTAATACTTAAAGCATCGTGCACTTTTAAACTTCGCGAAGCGGCCTCTACCCCATCGGCTATCATTAAAACGGCAGTTTCTTTGCTAAACGGAATTGGACCGGGATATTTAAACTGACTTTCGGCAATCTTAGAATCGTTTCCCGATTGTTTAAATAAATGCAAGAAGTAACGCACCGAAGTGGTACCATGATGGGTACGAATAAAATCAATGATTGGTTCCGGTAACTTGTGTTTTTTAGCCAATTCAACGCCAATAATAACGTGATTAATGATGATACGAGCACTTTCGATTGGTTCAATTTCTTGATGCGGACTAAAACCATTGGCCTGATTTTCAGTGAAAAAATATGGGTTTTCGATTTTACCAATATCGTGATACATAGCGCCAGCTCTTACCAGCAAAGAGTTTCCTCCTATATAATAAATAGCTTCTTCCGCCAAATTAGCAACCTGCAAACTGTGTTGAAAAGTTCCGGGGACATCTTTAGAAAGGCGACGCAATAAAGGGTGATTAAGATCACATAATTCCAGTAATTTAAAATCGGAAATAAAACCAAAGAATCTTTCGGTTAGGTAAATGAGTGGATAAGCCAGCAATACCAACATAGAACTAATAGCAAAGGGAATGTAAGATGTTAATTTTTTTACTGCCAAAGGAGTACCAAATCCTAATTGATAGGTAATGTAAACAAAAACATAAAAAAGAAATACCAGAGCGGCTGCGTTTAAAATTTGCTGCCGTTTGCGCATTTCAGCCACCGCAAACAAGGTGCCAATGCCGGGCACCAACTGTAATAAAATAAATTCCAGTTTATCGGGCATGAAAAAACTACACTGCAAAATAATCATCAAAAACGTAAACAAAGCTGTTCTACCATCAAAGAAAACCCTTACCAGAATGGGCACCAGAGCAAATGGCAGGGCCATAATCATCAGCCCGTATTTATGAAAAACAAAAGAAAAAAACACGGCCACTAACATGAGCAAAAACAAAAAGGCCACTTGTTTATTCTGTCCGAAAATAGGCTTGCGGAAAAAAGCCAGAAAAAATAAAAGCACCATCGAGAGGATAAAGGTGAGTCCCCACTTAGCAAAAAACTTAATAAATGAGAACGAAATGTTTTGATTACGGAAATAAAAATAGCGGTTAATGAGGCTGCGTTTACTGTTGGTAAGGGCTTCCCCTTGTTTTACAATAATCTGATCGGCTTTGATGGCACTTTTGTAAATGGAAATTTGTTCGAGTTTGGCATTGAGATAAAGATTGGTTTTTTCCTTATTTACAAAATAATTAATAGCAAGATATTTTAAAAAATCGGGTTTAGGATTAACTTGTTTTAATTGTTCATTTATAAATTCAACCGCAGTTTGTACGGTATAATAATCGTAATACTGGGCCGACTCGGCGTAATTTTCGGTGGTAATAAAAATGGGTTTATTACGAAACTCGTCGTCCACTTTTTCAATCACTCCCTTGCTGTAAATACTGTCGAACAATGGTTTTAAAACAGTATAGGTTTTTGGATCGGAATAACGACAGCGTTCGAGGTCCTTTATTTTGCTGTCTTTTTCGACATTATTATTTTCAAAAAATAAAGGCGCAAAACGTTTGAGTTGTTCTTTTTCGGAAGCAATCTCTTCATCGCTTTTATTGATATAAAAATCCTGATCAGTAATCAGATCGGAATAAGGCCAGATGGCTGTAAAGGAATCCACCTTATGGCCTTTTATTTCTTTGTCAGGAAGCATTAATGACAGTAAAAAAGAGCAAAGTGCCACAATGATCATTTTAAAGATCAAATTATGCTTGGCTTGTATGTAGGATAAGAGATTCACATTACAAAGAAAAGATTATTACTAAGCTAAATCGGTATATAAAGATAGGGTTTTAAACAGTAAGTTTTTAATAGTAATGGCCGCTCTTTAACTTGAATAAAAACTTTTCAATCATTCCTTGTAAATTCCAAAAACCACCGGAATTTTATGCATGGCCGGTTTTATTCCCGTTTTCCACTGCGCAACGGTTTTAGCAAGCAGACTTTGGTTTGGGGAACAAATATCTTTGCCAATAAACAATTTACTTTGGGGAGATAATTGTTCAAGTAATAGTTCAAATAGTTGTTCGTTACGGTAAGGGGTTTCAATAAAAAACTGAGCCTGATCGTGTTTAAGGGCAAGTTGTTCGAGTTCTTTAATGCGTTTGGCTTTTGGACCTTTTTCAATTGGCAAGTAACCTATAAAGGCAAAGTTTTGTCCGTTAAACCCACTGGCCATAATGCTCAGTACGATTGAACTAGGTCCAACCAAGGGCACAACTTCAATCCCGGCCTGATGGGCCAGTTTTACAACCTCGGCGCCAGGGTCGGCAATACCCGGACATCCGGCATCGCTCATTAAACCCATATCCAAACCTTGTTTTAAAAAAGAAAGGAAACCGGGAATCTCATTTTTTTCGGTGTGTTGGTTGAGGAGTGAAATTTCAGCCTCATCCAAGGTTTTGTATCCAAAGCGTTTTAAAAAACGCCGCGCAATTTTAGCATCTTCGGCAATAAATTTTTTTAAACCCTGCACTACCCTAATGTTATATTCAGGAAGGTAATTCTGTTCTTGCTCGTCACTAATAGGAACCGGCAACAGATATAATTTACCAAAATGGCTCATGATGTAATATTAAATAAAAAAAATTGTTGTTACTTTGTATTCGCTAAAATTAATAAACATGTTGGGTTTAAAACTGGAAACTGATCCGCACTGGGTAAATATTGCCGAGCAAAACATTGAAGAAATATTAACCGATCATGCTTGGTGCGAGCAAAAAGCTGCCACCAATGCCATTTCCATCGTTATTGGCTTTCCTTACCACAGCGATTTAGTAGATGAATTGCTGTGTCTGGCCAAAGAAGAACTGTCTCATTTTGAAATGGTACATCAGAAAATTAAAGCCCGTGGCTTAAGCTTAGGTTTTGAACGCAAGGATGAGTATGTGAATGAATTGTACAAATTCATGCGCAAGGGACATAAAAAAGAAATTGTTTTAATCGATCGTTTGTTGTTTTCGGCCATGATTGAAGCCAGAAGTTGCGAACGTTTTAAGTTATTATCGCAACATGTTAAGGACGACGAGTTGCGTGAATTTTATCACGAATTAATGGTGAGTGAAGCCAATCATTATACCACTTTTATAGCCTTTGCGCGTAAATACGGTTCGGAAGTGGAAGATGTAAATGCCCGCTGGCAACAGTGGCTCGATTACGAAGCGGAAGTGGTAAAAAGTTATGGTAAACACGAAACCATTCACGGGTGATTCAACACAGAGGAATAGAGTAACGGAGGACACAGAGCCTAAAGGGTACTTATTATTACAATTAAAAGTCTACCATATTTATATCAAAAAAGATTGCCTGAATTTAAGAACATACTTGTTATTCAAACAGCTTTTATTGGCGATGCCATTTTAGCTTCGTGTTTACTTGAGAAATTACACCATCAGTTTCCAACTGCCGCTATTAGCCTGTTAGTGCGTAAAGGCAACGAATCCATTTATAATCATCATCCCTTTTTAAAAGATGTTTTGGTTTGGAATAAACAGGAACATAAATTCAGAAACCTGTTTAGCTTATTAGTTCAGATTAGAAAAAACAAGTACGATTGTGTGATTAATTGTCACCGATTTGCCAGTTCAGGATTCTTAACCGGTTTTTCGGGAGCCCGTCACATGGCTGGTTACAAACAAAACCCCTTTTCTTTTTTATTTAATTACTGCGTTAAACATACCGTAGGTAACGGTTCGCATGAAACCGAAAGATACACGCAACTGATTGCGGATTTTTCGGATAAGGAGGTTTTTAAACCGAAACTTTATCCTTCAGTTAATGATTTTAAGTTGGTTGAAGAGTACCAACAAGTTAATTATGTGTGTATGGCTCCGGCATCTGTATGGTTTACCAAACAATTACCCGTCGAAAAATGGGTCGCACTTTGTAATGCGTGTCCTTCTTCTACTACCATCTATTTGCTGGGGGCACCGGGAGATCAAACGCTTTGTGATAAAATAAAAGCCGGCAGCAAACATGTGAACCTTCATATTCTGGCAGGAAAATTATCCTTATTGCAATCCTGCGCCTTAATGCAAAAAGCCGAACGCAATTATGTGAACGACAGTGCGCCTCTGCATCTTGCATCAGCAGTGAATGCTCCTGTAACAGCTTTCTTTTGCTCTACTGTTCCGGAATTCGGATTTGGTCCGCTTTCGGATGACTGTAAAATTCTGGAAGTAAAAAATTTAGACTGCCGCCCTTGTGGTTTACATGGCTTTAAAGTTTGTCCGAAAACACATTTTAAATGTGGCCATTTAATGGACCTGAGCAAGGCGTAATCGAAACTAGTCGCACCTACTCTTTATCCGCCTCATTATCTATTTCTGCATCCACCACACCAATGATTTTAAAATCGGTTCGTCGGTTTTTTGCTCTGCCTGCCGTATTGTCGGAACCATCGGGGTTTTCATTCGGTGCTATAGGCTTGCTCTCACCATATCCACCAGCTTTTAAACGATCGGGCGTAATCCCTTTACTAATGAGGTATTCTACAACTGCCTCCGCACGTTTTTGCGATAATTTTAAATTATAAGAATCACTGCCTTTACTATCCGTATGCGATTGAATTTCGATAATAAGTTCCGGATTCGCTTCCATCAGGCGAAGGACGGTGGTATCCAAACTTAACTTACTCGATTCCATCACTTTCGATTTATCAAACTCATAAAGCACATTTGGAATATGAATGGCCTCTTTTGGTTTTTTAAGCATGTGCAGGTCTTGTTTTAATTCCGTAGAATTGCTGATTTCACGCGTGCTTAGCTCTTCACTGGTTCCCAGAAAATCCTCTTTTTTTACAACAATAAAATAATCCTGGCCGGCTTCAAGGCTTGTTTTATAATTACCCAAACTATCGGTTAGTAAGGTTTTAACCAAATATTTACCCGGCGTTTTTTTATCGTAAATAAAAATTTCAACTGTGGCTTTAGAAATACTCACATCCGGATCAAGCAAACTATTTACATTGCCACTCAATAAAATTCGGATGTATTCAGAATATTTGTAATAATAAATATCATCACAACAGGTATTGTTTTTTAATGTGTTTCCTCCTTTACGGTTACTTACTAAAAACCCTTCTTGGCGATTGGTTGAAATGGTATAATAAATATCGTCGGCACCGGTATTCAAAGGCTGGCCAATGTTTTCAGAAATCGCCCATTTTTTTCCATCGCCTTTACTTTGGTAAATATCATATCCACCTAATCCGCCCCAACCATTTGAACTAAAATATAAACTGCGCGTTTCATTATCAAAATACGGGGTGATTTCGTTTTGTGAGGTATTTATTTTAGTTCCGGCATTACGCGGTACTTTGTACGTTTTGGTTTTTTTATCGTAAACGGTATACCAAATATCCAATCCGCCTTTACCCGATTTGTGATTACTTACATAAAAAAGAATATCATTTCCTTTTATGGGATCGCGGGTAACGGTTGGCATGGTGGAGCTGTACTTTGGATGATTCACCGGCTTGGGCAGTTTAAAGGGTTCCGACCAATTACCATTTTCATCTCGCTCAGTTACATAAATGGCACAAATCATTTGCTCCATTAGATTTTGTTTACAACGGGTAAAATAAAGACGTTTGCGATCGGCCGTAAAACAAGCGTTACCGGTATTAAACGCTGCATCGTTAAGGTTTGTACCAAACTCTCCCTTAAACTGCCACGTTTCTCCGGTCCTCTCGGCGTAATATAATTTCTTCTTAATACCGCTGGCCGTATCATCTTCAATGATGTATTCTCTTTTATCGGTTCGCAGTGAAGTAAACACCAAGGTATTATCATCCACATTCACCGGTCCACCTTCAGCATTTACTTTATTAATGGTGGAATCGAGATGCATCACCACAATTTTCTTTTCATTGACCATCAGTTTTTGAACCGAATCACAAAACACAATTTCGCGACTTGCTTGGCGTTTTAAGAGTTTATCACTGCCCTTATATTCTTTTTTAAATATTTGAAAATTAATTTTGGCACTATCGTACTGCATGTTTGACTTTTGCATGAGTGCATGAAAATACAAGGCTTCCGGAGCTTTAACGTGATTGCTGCGATAGGCTCTTAAAAACATCCGTTGCGCACGGTCGTAATCTCTAATTTCAAGGTAGGCTTTTGCAAGTTCTGACATGATGTGTGCGTCAGCGGTATCGCGTTTTAAATAGGCTTCGAAAAAAATGATGGCCGAACTGGGGTCGTTTTGTTTTAAGGCCGATTTTCCCATGCGTTTCAGCGTTTTGCTTCTGGCATTTTTAACCAAAGCCGAATCGTTCTGCGCCACTATTCCACCTACCAGGAATACAAAAAAACATATCCATTTAATATCTCTCACAAGGCAAAACTTTTTTGGTTAAGCGGGTACTTTTAGCCCGGTAAATAAACGCTAATTCAAAAGCACCGCGACTGTTAACCGAGGTATGTAATTGCGAAAAGGTAACATCGTAACTAAAACCAATGGTATAATGTGAGTAATTCATCCCTGCGGTAATGATTCCGGCGTCAAAGTTAGTTTTAAATCCATCACGCCACATAAAACCTGCAAATACCGAATTGGTAAAAAACGCATCTTGTGCTAAAATGTACTCCACGTTTACACCACTCACCCAATCGTTAGCCCGGGTGGTAAACCCATACAAACTGTGTGCTTTAAAAATTAGTTTGCTAGAATAGTAATAATTTACTGCCAAATTAAAGGCACTACGTGTAGGAAGTTTATTAGTGGCATTGTCTAAAAAACTTTCTTTGGGATGATTTAAATGAAACATGGCAAAACCCAATTCGGGTTCTATTTTCCCGAGTCTTCTTGAAGCAGCTACTCCCGCATTTAAATCTAAATAAGAAAAACGCTGCGACACATTGGTCTCGGTGTTTTGCAGACTGTTGTCAAAATAACCGGTATTCCAATTCAACTGATTTGGAAAGGAGTGTTTGTAAAAATCGATGGTTTTAATTACCATGCCCGGTTGAATACCGGCGTGTAATTTAAAGCCCGCAAATTTTAGATGAAAGGCAATGGAGGGCAGAATTTTTGTGACCGATAAATTTTGGGCCGAACGATCGCTTAAAATAATTATACCCGGACTCACATTGATATTCTTCGGAAAAAAATTCATATCGCCCCCTGCCGAATAGGTATTGTAGCCCTTATCGAGACTGCGCCACTGACTGCGGTAATTTCCGAATAAGCGGTAATCGCCTTTGTAATTGCCGGTGTTGGCAGGGTTTAAGGATAAGGGTGAAAAATAATACTGACTAAAATGCAAATCCTGTGCCTTCGAAAAGAAGACACTGAAACTAATCAGAAGAAGTACATATGTTGCCCTGTGTAAAAAGTTCACCTTATCGTATTAATTTAAAAGTTCCTGATTTAGATAAAACGGGCTGATCGGATAAAAACGTTTCAGCCGATACCTGATACACATATGTTTCCATGTTTTGTGGCACCCCATTAAACGCCCCATCCCAACCTAGTTTCAAGTCATTGCTATCAAATAACAATTGTCCCCAACGGTTATAAATTCTAAAATAAATGAGTTTTTTTAAGCCCCAACCTGCGGCATAAATAATATCGTTGGTGCCATCGCCATTGGGGGTGAATGCACTTGGCACATCCAGTGTTATTTTCGGATTGATCAACACCGTATAAAAACTTTTTACGATTGAACATTTTAGTTCATCTTCCACCAATACCGTGTAAGTGACATTTACCGTGGTGCTTGATATCGGGTTAGGAATATAACATTCGGTACAATTTAAATCAATAATGAGTGGCGACCAGGTGTAGGTAAAGCCGGGTTTTACATAAGCATTTAACGGAGCATGCTCCCCAATCACGACCAAGGTATCCCAGTTTATACTTGGTGCCGGCGCCGCAATGTTCATAATATCGGTTGCCGGCTCACTCTCGCAACCGTTAGTGTCGCTTACTTTAAGTGAATAAGTGGTTGTTACCGAAGCCGAAGTTTGTGTGGTAAAATCATTGTTGGCCGTCATACTAATACTCGCACTTCCAAACAAAGGCATCAGGGTTCCGCTTACCGGTCCTGATACCCCCCCGCTGCCACTGCCACTAATTTCGAAACTGGCATTGGGACAAGACAGTGTTTGGGTAATAACTAAATTGGCTTTTGGTGAAGGAAAAACCGTTACTTGTTTGATTGCTGTGCCTATGCACGAATACTGTTCATCTTGGGTGGTAAAACTTACTGAGTATACGCCTGATGTTTTGTAAACGTTGCTTGATATCGATCCCGTGGCGTTTGCCGAGCCATCACCAAAAACCCAAGTAAATTTATAATTAAGCTTCAAGGGATTGCCCGTGATATTGATAAAAGTATCGGTTATGCCCAAACAATGCGCGTATTTATCTCTGATTTGTTTAAAATCGGCATCCACCTTAATAACCTGCAAGGGCTGTGAGGCAATAAGTGTGCAGGCTCCACCCGGTGAGGTATATAACAAATTTAAGGTTGTGGCTCCGGTGCTGGTTATGGTTGGATAAATGGTATAAGGATAAATTTCAGTGGTTGGACTGCCAAGGGCATGGGCAGCCTGTGGCACATTATCGCCAAAAAACCATTTCCAACCACCCACATCGCTCAGTATATTAATACTTGCCGAAATACTTTCACCCAAACAAAACATGGTTGGTGTTACTGCCACCACAGCATTGGTGGTAAATACCGTAGGGTGTATCACTGCTTTACTTTCACAATGTGGACTGCCATCTACAATCACAAAAACACTCAGCGAAATGCTTGAGACCCCGCGTGGAAGAAATGGTTTGATGTCGGTGGTGGTGGATGAAGGAATGGTAAGGGTGTTTAAAGGTGTGGCCACGCCCCATACAAAGGAGTTAATGGGGTCGATATTAAACGTAGAATTACTTTGAATGCTTACCGCATCTTCTCTACAAAACTGATTCACCCCATTGGGTGGGAAAAATAAGCCTGCCGTAGGTTGTCCAACTGCATGAATGGTGCGCGATTGTGTGGAGCGACATCCCGCATTATCAATAACCGTTAAGGTTGACACATAAATACCCGGTGCGTAATAGGAATGCGAGGCGCCAGTAAAATTAGGACTTGTTGCCCAGCTTGGTGGTCCCGGTGGATCGCCATAACTCACGCTATACGTGGCATAGCCGGTGTTGGCAGAAAAGCTGACGGTGTTAAATGAATTGGTTGCAATACACGGATAAGGATTGGTACTGTTAAAGTTCGGAAACGGATTATTTACTTGCCAGGTTTTGGTGCTTACATCGCTACAACCCAAATTATTAACTGCCGACATGGTGGCTGTAAATACCGTAAAGGGCGGAAAGGCTACCGTGAGATTATGAACTTGTGATAAAAATGGCGGAGAAATAAGTTGTGAGGCCGAACCATCACCATAGGTTAAGGTATAATTTGTAATCACATCCGGGGCTACCTGTGTGGCCTCTGTGGTATTAATTAATTGAACCGTTCCCGCCGATAAACAAACCGGGTTAGGATTAAAATTAAAAACAGGTTTGGCTGAACTGATGCGGAATAAAACCGTAGTATCATCAATACAATCATTTTCATCTCTAATCCTTAAGGTCATGGTATAAATACCGGCCGTAAGAAATTTATCGTGTGAGATAACATCCGTAGGAAATGCCGGCGTTGGCGCTGGTGGTGGTGCTGGAGCAGATCCATGAGTTGAAAAACCGGGATAGATATGATCAATGGGATAAAGGGTATAGGTTGGCGTGCTAAAAAACCAGGTGTAGCCTCTGCCACAGGTTAAAAAAGCTTCGCTTGAGGTGATACTACTAAAACTATAGGGTGTGCCTACACAAGCCAATGCATTTGGCAAAGTTGGAATAGCTTGATTATTAAAAGTTATACGTGCTACCGGATTACGGATTTTTACAGTTTGACTAAAATTCGAATTCGGACAACCCGTCCCAGGATTAATACTTAGCATGTTTGCCGTATAATTTCCTGAATTGGCATACACATGGGTAATTACCGAACTTGTATTCGCATTAGCATTCCCACTAATGATGCTAAAACTGGTTGGTCCGCTGCCATCCCCAAAATTAATAGTGGCACTGGTGGCCGATTGTAAATGCACATAAAACACAACCGAATTCCGATTCACATTACAATTGGTTTCAAAACGAAAACGCCCCACGGGTCCCATTACGGTAATCGTTTGCGGTAAAACTTGGGAGGAGCTACATCCTGCCTGCACAGCAGATACTGTGACATTATGAACCCCCACATGCGTAAAAGCAAAAATAGGCACAGAGTCGGTTACACAGCCCGAAAAAAATCCGGCATCCGATTCAAAATGCCAATTACTAATGGTGGATGAGGAGGGCACCGCGGTGGTGGTGGCATGCATGGCCACACTAATGGGCTGTCCGGCACAGACGACAGAGGGATAAATGGCACTAACGGTTGGCGAATTGACGACAGTTATCACATCTTTATACGAAGTGTCGGCACAACCACCAACTGTTTGAATAATTAAATAAGGTTTGTAAGTACCGTTAGCGGTGTAGGTAAACACCTGATTAGGAATGACCGAACCAGTTGAAGGCGGCAAAGGCACCGGGCCTGATACAAAAACCGGTGGCGTGGCTCCATTACACCAGGTATAAGAAGTAATGGGATAAGTAAGACTAAAAAAAGAAGAGTCTGTATACGTCACCGTTAATGGTCTGCACCCTTCGTGCTTGTCGGTATAAAACCAAGCCGAGGGACGAGAAATGGTATCATAGATACTAACCAGGCTGCTGGTCCAGCATTGAGCCGGAGAATTAGACTGTGCGATGAGCGTGATGTTAGGCATAAAATAGGGATAAATCGTGTATGGATTTAAACTTCCCTGCGTAATGGTGAATGTTGCGGGGCCCATATTATTTATAATGGTAGTAGTTGGTATTGACGACTGCGAGCTATTAGGCGGCCAACTCACCACCCAAGTAAAGGTAAGTGTACTTCCATTGTTCACAAAAGAAGTATTGCTGTATGTGATGGCCATAGAAGGACCGCAGGTAGAACCGGGAGGTGTGCAAGTGAAATTAGGCGATACACATTCTACAAAAACCTGCTTCACTAAATTAACAACCGGACAATTAGGCGATGATTGCACCGATACGGTTATTGTATTGGGTCCGCATACACCAAACACACCCACATTCGGAATGATGGTTGAACTACCCGGTATAAGCGTGTAATTAGTTGCTGTGACACTCGTAGATAACAGAAAATTTACCGAAGCTTGTGATGTTTGAACGGTTGCCTGAATAAATGCATTTAAACAAACGGTTTGTGGTATCGTAGCCGTTAAACTTGGGTTAGCCACCGTTACCGGTATACTTTGAGTACTACTGCAATTATTATTATCGCTAACCGTTACATTAATGGTACTATTCCCATTTCCAAAACTTACTGCACCCGGTGAAGCAGCGCTTGATCCAGCAGGACTGCCACCGGTAAAGATCCAGTTAAAAGTTAGTACGCCACCACTAATTGGTGATCCGCTAATGGAACTGGCTCCACTGATGTTTGTGACAAATGGTGGCATGCAACCATTGTAACCGTTACTGGAGCTCACAATGATAACAGGTGGCGTTGAAACGTGGATGACGGAATTTGACGGAGCACTTGCAACAGCAGTACAACCATTTGCGGAAGTTAAAATTAAAACCGGCACAAAATTATTGGCAGAAGTATAATTATGTGTGGTGCTTGCACCCGAACCCAGTGCACCAAGATCTCCAAACACCCAAGTATAGGTTCCACCGGCACCAGCACCTGTGCCTGAAAAAGAAACCGGCATCGGTGCACAATGGTTGGTAGGTTGTACATAGGAATAACTTCCACTTGGAGGAGGCAAAACAGTAATTACAGTAGTGTAGCTCACCGGACTTCCACCTACTGTTGCGGTATAGGTAATATTATAAGTGCCAGGACTAGTATATAAAACGCTCGGACTTTGCAGAAGAGATGTTCCCTGCCCTGCCCCTAAGGTCCAAAAAGAATTTACTGCGCCCGGTGGTCCGGATAGTATGACAGAAAACGGCGGACAGCCACTGCTGGATGGAGAAACGCTAATCTGAGAAAAAATGCTTAAGGTCTGTGTAAACAAAAACAGAACAAAGAAGAGAAATTGTTTTTGTTTGTACATGTTAATAAATATAATACATTTGGGTATAGTTAACCAAATATAAAAAAAATTCGAACCAAACCCAATGACAACTATAAAATATTTTATTCTGCTAGTTTTTTCACTCAGCACTTTTTTCATTAAAGCTCAAGGTTTACCTGAAAATAAGTCCATTAATTCATCACAAAATCAAAGCGGTAAAAAATATTCAACAGGCCAGACACAAAATATGGTGCAAAGCTTAAAACGCGATACCTGCCTCAATAAAAAATTTTCCATAGTCTTTTATTTGATTCAGGACAGTGCCTATTCGCTAACAACAAGTCCAACCAATTCAACCTATATCACCTATTCCCTAAGTGCCATCATGAGTACTTTAAATGCGGCCTTTGCGCCTATTTGTGTGTCTTTCGAACATTGTAAAACGGTAATCATTCCAAACTATGAATTTAATCGGTGGCGTGCCTATTCAAATGGGGCACACGTGATTTCTAACTGGTTTACCGAAAACACCATTTGCATTTATATACCCAAAGAAATTTTGGATATTAGACCCGATGATCCTGAATATTCCTACGCCTATGGCCCTCCCACAAAAACACTTACATTAATGACTACTACTATAGCACCCGGCAATTCAATTGTGATTCAAAGAAATAAATCGATGGATAAAAACAGAATTGATGCAAGGGGTCCGAATATTTTACATGCCATGGGGCATTTTTTTGGTCTCGAACACACCTTTTTTGAGAAGGCCCCCAACAGCAATATGGCCTCTGCCATTCCTTTGCCACCAGCGAGTTCAAGTCCAACCATTGCAACTCACGAATTTGCCGAACGGAGTAATTTCCAAAATTGTTATGAGCATGGGGATGGCTTTTGTGACACTGAGGCCGACCCTTATCCGTCCACCTCAACCATTAACCCCACTCAAGCTTTTATTGGCGGCTGTTCCGACAATAGCGGCTTAAAAGATGGTAAGGGAGATTTTTATGTTCCTCCCATCGATAATATCATGTCGGTTTACGAATGTCGTTGCCGTTTTAGTCAAGAACAACTCAATTACATGGCTTACATGATTCAAACACGTCGCCTATATCTTCATTAATGCCAAAGATTTTTTTTCGAGAGGCTTCAATTTTTATTATAAAAAACAGAACTTAGCGTATTAATTTAAAAGTTCCTGATTTAGATAAAACAGGCTGATCGGTTAAAAATGTTTCGGCCGATACCTGATACACATAAGTCTCCATGTTTTGTGGCACCCCGTTAAACACCCCATCCCAGCCTTGTTTCAAGTCATTGCTATCAAATAACAATTGTCCCCAACGGTTATAAATTCTAAAATAAATTAATTTCTTTAAGCCCCAACCTGCTGCATAAATAACATCGTTGGTGCCATCACCATTCGGGGTGAATGCAGTTGGCACATCCAGCGTTACTTTCGGATTGATCATCACTGTATAAAAACTTTTTACGATCGAACATTTTAGTTCGTCTTCTACTAAAACAGTATACGTCACATTTATGGTAGTGCTCGAAATTGGATTAGGTATGTAACACGTGGTACAATTTAAATCAACAATGAGTGGCGACCAGGTGTAGGTAAAGCCTGGTTTTACATAAGCATTTAACGGCGCGTGTTCCCCAATCACCACCAGGGTGTCCCAGTTTACACTTGGTGCAGGCGCTACAATGTTCATGATGTCGGTTGCCGGCTCACTCTCACAACCGTTAGTGTCGCTTACCTTTAAGGTATACGTGGTAGTTACTGAAGATGAAGCCGCCGTTGTAAAATCATTGTTCGCTGACATACTAACCGCTGTTGTTCCGTTTAGTGCCGTCAATGTAGCGCTTACCGGCCCCGATACACCCGCTGTGCCACTGCCACTTATTTCAAAACTGGCATTTGGACAAGACAGTGTTTGGGTAATTACTAAATTGGCCTTTGGTGAAGGAAACACGGTTACTTCTTTAGTGGCCCTGCCAATGCAGGAATACTGTTCGTCTTGGGTAGTGAAACTTACCGTGTATACACCCGGTGCCTTATAGTGATTACTGGATAGGGATCCGGTTGCTGATATCGAGCCATCACCAAAGCTCCAGCTAAATTTATAAGTAAGATCTAATGGGTTTTTAGTGATGTTGATGAAGGTATCGGTTATACCCATACAATGCGCGTACTTATCTCTAATCTGTTTAAAGTCCGCATCCACCTTAATGACTTGGATGGCTTGCGCAATAACCGTGGGGCACAATCCGGCGGCGGCCGAGTATAAAAGTTGCACAACCGCTGATCCCGTTGTTGAAGAAGTGGGATAAATGGTATAGGGATATACCTGCGTGGTTGGACTACCCAGGGCATTCGCCGGCTGCGGCACATTATCACCAAACATCCATTTCCAACCGGCAACATCGTTAATGATTTCAATACTCGCTTCCAGATTTTCACCTAAACACAAAATGGTTGGCGATAGGGCAATATTTGCACTCGGAGTAAAAACGGTTGTTTGAGCAACGGCTTTACTTCCGCAATAGTTAATGCCATTAAGGGTGACATACACATTTAATGAAACACTCGACACGCCTCGTGGTAAAAAGGGTTGCACAGCGGTAAGCGTGGAATTAAATGGGGTAAGTGTGGTGCTCGGCGTCGAATAACCCCAGGCGTAGGTAGTAATTGGATTTACAAAAAAATTAGAGGTACTTGAAATCGTTCGTGTGTCTTCTGTACAAAAGAAATTATTACCACTTGGTGGAAAGAAAAGTCCTGCCGTTGGTTGGCCAATGGCTGTAATACTGAGCACCTGTGTAGCCTTGCAACCAATGTTATCGAGCACAGTCATCGTTGCGGCGTAAACGCCGGGAACAGCATAGGTATGATTAGCATTTGAAAAAGTAGAGGTGCTTAACCAAACGGGTGAACCAGGAGGTTCTCCGTAACTCACACTGTAGGTGGCGTAACCTGATGCTGCAGTAAAACCTATGGTATTAAAGGAGTTTTGAGGGATACATGGAAAGAGATTAGTGGTATTGAAATTAGGATAGGGTTTATTTACCTGCCAATTCACTCTACCGGTATCAATACAACCTAACGAATTTTTAGCAATCAAATAAGCATTGAAAATAGAAAATGGCGGGAAGGCATTCACAATTGGATGGATGGTGCTGCTTAACACAGTTGGTGGATTTATTAAAATAGGTGGCGACTGATCACCATAGGTTAAGGTGTAATGGGTTATCACATCGGGGAAAACCTGATAGGCCTGGGAATTATTTGTTAATTGTACCGTGCCGGCATTAAAACAAACCGGGCTGGGTGTGATGGTGAACACCGGTTCTGCCGAGGAAATCCTGAACAAACGTGTCATAGCATCCTGACATCCATTTTCATCTTTTACCATCAGAGTGATGGTATAAATACCGGCCACTCGAAATGTATCCAACATCACAGGATCAACAATGTAAGGACAGGTTGTGCATTGTACAGCAGGCAGCGGAGGCGGCGGTGGAGGCAAAATAACA
Source organism: Sphingobacteriaceae bacterium (assembly GCA_947480015.1). Lineage (GTDB taxonomy): Bacteria > Bacteroidota > Bacteroidia > B-17B0 > Aurantibacillaceae > Aurantibacillus. The sequence continues at coordinate 112,438 of CANKBS010000002.1, forward strand.
GGGAAAGGATCCGGAATACGCGGATAGGCAGTCATAATGGGAGGAAGCGAATGTACCGGACTTGCAAAAAACCACGTATATCCACTGCCACAAGCCACCAAATGATCGCTGGAAGTGCTGGCATCAAAATCAAAACGGGTTTTTGTGCAAGCGATGGCAGTAGGTAAACTCGGCAGCCCTAGTCCGTGATAGGTGATTCTTGCTTTTGGATCTCTGATTTTAAGCCCCTGTGAAAAGGTATAGGTTGGACATCCTGTATTACCTGCGCTGACTAATGTACCGGTGTAATTACCCGAACCCGGATAAATATGTGTGGTGATAAAATTTGTGTTCGCCGTCGGATTAGCAGGAATAATGACATAACTGGCGGGTCCGTCTCCAAAAAAAAGTGTAGCGCTGCTTGCCGATTGTAAGTTCACACTAAAACTAACCGATGCTTTGTTCACATTACAATTGGTTTCAAAACGAAATTTTCCGGCCGGACCAAGCACCGTAATTGTTTGAGGGAGGACCTGACTTCCTTCACATCCTGCTTGCATGGCGGTTACCGTGACATTATGAATGCCAACATGCGTAAATGGAAATACCGGATTTTTATTGGTGATGCAGCCCGAGAAAAAATGATCGTCGGTATCCACATGCCAGTGATTGATATAGGTTGATGAAGGCACCGAAGATGTGGTGGATCCATTGACACTCATCATAACAGCTTGTCCGGCGCAAACAATGGAAGGGAAAGTGGCCGTTACATTTGGCGGAGTAACCACCGTAATGGTATCTCGGTAAGAATAATCAATACAACCCCCTAACGTTTGTATGATGAGGTATGGCATATAAGTACCCGCTGTATATGTAAAAGAAACGGTATTGGCACCCACCGAAAAAGTGGGTGGACTGGCACCATTGCACCAGGTATAATTGATAGCCGGAATCGGATAGAAGGGGTTATTTGTACTTGTATTTGTAAAGGTGACAACTAAAGGGGCGCATCCTTGTTTTTTATCGGTTTTATATTTGGCCGTAGGTCGCATCACCAAATAATTAGCATGTATCGATAGATCGGAGCATTGGGCTGTTGAATTGGAAGTGGCAATGAGTTGAATGCTTGGAATAAATCCGGTATAAACTGTAAATGGATTTGAACTCCCTTGCGACAAGGTAAAATTAAAATTAGCGGGTGTCGTAATAACCGTACTTAATGGCACAGAATGAAACGTGGCATTATTCGGAAACCAATTTACCGACCAAGCGTAAGTCATCGTATTGCCACTGTTGTTAGTGGTTGTATTAACTGCCGTTCCGGGTAAAATAGAATCGCAGGTATTATATGGTGGCACTAAACTAAAACTGCTGGTGACCTGTTCAACAAAAACAGTTTTGGTAACTTGCACCGCCGTACAGCCGGGTCCAGGCGCGACATAAGCGGTTACGGTATGAATACCGGGTGTATTGATCGGCGGTAAGGTATCTACCTGAATTGTATTTGGAGGGTGGATGTAACTGGTTGCTGTAGGTGCTGTAGGCAGAGTAAAGTATACCATGGCTTGTGAAGTATTCACAGTAGCCGTATAGCGCACATTGATGCAGATGGTTGGTTGTATACTGACCGACAAACTCGGACTCATCACCGTTACCAGAGCAGAGGCCGTATTACTACATTGATTATTATCGGTAACCGTAACATTGATACTATTTTGACCCGCTCCAAAACTAATAGGACCGGTATTTACAGCGGAGGCTGATGAAGGTGAGCCGCCACTGAAGGTCCAGTTAAAGCTTAAGGTTCCACCGGCAATGGGTGAACCGCTTATGGTATTGGAACCACTTATGCTTGATACAAATGGCGGGTTACAGCCTGAAAATCCTGCCGAGGAAGTAATTTGTATAACCGGTGGGGAAGAAACACTGATAATGCTTGGGCTTGGAGGTGATGCCACAGCCGTGCAACCATTGGCGGCAGTTAAAATGAGTGAAGGCAAAAAATTATTTGCACTGGTATAGGTATGGCTAACACTAGCCGTTGCGCCAAAAGGACTCAGATCACCAAACACCCACTTATACGTTCCGCCTGCACCTGCCCCTGTTCCATTAAATGAAACCGGCATAGGGGCACAATGGGTACTTGGCTGCGAAAAGGTAAAATTACCCGAAGGCGGCTGCAATACCGTAACAGCAGTACTGTAGCTCACAGGATTTCCACCAACCAAAGCGGTAAAAGTAACCACATACACTCCGGTTGCCGTATAAATAACACTGGCTGCGGGTAAATTGGACGTGCCTTGTGTTGGACCAAGATTCCAGAATGGATTAACGGCCCCGGCGGGCCCTGTAAAAACAACCGAAAACGGTGGGCAGCCTTGATTGCTAGGAGAAACAGTAATTTGAGAAAACCCTCTATTTAAAAGTCCAAACAAAAGTATCAGAAGGAACAAAAATTGTTTTTGTTTGTACATACTTAGAAATCATTTAAATTTGGGTATTACATTACTAAAATTAAAAATAAATTTTGACTCAACCCAATGAATGTAAAAAAATATTTTGTCGCCTTCCTGTTTTTTATCTGTAGTAATTTTGTGCATTCACAAAATTCACCGGCTTATAATTCTGCTACAACCACCAAAACCCAAAGTACTAGCAAATACAATCCGGCGCAGGTTCAAAATTTAGTGACGAATTTATTGCGCGATACCTGTTTAAACAAAAAGTTTTCGATTGTTTTTTACCTCATTCAAGACAGTATCAACTCCTTACCGGCGAACCTCGCAAACATGAATTCTTATTCACTTACCTTGATGATAAACAGACTCAACACAGTGTTCAGCAGGATTTGCGTGTCCTTCGAAAATTGCAAAACAGTGATCATCCCTAATTATTCTTATAATTTTTGGGATGCGTCCGATAACGGCATGGATGTGTTGCAAAATTGGTTCGAACCGAATACTATCAATGTTTATTTCCCTGAACGCTTAATTGGTTTTATACCTGACCCCATTGATGAAGGCTATGCCTTTGCGCCACCCAACAGCAACCCACCTATCAGTTTAACCAGTGGCACCATCAACAGCGGAAACGCCATTGTGATGGCAAAAGCTCCGAGCCTTGGAGCATTAATGCATGCTTTCGGACATTTTTTTGGTTTGCAACATACCTTTTATGAAATAAATCCGACAGCCATACCAAGCCCCCCGCCTCCTGCCAATGCTACACCCAGTATTTCAAGTTTTGAGTATGTTGACCGGATTAATTTAACGAATTGTTATACGCACGGAGACGGATTTTGTGATACAGAAGCCGATCCCTATCCGTCAATGTTAACAACAGGAATACCAACAAGCACCATAGGCTGCACCAAAACAGGTTTAAAAGACGGTAAAGGCAACTATTATATTCCGCCGGTTAGTAATTTTATGTCCATGTATCGTGAATGTCGCTGCTATTATAGTCAGCAGCAGTATAATTACATGGCTTATGTGATCTGGCAAAGGCGATTATACCTGCATTAATTAGGCAGTCATCAGAGCTGTTCCTTTGCCTGAATACTTTTTAAAAGCCCTTAGTCCTTGTTATACGTTAACTACAAATCAAAATTGACTAATTCAGAGCGAATCTTTACCTTTGTGAATTAATTGTATTTCGCATGTCACACCTTATAGCCCCTTCCATTTTATCCGCCAATTTTGCCAATTTGCAAGCCGACATTGAACTCATCAATAACAGCGAGGCCGATTGGTTTCATGTGGATGTGATGGATGGTGTTTTTGTTCCGAATATTTCGTTTGGATTCCCGGTTATTAAAGCCATCAGCAAGTTTGCGAAAAAACCATTGGATGTACATTTAATGATTGTTGAGCCGGATCGTTACGCGCAAGCTTTTAAGGATGCAGGTGCCGGCAGTTTAAGTGTACATATCGAAGCTTGTCCGCATTTACACCGTAGTATTCAAAACATTAAAAACCTTGGCATGAAAGCCGGTGTGGCCATTAATCCGCATACGCCGGTGCACATGCTGGAGGATATTATTGCCGATCTTGATTTGGTTTGTATGATGAGTGTGAATCCTGGCTTTGGTGGACAAAAATTTATTCAGAACACCTTTGAAAAAGTGAGACAATTACATGCTTTGATTTTACGTCAGGGTTCCAAAGCCTTGATCGAAATTGACGGTGGTGTTGACCTAAACAATTATCAGGAACTTCTTCATTGTGGCGCAAATGTACTGGTAGCGGGCAATACCGTATTTGGCTCGCCTAATCCAAGCGAAACCATCAGCCTCCTAAAAAAAGGTTAAAGACCTAGCCTTTCTATTTTTATTTATTCTCATTCCATTTAGTATTAAATTATCATTACATTTTTGATGGAAGAACTATTTCGTGTCGCTTAAATATTATATTTGTTAAGCAAAATTTTAAAAATGAAAAAGATTCTCCCTTTTCTTAGCCTCTTCCTTTTGGTTGCTTGCCGTAATGATAAAAAAAGTACGGATGCGGCCGGCGAAAATAGCCGTTTCGAAAGTTATAAAACAAATTTTGTGGAAGCCCTCTGGAAACTGAATCCCGGTTGGGCCAGCAGCGTGGGATATCACCGTTACGACAGTGTACTGGTTTTACCTACCGACGAACGTCGCGCCATTGAAGTAGCCTTTAGCAAATCCAATTTAGATTCCTTAAATAAGTTTGATTTGAATACGCTTAGCGATGCCAATAAAACCGATTACTACATGCTGCGTGATTTTTTTAAAGGCAATATCTGGAGCATTACCAGCATGCGTGCACATGAATGGGATCCTTCGTCCTACAACGTTTGCGGCAGTTTTGCTGAAATGCTCAACAACAATTACGATTCGTTGGATGTACGTTTGAACAATTTTTATTTACGCATGGCGCGTGTACCGGCGTATTATCAAACCGCCCGGCATTATGTAAAAAATCCAACCCTCGAGCATACCGAACTGGCCATTAGTCAGAATTTGGGCGGTGCTTCTGTTTTTGAAACTGATTTAATAGAAGCCTTGGGCAAATCAAAATTAAGCGCTAAAGAAAAAGAAGCGATCGTGAAAAGAGGCGCTGAATGTGCTGCAGCCGTGAAGGATTATGCAGACTGGTTAAAGGAATTTAAAAACCCTAATCCCCGTAGTTTCCGTTTGGGCAAAGAGCTTTACATGAAAAAGTTTGAATACGATATCCAATCGGGTTACTCGGCCGACCGGATATTTGAAAAAGCCTTGCAACATAAAAAAGAACTGCATTTAAAAATGTATGAACTCAGCAAAACCTTATGGCCTAAATACCTCAGTCAGGTTGCCCTGCCCGAAGATACCCTGCTGGCCATCAAACAACTCATTGACGTGATTTCATTAAAACATGTGGCACCCGATTCTTTTCAAACCGCTATCGCACATCAAATTCCAACACTTATCAATTTTATTGCAAAAAAAGATCTGATTTACATCGACCCTTCCAAACCTCTGGTGGTGCGTAAGGAGCCGGCTTACATGGCAGGATTGGCGGGTGCTTCCATTTCTTCACCCGGGCCCTATGATAAAAACGGCAACACCTATTACAATGTGGGAAGTTTAAATGGCTGGGATAAAGAAAGAGCAGAAAGTTATTTGCGTGAATACAATCATTACATTTTACAAATTTTAAATATTCATGAGGCTATACCCGGACATTATACGCAGCTTATTTATTCGAATCAATCGCCGAGTTTAATTAAATCTATTTTAGGCAATGGTGCCATGGTAGAAGGCTGGGCGGTATACACCGAGCGTATGATGCTCGAAAACGGTTATGGTGCGCCGGCCGGATCAACAGAACCCGAACCTGAAATGTGGCTAATGTATTACAAATGGAATTTACGCAGCACCTGTAATACGATTTTAGATTATTCGGTGCATGTAAAAAACATGAGTAAAGAAGATGCTATTAAATTATTAACCCGTGAAGCATTCCAACAAAAAGCCGAAGCCGAAGGTAAATGGCGCCGGGTGAGTTTAAGCCAAGTGCAGCTCTGTTCCTACTTTACAGGCTATACCGAGATTTATGATTTCAGAGAAGAACTCAAGAAAAAACAAGGTGATGCGTTTAAGTTAAAACAGTTTCATGAAAAATTTCTTAGCTACGGTTCAGCGCCGGTGAAATATATTAAGGAATTAATGATTAAAGATTGAAGATTTAGGTTGAGGTTGAGGTTGAGGTTAAGGTTGAGGCTGAGGTTGAGGTTGAGGTTAAGGTTGAGGCTGAGGTTGAGGTTGAGGTTGAGGTTGAGGCTGAGGTTGAGGTTGAGGATTGCAGATTAAAGGTTTAGGTTGAGGCTAAGGTTGAGGCAAGAGACAAGAAGCAAAAGTAATACTAAACACTAAGCACTAATTATTCATAACTAAAAATTAAGCACTAAAAACTAATCCAGGGTGATTCTAATTCCCACATAAGCTCTGATGCCTTGTATTGGCGCATAATTATAACTGGGATCAAAGGTAAAGCCATTTGGATTATTCACTGGATCAGTCACTTTTTTATCAAAAGGATCATGTGGCCGCATAATGGGATCTTTGGGCATAAAGTTGAGCAGGTTTTTAATCCCAACATAACAATCCACTTTATCCTTAATCGTTTTTGATACCTGTATGTTCAACAAACAAAACCAGGGTGAGTATTGCGGACGGTAATCGAGCGGCAAAATGGGTAAGCGCTGTGGTCCATACCAATTGCCGGTGACATCCAACTTAATGGCCGGTATAGGAAAGTGATACGAGAGAATAATATTCCCGCTCCACATGGGCGATTGCAATTGCCAGCTTGCGGTTTTTTTTCCACTGCTGTCAAGACTAATGTTTTGCACATTCACATAAGTAGCACCCAGACTAAATTTAAAATTTCCGGTGCCGGCTAAGGAGGCGTTTAAGGAGAAGCCACGTGAATAGGCATAACCCTTCAAATTCGCGTATATGACCTTATTGGGGTCGAGGTCGTAATTGGCATAAATTTTATTGCTGAAATAATAATAAAAGACCGTGGCGTCCCAAATGATCAGCGAGCTACGGTTCATCTTCATTTTATATACAACATTGAGGGAACCGTTATACGATTTTTCAGGTTTTATTTTATCCATGAAGACCACTTCTCTGGCTCCGGTAAGAGCGGCATGATCTTCGGTAAACACATTTACAATACGAAAGCCGGTACCTGCATTTAAACGCATAATAAAGCGGTACTGTGGCGACCATTTATAAGCTATACGAGGCGAAGGAATAAATTTATAAACGCTGTTATAATCAAGTCGCGTACCTAACAACAATTTATGTTTATCGGCTGAATCAAGCCGGATCTCGTCCTGTAAAAACATAGCCAGGGTATTCGTGTTTTCAGGTTTGTTCGATCTGCCATCGGAACTTTGTGTGATGAGGGTATTATCATCAAACCAAAGATTCTTAAATGCCAGCCCGGCTAGCAGATCGTGATTTGCATTGACTTGTTTGGTCATATAGGTTTGCGCAAAGGCCGTAGACTGTTTAGCCATAAATGGAACTTTTCCATAATAAGAATTCTGATCATGAAAATTATACGACAGCTGGGTGTAGATCTTTTCTTTTAGTGGCCATTGGTATTTGGATAGAAATTCGAAACGCCGGGCATAAATACTCTCACCATAAACACTGTCGCCTCCTCTGAAGCGCTTGTCCCAGTTCATTTCTCCACCCCAACGGTCTTCATACACATAACGACCTGCCAAATCAAAGGCACGATTGTCTTTTCGTTTAAAAGCAATTTTCTGAAAGAGTGACAATCGTTTTTGCAAGGTTACATCGGTAAAGCCATCTTTGTTTTTATCAAGCGGCTGATCATAAAAATAAATATTCGAGCCAAAAAGATAATCGGCCTTTTTTCCCAATTTTAATTTCGTGCTGAAATCAAGATTGTTTTCGCGGTAAGAGGTGGAATAATAATCGAGACTTAATTTTGGTGCCAGTGAAGGACGTTTGGTAATGAGGTTGATGGTGCCTCCCATGGCTTCTGAACCGTATAAAGCAGCGGCAGGACCTTTGGCAATTTCCAAACGTTCGATCATACCTGCCGGAATTCCCATTAAACCATAAACGGTTGAGAGTCCGCTTACGATGGGCATGCCATCAATGAGAATAAGTGTATAAGGACCTTCCATGCCATTAATATGAATGTCGCCGGTATTACACACATTACAATTAATTTGAGGTTTAACCCCATTAACCAGGGAGGTTGCTTCAAACAAATTGGGCGTGGCTGTTTTTTGAAAAAGTTTAGGAGTAATGATGTCGATGTTCACCGGACTATCATCTTTCGACATTTCCTTCATAGTACCGGTTACCACCACTTCATTTAAATCATTTTCAATAAGCTGCAATCTGATGCTGATCTCTTTTGGATGCGGAAGCTTAATGATCTGTTGTTTAGATCGGTAGGAGAGGGCTTGTATGACAAGTGTATAAGTAGCTGCAGGCAAATTACTGAACTGAAATGAACCTTCTTCATTGCTTAGCGTTACCAGCGAGGTGTTAAGCAAAGCCACTGAAACAAAAGGAATGGGTAGTCCCTGCACATTCTCCACCCTGCCCTTTAATTCGGTCACAAGGGTTTGGGCCTTAAGTTGAAAAACAAAAAAAACACTGAAGAGGAAAAATTTGAACATGGTACAAATGTACAATTGACCTAAATGTATTTATTAGGTGAACCTAATTTTAGTATATTTGGTTCATGATAAAAACATCCGACGAGAAGTACCTGAGGGCGATCTATCAGATTAGTCAGGCCGAACAAGGGCAAAAAGCCACCATCAGCGAATTGGCTTATTATCTCGATTTAAAACCACCTACGGTGCTCGAACGTTTAAAAATTCTTCAGGCAGAAAAACTCATTACTTATAAAAAAACCAGCGGCATACATCTCACTAAGAGCGGGCAAAAGGAAGCTATGAATGTGGTGCGCAAACACCGCATTTGGGAAACCTTTTTGCATAAGGTGTGTAAATTCAGCTGGAGCGAGGTGCATGAACTGGCCGAACAATTACAAAACGTGAATTCCGAAAAACTCATTGATCGTTTGTATACGTTGAGCGGTGAACCACAATTTGATCCGCATGGTGATCCCATCCCCAGTAAAACTGGTGTTTTACCCAGCAGTCAACGCAGGCCACTTTTAAACAGTGTAGAAGGTTGCAAGTGTGTTGTATTAGGTGTAAATGAAGACAGTACTGATTTTTTAAACTACCTCACCGAATTAAACATTGGATTAAATGAACGTTTAAATGTAGAAAAGCTTTTTAGTTTCGATGGTTCGGTAAAAGTGAAATATAAAAATTCTGTGACTGCAGTTCTCTCGTCAAAAGTTGCCGAAAAAATTATGGTTACTTGTATCAAAGCAAATTGTTTATGTAAAGTTTAGGTCTTTTTTCGACATTTTTTTGGCAAGAGCAAAAACTGAAATTTGTCATAAAAAAACATGACAAATGTTGTATTGACGGTGCTTTTAAGGCTTTTTTCTTATTTAGAACAACTCTAAATACCCTTTTTTAGGTATTGTGGTCTTTTTTAAACCCGGTAACTTTGTGTCGTAATTCAAACCGATATGAAGTCAATTTTTATAACACTTTTTTTACTACTTAGCATAGGATTTAGTTTTGCCCAAAGCGGAAACATCAGCGGAAAATTAAAAACCGCCGATCAAAAAAACGCAGAGTTTGTCAATTTGGGTTTGAAGGGAACTTCGTTTTTTACACAAAGTGATTTGAATGGTAATTTTCAATTGACTGCAATTCCGGCAGGTGACTATACCCTTTGTGTGATGTATATTGGTTTAGAACCTATTGAAGTAAAAGTTAGCGTAAAAGAAAATGAAACCACACAGTTAGCTACGGTGGTATTAAAAGAAAGCGCCTTACAATTACAAGAAATTGTGGTGACCGGCATTCAGAATGCGAATGAAAAAACAGTAAGTGTTGGGAAAATTGACATTAAACCCATGGATCTACCGCAGAGTGTGGCTTCTATAGATAAGGACATCCTTGATCAGCAACAAACTCAAAACATGAGCGATGCGCTTAAAAACTTTAATGGGGTGTATTTAATGGGCACAACAGGTGGAGTTCAGCAGGAAATTGCAGCAAGGGGATTCGCCTTTACAAATAGTAATACCTTTAAAAACGGCGTGCGTTTTAATAATGCCGTGATGCCTGAAATGACCGCCCTTGAGCGTGTTGAAGTGATGAAAGGCAGTTCGGCCATTTTATTTGGAAATGTATCGGCCGGCGGGGTTATTAATTTAGTGACTAAAAAACCCACTTTTACCCAAGGCGGCGAACTCAGCATGCGCATGGGCAGTTATGGCTTTTACAAACCCTCTATTGATGTGTATGGCACCTTTGATCAATCAAAACGTGTGGCCTATCGTTTAAATACCGTTTATGAAAAAGCACAAAGTTTTAGGGATCAAGTAAACAGTGAGCGAATTTATTTTAACCCATCTGTCATTTTCAAATTAAGTAAAAAAACGGAAGTCCTTGTTGAAGCCGATTATTTAAATGACAAACGTACTTGTGATTTTGGTGTGGGCAGTCTTAATTACCAACTCATTTCGGTGCCCCGCGAACGCTTTATGGGAGCGGCCTGGTCGTATTATAATACCGAACAAAAAAGTATAACAGCTTCTGTGACGCATCGTTTTAATTCTAACTGGCAATTAAAAAGCACCAGCTCGGCTCAATTATTTAATAACGATTTATTTGGTACCACCCGTCCCAATGCCAACAATCAATTTATTGCCGATGATGGTAAATGGATCAGAGGGGTTCAGCGCATCATGATCAATGAAGAATATTATTTAACCCAAGTCGACCTGAGCGGTAAATTCTCGACCGGATTTTTAGCACATCAGTTATTGATAGGATCTGATGCCGATCGCTACAGCACCGTTAATACAGCTTATAACAATTTAAATACCTACGACTCAATAAATGTATTTGACCTCAACCGTTATAAACAACGCAATGATATGCCTGATCTAACCCGTAAAACCAGTACCTCCAGTCCTATTAAACGTTTGGGATTTTATGCGCAAGATTTAATAACAGTAAGCGCCAAATTAAAAGTGTTAGCCGGAATGCGTTTATCATATATTGAAACCGGTAGTTCGGTTTTAACTTATGCAAGCTATTCGACAACAACAACTAAACAAGTTGACTTCGCAAAAACACCGCGCCTGGGTTTGGTATATCAGCCTTCTAAAAAATTATCGCTGTTTGGCAGTTATGCCAATTCATTCACACCAAACAGCGGTGTAGATATTACTGGTAAAGCCCTTGCTCCTTCTTATTTTACCCAATACGAAGCCGGTGTTAAAAGTATGTTATTTAAAAATCTCATGTCGGCCAACCTCACGGTATATCAAATTATAAATAGTAACATGGCTCAAACCTCTTTAGTAAATGGCAATACCAATACTAATATAAAAGAATTAGCCGGTGAAGTTACAAGTAAAGGTATTGAACTGGATGTGATGAGTAAATCAGTTTGTGGTTTTATTTTAATGGCCGGTTACAGTTACAACGAAACCAAATACACCAAAAGCAATACCTATATTGAAGGCAGCTTATTGCGCTACAACCCAAAACACACGGCTAACAGCAGTTTGTTTTATAACATTAACCGCGGTAAATTAAAAGGCTTAAGTGCCGGCATCTCTTACCTTTATTTTGGCGAACGTCAGGCCGGACGATCTACACGCATCACCGTGAGTAATGATCCATATAAACTCTTTACTTTACCGGCTTATAGTTTGCTGGATGCCAGTGTAGGCTTTGTTAAGAACGGCTTTTCAATTCGTTTCAAAATCTCGAACATCCTTAACAGTTTGAGTTATAATGTGCACGATGATAACAGTGTGAATCCAATAGCGCCCAGACAATGGTCCACTACTCTTTCTTATAAATTTTAAGAAAATTTCATTTCGAGAGGTTTAAGGTGTTCACATAAAAATTCTCATCAGCCGAAATGCTCGTAGCCTTAAATGGAATTTCTTGCCAATTTATTGTAGGACGCAATAAGGTGTGATAACGATCGTAGGTGATGTTAATGGGCATATCAAAATCCTTTACACAATTGGCCCAGCGGTAATATAATTTTTCTTTTTTAAAGCGATACTCCAGTACCGGTATTTTAGTAGTGCGCAGGTACTGATCAAAAATAGGCTGCAGTTGCAATTGCACAGCAAAGGATAAATACTCTTCAATTTGTTTTGTAGTGACTGTTTTGTGCCAGAAGGTTTTGTTGAGTTCGCGTAAAGCCGAACGCCAAAGCGAATCATTATTTACGAGTTGTCTTATGGTATGTAACATGTTGGCTCCCTTGTAGTACAAATCATTAGAGCCACCATTGTTTACGTTATAATCACCAATAATAGTTTTATCATTTAAAATGGCTTTACGAGTACCTATCACGTATTCTGCGCCAGCCTTTTTACCAAACAAATACTCGGTATATAAATTTTCCGAATAAGCCGTAAAACTTTCATGGATCCAGTTATCGGCCACATCGCGGGCGCTGATGTTATTGCCAAACCATTCATGTCCCGATTCGTGCACAATAATAAAATCCCATTTTAATCCCCAACCAGTTTGCGATAAATCGCGACCCCGGTAACCGTTTTGAAAATCATTGCCATAAGCAATGGCGCTTTGATGCTCCATGCCCAGAAAGGGGGCCTCCACTAATTTATAGCCGTCTTCATAAAAAGGATAAGGTCCAAACCAATTTTCAAAACAATGAAGCATGGATTTAGCTTGAAGCAATTGAAGTTTAGCCTTCTCGTAATTAGTTTCCAGCACCCAAAATGAAAGATCAAGTGCACCATTCTCACCACGAATAGTGTCATTAACACAAACATAGTTTCCGATATATGGAATGATGTTATAATTATTGATGGGATTTACAACAGCCCAATTATAGGTTGCGGTTTCGTTTGCATTCATTTTAACTGATCGCAATCGGCCGTTGGAAACAGCTACTAATTTTTTTGGACAGGTAATAAAAATGGAACTACTATCGGGTTCATCGTACATGTGATCTTTATTCGGGAACCACACCTGCGCCGCCATTCCTTGACAGGCAATAGAAATCCAGGGATTTCCCTTTTTATCTTTCGACCAAACAAGTCCACCATCCCAAGGAGGCATTTTGGCGGCATGGGGTTTACCATGAAAATAAATGCGGATCATTCTTTTTTGTGGCGGATGCTGAATGAGTGCCAAGGAAACAAAATGTGCGTTGCCATCGGAAATCCAATTACAGCTGATGCCATTTTGAATGATGCTGTCAATCATCATTGGCTCCATTAAATCGAGCTGCATCACCGACATCGGTTCGAGTACCTTATATGTGATTGTATTGTACCCGATTAGGCTGCTATCTTTCGGGTTAATGCTTACATGCAAATCGTAATGCAATACGTCCCACCAGATGCGTTGTTTGGTGAGACAGCCTTTTAGGGAATCGGCATGTGTATACGTAGGCTTTTGCGCTGAAAGTGCAGCCGAAAAAAAGAAGACAAAACAAATTAAATAAAACCTAAGTGAGCTTTGCATGATGTTGCGATTAATTTAAAAGTAAATATCCATAAAAAAACGCATGAAAATTTTCTAATTTTTAATTCAAGCATTCCAAAATCTGTACTTTTATGCGGAAAAAAGCCAAAAACTGTTAAGTCGGTAGTGGCTAAAGTCCTTATGGACAGGCAGAATTCGGGACATTTACGGTCAATCGAAACATAAATACGTCTTACATTAAAATACAAGCCATTCGTCTATAAACTTAGGCTGAACTTCGATTATACTCGTGTAAGCTTTTTATTTTATTAATCTTTACAACAGGGTTTATGTGACCGGAATGAAAGGGTTTTTGTGTGTATTTAGATTTCTATAGCTCTTTTGTTCCGGTTTTTTTATTTTATCAGCCATTAAACTTTTTCGAATTAGAAGTGTCTTATAACAAATCGAAAAAAATGCCGAAAGTTGGAGTCTTATGTGCTTAGGGGTTTTGTGTGTTCTAATTAATTAAGCATGTACTTCCATCACTCCAACCTTTCGGCTTTTTTTGGCACTTTTTTCACGAATGACTAAACGACTTTTAATTTTAGCTGATGCTGCCTCTTCGCACACTGAAAAGTGGTGTCTTGCTCTTGCTGAGCAAGGGTATACGGTTGGTTTATTTAGTTTAAATCATACAGAAGAAAAATGGTATTTGAAACATAAAAATATTCGTGTATTCCACGAACCAGCTTCATGGGAACATAAACCATATCTGCTCACCAAGTTAAAATATGTGTTTGCCTTAAGTGCGTTAAAACGGATACTAGCTGATTTTGCACCGGATGTTTTACACGCCCATTATGCCAGCAGCTATGGATTGTTGGCGGCCTTAAGTGGTTTTAAGCCATTTGTTTTATCGGTTTGGGGTTCTGATGTTTTTGAATTTCCAAAAAAATCACCCATCCATAAATTTATATTAAAGTTCAATTTGGCACATGCCGATCAACTACTTTCTACCAGTCATGCCATGAAACATGAATTAGGTAAATACACCAACAAGCCTATTAAAGTGATTCCATTTGGAGTTGATACTGAAGTTTTTTCACCAAAAACAATTAAAACGGAAGCGTTAAAAGCGTGTATTCATATTGGCGCCATTAAATCAATGGAAGATGGTTATGGCATTAAAACCATTATAAACGCAGCCCATTTATTAAAACGTTGCGCACCCGAACACAACTTAACGTTCCATCTTATTGGCTCAGGTAAACAACTCAATGCCTATCGTAAACTGGTGACTAAACTGTATCTCACCGATAGGGTGGTGTTTACCGGAAAAATTCCATTTTCAGAAATCGCGCAGTGTCATGCTCAATTGGATGTGTTTTTAAATGTTCCCTTGTTGAATGAAAGTTTTGGCGTTTCGGTTATTGAGGCCATGGCTTGCGAAAAACCTGTTATTGTAAGTAATGCACCGGGCCTGGTAGAAATAGTAAACGAACAAACCGGAATTATCATTAAGAAAGACGATGTGACTGAATTGGTAAAGGCCATCTTACATTTGGTTCAAAATCCTGAGCAACGCACTAAACTAGGTAAGGCCGGAAGAGAACATGTACTTAGTAATTATAGTTTTACTTCTTGTTTGAACAAGATGATGGCTGTTTACTTCGCCGTGTGTCAAGATTCTGACGCAAAATCTGAAAAAAAGATTTTTGGCGGATTAATGCCCAGGTACCTCCATAAAGTAAGTCGATCGAAGGACTCCTAGTCTTTTTAAAAAATTACGCCTTCTCTGTCTTAGCCATTCATTTCTAATCGTTATTTAAACAGCTAAAAGCAGGCTTGCATTCCAAGTCAATTTCGTCGGCAAATACGTCACAAACTTCTATTATTTAATGGTAATTTTACTTGTTTTAGGCATCTTTGCAATCAATGGTTACGTCAATTAAATATAAAGGTCTGATTAAATTTTTGCTGCATTTACTCGCTTGGGTGCTACTCCTTTTATTGCCCTACTTACTTTCGAATAATGAAACTTTTGATTTGAGCAGGATTATTAAGTTTACCAGGACCCCGATGTTTTTTTACGCCATTTTGTTTTACGTCAATTATCTTTATTTGGTAGACACCTTTTTATTCAAAAAAAAATGGGTCATCTTTTTGATTTCTAATTTAGGTCTATTCGTTTTAATCATATGGCTGCACTTTGGTTTAAAAGAATACCTCACTATTATTTTTGATTTCAAACCCTTTGACTCAAATTTAAAAAAACACATTCCTCCACCCCTTAGTTTATTCATTTATAAGGATATCATTTCAATGACTATTCCATTGATTATAGCTTTTGCATTAAGAACAACGGAGGCCTGGGCAAAAAAAGACAACGTAGAAAAAGAAAAAGAAAAAGAAATTCTTAATTCTGAACTTCAGCTGTTGAGATATCAATTACAACCTCATTTTTTCTTTAATTCCTTAAATACCGTTTATGCACTCATCGAACGTTCACCGGCCTTGGCTCAAACCACGGTACACGATCTTTCCAAATTGATGCGTTACATGTTGTATGATGCCGAAACCGTTACGGTTAACCTTCAGGAAGAGCTCGATTTCATGGAAAAGTATATTAACTTAATGAAACTTCGCATTTCAGATAAGACCAGGGTGAGCTTTAATTTTACAGGTAGTTCTGAGCCCATGCACATTACCCCGCTTTTGTTTATTTCTTTAATTGAGAATGCCTTTAAACATGGCATCTCCTCGAGCATGGCCTCAGAAATTGTTTTTAATTTAAGTTGCAAAGGCAAAACCGTTTATTTTGAATCGGTCAACACTAATTTTCCAAAGTCTGAAACAGATAAAAGTGGCTCCGGCATTGGTTTAAGTAATTTAAGCAAACGCCTAGAACTTTTATATCCCGGCAAATACGCATTTGAACAAAAGGTAAGTGGAGCTAATTACATCGTTAAACTTCAAATTACCACCTATTAATCGAGGCATTATCCATGCAAAAAATAACCTGTTTAATAATAGATGATGAACCATTAGCCCTTGATTTGGTTGAACGTTATGTGTTACGTACCCCAGTTTTAGAATTAAAAGGTAAATGTACAAATCCACTTGAGGGCATGAACATACTGCGTTCGGAAAAGATCGATTTGATTTTCCTCGACATCCAAATGCCCGATATGAATGGCGTTGATTTTAGCAAAACTTTAAAACCTGAAACCAAAATTATTTTCACCACCGCCTTTAAAGAATATGCTTTTGAAGGATTTAAAGTAAACGCTGTGGACTATCTTTTAAAACCTTTTGATTATACCGAATTTTTAAAAGCCACCAATAAAGCCCTTGAACGAATCGGTCACAGCAATGAACAGGTGAGTCCAAGTAAGTATATTTTTGTAAAATCAGAGTATAAGATTGTGAAAATAAATCTGGATGAAGTGTTTTATTTTGAAGGTTTAAAAGATTACATCAAAATTTGGCTTAGCTCGCAGCCCAAACCCATTTTAACCTTAATGAGTTTAAAAACCATTGAAGAGCAGTTACCCGGAAATAAATTCATGCGGATTCATCGCTCATTTGTTATTGCCCTCGATAAAATAAGCATGGTTGAACGTGGACAAGTCATCATCAACAATCAGCGTATTAGTATTGCAGAGCAATACAAAGATCGCTTTCATCAGTTCATCGAAAATAAATCGTTTCATTGATGCATATTTTAACTAAATCATTTTTTTGTTCCCGTTCACTTGTTACTCCGGCGTTTCGAATGAGAGCCTTATTTATTGTTTTTTTATTCATTGCTCTTTCATCCTATTCGCAAATTCAAATTAGTGGTACAGTGATTGAAGAAAACGGTAGTGTTTTACCGGGTTCTACCATTCGGGTGCTTACTAAGGATTCGTCCTTTATTACAGGAACGGTAACGGATGCTAATGGCAACTTCACTTTATCTGTTGCTCCTAATGCGCAGTATACACTCTTGTTTACCCACATCAGTTATTTTGGATTATCGCAATTTTTGCCCATTACTATAAAAACAGAAGCGCTCGAAATTGGTAAAGTTCGGCTGCATGAATCGAAAGCAAAAAAATTAAAAGAAGTCGAGATTGTTGGCGTACAAACACGAGGCGAGCAAAAAGAAGACACCACTTCCTTTAAAGCCGATGCGTTTAAAACCCATCCGGATGCCACGGCAGAAGACCTTATTAAAAAAATGCCCGGCGTTACTTCCGATAATACCGGTATGAAAGTAAATGGAGAAACAGTGCGAAAAGTACTGGTTGATGGTAAACCTTTTTTTGGTGACGATCCGAATGCGGCTGTAAAAAATTTGCCGGCCGATATTATTGACCGTGTAGAAATATTTGATAGGATGAGCGATCAATCGGCCTTTACAGGTTTTAACGATGGTGATCAACAAAAAACTATTAACCTGGTTACCAAAAAAGGAAAAAACGTAGGTCAATTTGGGAAAGTATTTGGAGGTTATGGCATGGATGAACGTAACAATCCCCGTTATCAGGGTGGAGCGACGTTAAATAGTTTTAAAGGTAAACGAAGAATATCCGTATTGTTATTGTCAAATAATATCAATCAGCAAAATTTCAGCATGTCTGATATAAGTGGCGCCATGGGAAATAGTGGCCAAGGTGATGGTGGTCGCGGTGGTCCCGGTGGTGGTGGCATGGGTGGCGCATCGAGTTTATTAGCGACTCCTCAAACGGGTAATACCACAACCCAATCGGCCGGTTTAAATTATTCGGATGCCTGGGGCTCAAAAATTAATGTTTCGGGTAGTTACTTTTTTAATTATTCCGACAATAAAAACGTTTCTAACATTACACGCACCTACTTTACCGATAACCAGTTGTTGTATAAACAAGATAATACCGACCTTAAAACCAATCAAAATCATCGTTTAAATTTTCGTTTGGAGTATGCCATTGATTCGACAAACAAACTCATCATCACCCCTAGTCTTAACTTACAAAATTTTAATGGGAGTTCGCAATTAAACGGTAGTAACAGCCTTGCCGACTTGGTTTTTTTAAGTCGCACCACCACACACTCGAACAATGTAACCAAAGCTTATGATTTTTCGAATGCCATTTTATATCAACATAAATTAAAAAAAGTAGGCCGAACCATTTCACTTAATATTGCCACACAACTTGGCGAAAAAAACAACGATGGAAGTTATTTTTCGAGTAACACCTATAACGACACCCTACCCGCTTCGGGACTCGACCAGCAGTATAAGACTTACAGCAATAACAAAAAAGTTTCAGCCAACCTCTCTTATACCGAACCTTTAAATAAAAACGCGAATGTGCAATTAAATTATAATCCATCGTATAACAGTGGCATGTCGAGTAAATTAACCGATGATTACAATACCCTAAACAGCGTATACAGTGATTTAAATATTCCTTTATCGAACAAATACGACAATGTATATCAAACACAACGGGCGGGTTTAAGTTACCGTTATCGTAAAGATAAAATCAATTTAAGTCTAGGTGCCGATGCTCAACAATCAACCTTAAATGGCAATCAGCAATTTCCTTCAGTATTCAGATTGAATCAAACTTTTCAAAACATTTTACCTAATGCGATGTTGAATTACAAAGTGAGCAAGGCCAGAAATTTACGCATTTACATGCGCTCTGCCACCAACATTCCAACCATTAGTCAATTGCAAAATGTCATCGATATTTCAAATCCTTTACAAATAAAATCGGGTAATGATCAATTAAAACAAACCTTTGAAAATAATCTAAATATCCGTTATGGTGGTTTTGATGCTAAAACCTCACGTAACCTGATGTTCTTTTTAAATGGCAATTTCACCAATAATTACATCAGTAATGCTACGTATATGTTACGCAGCGACACCACTATTCAAGGCTATACGCTGAAATCAGGAAGTCAATTAAGTAAACCGGTGAATTTGAATAATTTTTATAGTGCCCGCGCCTTTTTTGTGTATGGTTTTCCGGTTAAACAAATTAAAAGTAATGTGAATTTTAATGGCGGTATTAATTATCAGCATAGTCCGAGCTTAATAAACAACCTACTCAACTACTCCAATAATTATGCAAGTAATGCGGGGGTATATATTGGCAGTAATGTCAGTGAGAAGTTAGATTTCTCGTTGGGATATAACGGTTCATACACGCTTGTAAAAAATACCACCCAGAAAAAATCAGATAACAGTTATTTTACCCATACCGCCACATGTAAAGTTAATTGGATCTTCTTTAAAGGTTTTGTGATTAATACGGATGTGAGTCATACCTTGTATAACGGCCTTAGTCAGAGTTTTAACCAACAGTATTTTTTATGGAATGCCTATGTGGGTTATAAATTTTTAAAAAACCGTTCGCTTGAAGCCAAAGTTTCGGTGTTTGATATTTTAAATCAGAACCGAAGTATTAGTCGTACCATAAATGCCAATTACACCGAAGATACGTATACCAGCGTATTACGCCGTTATGCTATGTTTACATTAACCTACACCATTAAGAATTTCAAAAATGGCTTGGCACCAAAAGCTGAAGAGCAGCCTAACATGTTCCCCGGCGGACCACCGCCGGGCATGCGACCACCGGGTGGAGGCTACGGCGGGCCTAATTAATTTCATTTACTTCATGCTTAGCGTTTTCTAAATCAAAACCAGTCTGAATGGATGCGTGATTCGCGGTTCAGTAAAGACTGTTTTAAACAAGCAGAATCTTTATTTATTAAAATATAAACTGGGCTGCTCACTGACATGTTGTTTCAGATAGCCGATGGCTTTGGCAATGCATGCAAGGTGCTTGCTATCGTGTTTACGCATTTACATGACATCATAAAGCCAAGCCACGTTTAGGTAGTAAAAAACCAAAACTTGCAGTCGTTTTAAATAATCACTTTAAAACTTTCCTTGTGCAAAATCGTTCCGTTTATTTGAATCTCTAAAACATGGTCGCCTGCAAAATGTTTACGGGTACTAAAATCTTTGATAACTTGTTTTTTAGTGATGTTGGTTTTTTCGGCTGAGCCTAAATTTAGTTCCTTTAATTTAAAAACCTTGGGCGACAGATCCCCTAATTTTTTGCGGTAGTGAATGATGTAATCGATCACTAATTTTTGATTGGACTTTTTATCGGAAATCAGATCAAATTCAAAATGGAGACTCTCCCCTAATTTGATTTTATTTTTAATGATTCTAAAATTTTGAATTTTGATTTTCGGGTTTTTTTCGAATCCAAATACCGCCAAGGCGTCCGAGTGCCCTTTTTTGATTAAGGTTCTGCTGGCGTGTTTCACAATCCAGGCGGTATGCGGGTTGTTACTTTCCCAGCCCTTTACCAAAGAAACCATATAATCGGGATGTTGTTTGGAAATATCGTTTAAATGATTGGCCACCGATTTTTTTACATAAAGTGCTTCGTCAGTTTTTAAAAGATCAAGTATGTGTTTTGTTTTTGTAGGGTCGTTTACTACCGCATCAAGTTTAAAGGACCATGGCAGTCGGGGTCGGCTGCCTTCGCTTGCTAGGCGGCGCACATGCACATCTTTATCTTTTGCCCATTCACACATTACGGCATAGGTTTTATCAAAATCGCGTTTTAAAAATTCACGAATCGCAAACTCGGAAGAACCAAAAACTGTAAAATGTTTGAGCGCCTGCATGGCTAATTTAAAATGCTTATGGCCGTATAATCCAACAAAATCGGGAAAAATCAAATTCGCATAACCTCCTCGGGCATGAGGAATAACCTTGTACATAATTAGAATAGCTTTTGAAAAATCGGCAGGCAAATGATCCTTTAAAACCACTGAGGTATTGCGCAAACGTTGATTCAGTGATAACTGGTCGAGACCCTGGGTTACTTGAATTAAAAATTTATCGGCTTTAAATTCGGGCTCTGCGGCTTTGAATAAATTGGCCAGGTGTTTATAGTAGTTACGATTAAAAATTTCTTTTAGCGCGTCCATAGTGTTTAAATTTATTAATAAAGCTGCTAATTAACAGATATTATTACTTGTATGAAGTTTGAAATATTAATTTTGGACCTTATTTCATGCAAATCCGTTTTTATAAACTAAGTCTAGCGCTCCTCTTTTGTGGGATAGGCTTTTTGACAAGTGCTCAGCATACGGATTTTCAAAACGATTCAATTAAAAAAACTAAACGTATAAAAATGAAAGTAGAAATTTGGTCGGATGTCATGTGTCCGTTTTGTTACATTGGCAAACGTAAATTTGAAGCGGCTTTAGCCGAGTTTGAACATAAAGATGATCTTGAAATTGAATGGAAAAGTTTTCAGTTAAACCCGGCTTTAAAAACAGACACGAGTAAAAACACCATTGAACATTTGGCTGAGACCAAGGGCTGGAGTATGGTGCAAACCCGAGAAACCATTAAGTATGTGTTGGATATGGCTGAAGGCGTTGGTTTGCATTATGATTTTGATAAAGCAGTGGTTGCCAATTCGTTTGATGCGCACCGGTTTATACAGTACGCTAAAAAAAACAAGAAAGGTGATGCTGCAGAAGAACGTTTGTTTAAAGCGTATTTTATTGAAGGCAAAAACACGGCCGATCATTCGGTGTTGATTCAATTGGGTGAAGATATTGGTTTAGATCAAGAAGCCCTTAAACTTGTGTTGGCAGGGACTGATTTTTCAGCAGAAGTAAAAGAGGACCTTTCGGAAGCTGAAAAAATTGGCGTGAGTGGGGTTCCTTTTTTTGTGATCAACCGGAAATATGCTATTTCAGGGGCTCAGGACTCAAAAGTGTTTTTAAATGCTTTAGATAAAGCTTGGAAAGAAACCACTCCTAATTAAAAAAGAAATTCCGATTTAATTAATGTAATTCAAATTTTAAACCAAGAAATAATTCGTTGTTTAGTTCGTATACAAATGTATTATATGATTTGGCACTGTTGTATTCGTACTCAACACCCAAAAACACGCCTTTAAACTTTTCTATGGATAACCAGGCGGAAGCTTGGATCACAGTTTGATTGGAAGGTAAGACCAAGCGCCCCATACCTGTACCTGATAATTTTATTTTTTTGGTCACATTCCATTCTTGAGTGGTAAATTCATAACCTAAAACATAATCGGGATACACACGAGAAATCACAGAAACCCGTTTAAAAATAAAATTATCATAGGTAGTAAATTGTGGGCCTAAACTTAAGTATTCATGTCCGGTTACACTTCCTGCCTCTCCGCCAAGTTGAAACATTCTAAAACCATAGTACAATTCGGTATACATCAACAAATCTTTCATGTCGCGGCCACCTTCATAATGCGTGTTGGCATCCGCAAAAAAACGGGCACCTACAATAAATTTCTCAGAACTGCTATGGTTGTGATAGTCAAACATGGCCTCATTCTTAATTACAGGGTCGTTGGGCACAGTAATATTAAAGGGGTACATCTCTAATTCGGTTTCAAGATCTTCGTGTTTAACGGGTTCTTTACCATCTACCTTGGCTGGTGATAAATGTAAATCAGCCATTTCGGGACCCCCAGCATTCGTTTGCGCGGTTAATTGAACTGCGCCGAAAAACAAAATAAAACCAACTGCCACAATGGTTAATTTATTCACCGTTGTTTTAAAATCTCCAACATGCTTTTTTGCCATAAAATGGGATAAAACCTCACTGCCAGTAGGTTTAAGTGTATTAAAACAGGAAGACGTCATAGTTATTTTTTTTGTTTGTTGTGCCGGCTTTTGCAGATGATGAATGCGCGGCATGAACAGAAAATTCAGCTACAAATTTTAAACTAAATACGCAACTTTTTAATGACTTCCGTCAGGAAAGAACATGACTCTTATTTGTTGAAAATGCACTTAGGGCAGGGACGCCTAACTATTGGCAAACGGCAATAGCTTATTAAGACTTATTTTATTTATATAAAAGAGACTTAGAATTCCGGCAAAAAAAAACGTTGAGATAAAAAATACCTCAACGTTTATTAAATTAAATGACAAGCTTATTTAGCCAATGTGCGCATGAAGTTAACAATGCTCCAGATTTCTTCATCATCAGTGATTTTTTTCTTAAAGGATGGCATATCATCTCTACCTTCTTTAATTTTATAGAATAATTCGCCATCTGTTGCAGAGGTAATGTCTTTACTGAAATCGCCACATGATGTATCCAATTCTTTTGATTTAGGACCATCACCCAATCCTTTAGCACCATGGCAAGATTTGCAATGTTTCATAAACAAAGTTTTACCGGCTGCTGTAGTTTCATCACTTTTCGCTACCGGGTTTTTTGTTTTTTTAGAAGCATCCGGTGCATTCCACGGCTTCTTTTTGTCATCCTGAAATTTGCTGAACGACATGGTCATTAAGGCTAAAACAAACAACATTGATCCTAACATGAGGAACTTTCTTTTTGATACGGTTTTCATAAGATTAAATTATTAGGTTATTATTAGATTTTTATTTATTATGTTCAAAATTACATGTTTATCGCTGTTTTCTAATTCTTAGTAATAAAATCACTAAATAAGAAATGGTGCCCCAAATAAGTATGATGAGTGATACAGTCACTACCACTAGAATCACAGGTGCGTTATGTCCCGACGACCAAAGGGTACGTTGACTCAGCTTATTTTCGCGAGGTAAAATATTCCAGGGAATATCCTGACTCACCTCAACAATGCCATCATTTTCTTGATCTTCGTAACGTGCCATAATGGTGATGCTTTTATTGGCATTACCAGGCAAATCGGCCGGTAAAACACCCGACACTAAACCATCCGCATCGGTCGTTAAATTATCTTCGCCAAAAGGTAAAGCACCAAACGCACGTTTAACCAAAAGTTTCATCTCTGTTTCAGGTACAGGAACCATGCCAGAATCTTGCATTTTACAAAGTTTAGCATTTACCGTAGTTAATGAATCTTTAGCAAAGGCCAGTTTAATAAACATATCGTTAACAGTAATTTCCTCTTGTGTATCCTCATATTTAGGATCGGAACCTATACTGGCGATAAAATTAAAGCTATGCACATTGGCTTTTAACGTATTAAAATTATCGGGGAACATAAAAACACATTCGCCTTCATCGTCGGTAACCAGATTTCCCATCCAGCCATCGTTGCTTACTTTGTCGAATTTTTTTACTTCACCCAAATACAGATTAACAATGATATTCCCAACCGGAATAAACTTTTTTTCTTCCTTATAAGAAACAGCCACTTTAACCGTTTTTACACCATTGTGAATCTTATAACTCAGTTTTATTGTAGGAGATGTTTTCTCAGCAGCAGCCGGTTTATCGGCATATGCACGCGGACTGAGAAAGAAGAAAAGACCCAAAGCAAGCATGAGTTGCAGTGATCTTTTTGATTTCAGATATTTAAAGAATGTTGTCATAATTAATTTCCTTTTAATTGTTTTTTTGAATTGGATGTTCCGTTTCAATCAATACTATTTTTAAACCGGATTATTCCTTTTCGTTTAAGTGTTCATAAATGGTATCATGCGGCACACCGCGTTCTTCAGCTAATTCCCAAATTGAAATGATTGGGAAATAACGGATAAATAAAGTAATCACCAATAAAGCGCCGGCTAAGGATGCACCGGTTATTGACCATTCGGCAAACGTTGCTGAATAATGTTTAGACGCTTCGGGAATTTGTTGCAAAGGTAAAAATGGGTGCAACATGGTTGGAATTACAATGAGGTAACGTTTGAACCAAGCACCAATAATCACAAAAACTGCCATAATAAAAATAGGTACAGGCTTACGACCTTTAGGAAATAACAATACCAGAATTGGAATAATCATCCCAAAAATCTGAACCATCCAGAACATAGGCGCATAATGGCCCACAAAAAGTTCTTTTAAATGTTCGCCTTCATCCCCTTTCATTTTGTAACCCGGAATAAAATATTCGTTTACCGTAAAATACAAATACACAAATGAAAGCAATACAAGCATACGACCCATTCTGTCGAAATGTTTATCGGTAATGTATTCGTCATAACGGTTATAGAACTTACGGATGATAAACATACCGGCAATTACCGCTGCAGCTCCAACCATAAAAGCACCGGCTACAAAATAAGCACCAAAGTTAGTACTGTCCCAACCCGGACGGTAAGTGGTAGCAAATAACCATGAAGTTACCGTGTGAATACTTAAGGCCACCGGAATAATTAACACAGATAAAATCTTAATGGCTTTTACCACAATTTCATATTGTGCTTTTTTATTAGTCCAGCCAAAAGATAAGATTTTGTACATCTTATGTTGCCATTTTGGAATATTGGTCATTCTGTCTCTGCAGAAAGCTATACCAGGTAATAGCGGAAAAATAAGGAAGAGTAAACTAATGGTCATGTAGGTCATTACCACAATAACGTCCCACACAATGGGCGATTGTATACGACCATGCAGAAACATGTTTAAGATCCTATCCGGACGACCCATATCAACGATGATGATGAGGCCGGCGAACATGATGCCGGAAACCGCAATAATTTCAGAGATACGGGTAATTGGGGCACGCCAGCTAACATTCAATAAATTTAAAATGGCTGTGATGAGGGAACCCACCAAACTAACAGCCACAAAAAACACAAAATTAGAAATGTAGATACCCCACGACACCGTGTCGCTAAGGCCGGTTACAGTTAAACCCAGTTTCAATTGCCAAAAATAATTGTATAATCCAATAGCAATAACCAAACATAAAATTGTAACCCATAATTTACCTGCCATTCCAAATTTTTGAGGAAGAAGGTCTTCGTTATAACGGTGAAGCATTTCAATGGCTTCTTGTTCGTTTACCGGTTTTATTATTTCTTTCATAATACCAATTTAAAAATTATCAACTATGTTTCTCTTCTCCTTCAGGTTCTGCATCCTTAAATGGAAACAAACGATTTGAAGCAGGTAAATAATATACACTTGGCTCGGTGCCTAATGCTTCCATGTAACGGTATCCCGCTTTATCTTTCAACAACTGTCTGAAACGAACGGTTTCATCACCATTACAAACGGAATCTTCATTCGCATCACCGAAATAATAAACACCATTCGGACAAGCAGTAACACAGTGCGGTAATTTTCCGAGTTTTAACATATCGGGACAAAAATCGCATTTTTCAACCGTACCTTTTTTACGAGGATTGGATGTTTCAGGAGAATACTCATTACATGCACGGTTATCGGGTTGTTTTGGTTCATCCCAGTTAAAGGTACGGGTTGAATATGGACAAGCAGCCATACAGAAACGACAGCCTATGCAACGCTCGTTATCAATAAGTACTAAGCCATCACTTCTTTTGAAGGTGGCATCAACCGGACAAACTTTAACACAGGGTGGTTTATCGCAGTGCAAACAAGGTTTTGGCATCCAATACGGAGAGGCTTCCTCATTATCTTGCATTTTATATACTTTCAACCATTTATCTTGTTCAGGTAAGAAGTGATGCTTCTGACACGATTTTTGGCATTTTAAAGCGTTTTTACAACGTGATAAGTCGATGACCATCACATATTTTTTTCCGGGAATGCCCTGACGTGATTCATCGCGGCTGGCACCACAATGATCATGTTCTTTAATATGCGTTGAATCAACTTCCACCAATTTCCCATCGGGCGTCATAACCTTAATTTTGGTGCCCGATTCTTTTGGTTCAGGATCTTTTTCATCGGACAAAACTTTTTGTAGTCCCCCTCCGGCGATAGTAAGACCGGCTGTAAGAATACCAAGCTTCAGAAATTTTCTTCTTCCGGAAGCACTGTCATCCTTTTTTTCTAAGTCTTCAGATTTTTGTGACATAATGTTTGAAATTATTTTGTTATAAATTGTTTTTTACCTGACTATTCACGCGACTAAAAGTTGTGTTAACTAGAATGAATCATCTAATTTCACTCAAACCATCAGCATTTAAAGGGTTCAGGAAGATTTTTAAAGGAACGTTGTTATATTCTTTTTCCTTAACAAAGTAAGGCTTAGTTCAACAAAGGTTGCATGACCGGAGTCAAGACCCTTTATGATTTTAATCATAAAGCAAAAATAAATTTTGCCAACAACTAATTTTATTTAAAGCCTTTAACGATAGAGTTTTTAAGTCTTATACGTATTTAAAATGAATGCCATTAAAAACAAAAAACTCCACCTGGATAGCAGATGGAGTTTTTATTTTACATTAAGAATTCAATTAGCGTTTGGTGATGTTAAATCCAATTAAGAATTGTCCTTTGCTATAATCGTTATGATTATAAAAATTATTGGTTTGAGGAACAATGCTATGGTAATTAGTAATGAAGAATTGGAAGGTGTGTGTAGCTGTTCCAACTTGCAATCCAACACTTACATTCGGATTTGGATTATCGGTTGTATGTTGTGTGATTGGTTGATCGTAGTTAACCACTAACGACATTTTATCGGAGAAAGCATAACATCCACTAAATGCGAGAGCGATGTGAGAGTTGCTCATACGTGGTTTAATGCTTCCGTCTGAAGTGACATAACCTTCTACATTATTATACCATGATAAACTTGGCGCCACTTGAATAGAAAGATCTTTGGAGATCTTACGGGCGATAAGAATTTGGTGGAAATAAGAAAGACGATCCACATCATTCACAAAATTACCGGCTTTCGGGCGGGTATCAACCGACATATTTCCGTAGTAGGTTACACTCACCGGAGAACCGCCTATTTTATTTTGTTTAATAAGGGCGTATTTTAAATTACCATCCCATTGCATGCGTTCTTTGGTGAAACCAAAACCTACTTGCAAGTTGTTAATAGGCGTGTAATTAAAACCCAAACGAATGTTGGATGAGGCATACAGACCATAGAAATCGGAATAACCATTGTTAACCGTTCCAAATCTGTGTTGCATCACAAACTCGAATACACCTTTTACCGGAACCATCACCGTTTGATTATCGATGATGAGATTACCTATGAAGGTTTTTTTAACCACCTCGGGTTTTGAGCCCGTGCTGGCCGCTGCTGTGCTATCTTGTGCTTGCGTGGAATTTGCAATAACAAGGAATAAAATAAACAGACCGAATCGTTGTAGTCCGTATTTTATAGAGTTACTTGAATTATTTTTCATACTGGTTTTTTTTTTAATTATTTAGTGCTCCTTGTTTAATCCATGCGAGTACAAGATTATTTACATTAGACGGGTTAGTGGCAGATCCCGGAGGCATTGGTGTGGTTTTTTTACCGATTAACCAAAGGTACAAGTTACTGTTTTCAGGTGCACTCATATCTATATAACTACCATTCACAAGGGAGTTATAAGCTTTTTCGGCGCTTAAATCAGGACTTCTTCCTCCGGCAACGTGACAGCCACTGATGCTGCAATTAGCAGTAAAAATGGGCTGAATGTCATTGGCGTAACTTACAGGAGCTGTTACTTCCTCCTTGGTGTTTAAGGGCACAGTGGCTACCTTATAACAACTCTGTAAGCTAATTATGGGAGCAGCTAGTACCGCCATAACTATTACAATTTTTTTTATTGACATGATTTCTATTTATTAAATCATTAGGGTTATTTAATTTATTTAATTACAGCAACTATTTTTGAAATTTCAATAATAGATTTGGTTTAATACCATGTTGGTAATTAGATTTATTAAATATGGCCATGCCAAAAGGTTGGTCATCTAAAGAAGTGAAATCAATATCTTGTTTTTTAGTATCCGGAGTTTTTAATAAACGTTTCCATTCAATTGTCCAACCTGAACCGGTATAATTAACTTGACAAGAAATATCGGCACGACCTGCAGTTAAAGCACCTACTGAAATGTAACTTGGGATAATTTTTGCTCCATCAAGACCAGTTGGCGTTGCATCTAAACGTTGGTAATCGGTACCTACATTTGGATCAACGGTGGTGTTATCAGCTAAAGTAAGCACACCCATGGTATCTAGTTTGGTAATTAATTTTGCAGTTCCGGCAGTGATATCAGCTTGTGCGATATAATAATAATCTGTTTTATTTGGAACGATGTATTTAGGAGCACTTACAACCACAGTTTTTCCTGACACAGTTAAAGTAAAGTTCTGCGTATTATTACTTGTGCCTGTAGTAGATACATTAGATGAATAGGCAGGAGCATATGGATAAGATGTGCTAGAACCTGTAACCACTTGATCATCTTGGTGACGACCATTACCGCTACCACCTACTAAACTGGTGATTGATGGACCACCTGCCCAATCTTGATACTCATCAGAGAATTGATTAAAAAGTGGATCTCTGCCAATTTTTAACCACCACATATCAATTTTTTCGTTTGAACCGTTGGTATAGTGATTAGCACTTTGATTTGCTTTCATCGTTGCAGGTGTCGTTGTTGGATCTAGATACGGTTGAAACATGTGACAACTTGCATAACAAGTTTGTGTAGCAAATTTGGTTACCGAGTTATCGATATTCCATAAAAATGCTAATTTATCTTCACCCCAACCTTCGCGGGTTAAATTACCGTTTACGTCAAAAGTTTTTGCACTTGGCTCTTGTGCCCAACGTTTTGTTTTTGAATCAAAATACCAAGGTGATACTTGTACACTCTTATTTTGATCGGCATATTCGGCCAAGAAATAAATGGAAGTGCCATCATACATAGAACGGAGGGTTACAGGATATTGAGTGCCAATATAACCGTAAAACATACCATTACCTGCATCAGGAACCTGCGTGGTGGTATTTAATTTAGTAGCATTATCCCAAACACTTTCAGCCTGACCATCAATGGTAGGTGCTGCAGAAGGGTCAATTTTAGCGCAAATTAAATTAGCCTGATTGGTTACTTCAGGTGGAAGAGATGTTTTTGGCAGATCGAGTGTTTGGTTGGTTTTAGTGCAACTGGCAACGACCAACATTACTGTAACACCGACTACCCCTAAGGTAGTTACTGCGGTTTTTAAGGATTTCGTTTTCATAATTGTTTTTATTTGTTTGATTTTGTTAAGGATGTTTTAATCTTATTACTATGCATTGGGATGTATACTATAACGGGTGTAAAGTTAGGCAGAGATAATTTTTTCATGGCTGATTATTGTCAGCTAATTTTTGCTTTTTTTATGACTATTATCTGATTTTAAATCGGACCTTTTTGTCCGAATTAAACGATAATTTGTCTAAATAAGCCCTATCTTTCAATCACACAGCGGTTTAAATAACTTAAAAGATCAAATAAGTGCAATACATAAGTATAAGCCTGTAAAAAAAATATTAGGTAATAACAACGTTTTATTTCAAACAACTAGAAACATACGATATTTTGCCACTAATCAGCTGCAGAAAACAATCTAAATTTTTAAATAGTTTCATGTCAATTGGATGGATTAGATACAAAAAAAAGGTAAGCCTCAGATGAAATCTGTAGCTTACCCACTTAAGAGGTGTAATGCGACGTTTTTAGGGCAAAATACTCTGAATTAATAATTCCACAACCTCGTCATGTTAAATCCAATACAAAATGCTTTTTTGGTGAAGTCATTGGCATTATAAAGCATGTTATGTTGGTTAATGATAGCTTGTCCTGAACTGATAAAGATCTGAAACACGTGATTTGAAGTAGCCGCTTCAATACCAATACCAATGTTAGGTTTCACTGTAATAACCTTCGAATCCTGCTTAGTGGTATTATAGTCGTATTCAAAAATAACGGCTAAGGCATCGCTTAATTTAAAACGACCATTAAATGAAACAC
This sequence comes from Sphingobacteriaceae bacterium, assembly GCA_947480015.1. Classification (GTDB taxonomy): domain Bacteria; phylum Bacteroidota; class Bacteroidia; order B-17B0; family Aurantibacillaceae; genus Aurantibacillus. Next base: position 143,708 of record CANKBS010000002.1, read on the forward strand.
CAATGTTATTATGCTTAACCAGCGAATCAACCATGTTAAAGTGAGAGAAACTTGGTGAAATTTGTAGAGACAATTTAGAACCGAATTTACGGGCAATAATCAACTGATGAAAATACGACATGCGATCAACATTAGATGGGTATACATTGCTGCGGCAGTCGATGGCTGCGTTACCATAATAGGTGATGCTAACCGGAATACTTCCTGAACGTGTTTGTTTGATAATGGCGTATTTCCAGGTAAGATCTTGCAGTTTATTATTTTTAGTGGTACCAAAACCCAACTGAAGTTTATTGGATAAGGAAAAATTAAATCCAATACGGATATTTGATGGCGCATAAATACCACCCAAATCAAATTCCTTAGAGTTTAATAAACCAAATCTATGTTGGATAACCATTTCAAGGGTATGTTTAGTAGGTATCATCGCTGTTTGGTTATTCAGCAAATAGCCACTTTCAAACATATCCTTAACCGGGCGTTTATCTTTTTTAGGTTTTTCGGGTGCCGCCGCAGTGGAATCGCTTTGCGCCTGAACGAACGTTGTGTTTAGTTGCACAATGGCAAGTGCTATCACTACTTTACTTATAAAACGTGTTTTCATAATTATCATGTGGTTCTTCATGGTGTTTAACTAATTTGTGATTCTATTTATCTTTGGCTCCTTGTTTAATCCAAAACAATACCTTGCTAATATCGCTTGCCGGTAATTTGCTTGGAGGCATGTTAGTGGTTATTTTAACGTAAAGTACACTGGTGGTAGCATTTAAGGTGTCTACCAAACCACCGTCGATAAGCGCACTGTAAGCTTTTCCATCACTTAAATTGGGTGATACGGCGCCGGAGTGACAACCACTCACCGCACATTTAGCTGTAAACATGGGTTGAATTTCACTGGTAAAACTAACCGGTGTATTTGGATCAACAACCGGAGCTTTAAATATTTTCTTTTCGCAAGAACTGATAAAAACAGTTGCCAAAACGAATAGTGTTATGATTGTTAGGATTCTCATGGTTGCTTAGGTTTAAAGGTGAGAATTTGTTTAAGTGAACCAATGTGGTTTTTACTATCACCGTTCATTAAGGCTATTCCAAAAGGATACGATTTTCCTTCGGGTGATGTAAATTGAATGTCGTCGCCATTGCCATTAGAAAGGGTACGAACGAATACAACCTGATATAACGTATGTGGATTAACCGTATTAATTCTGGCCTTGGCCACATTAGAAACCGACCACACATCGGCACAACTGCCACTCGGCGCGTGCAAATAGGTGCCCGGAATTGAGCCCAAGCCTTTAATATAAGCAATCAAATCATCCACGCTTCCTGCAGGAACCTGTGCCCAATAGGTGACACCGGTATGCAAGTCGTTGGCCGCAAAACTTTTTATTCCTGCGCGCGAGTACTTACGGGCAAAACCGATGGCAGCAAAGGCTGTCGCTTCGCCACTAGGACCGGTTCCACCGCCATCTTCACCATGACAGTGCGCACAACCATATGCCGCATGGGTATACACTTTTTTTCCTTTTGTTGGATCACCTAAATAAGGCGTTTTATTTAAAATATAATAAGCCGGGTCAATTAATAAGGTTTTACCATCAGGTCTGATAACACTCTGGTCGGTACCATCCCATTCGTAAGCCGGTCCTGAACGTGGATTGGAAAGCACTTTGAAATTACTTTCTGTCATGCCAACACCTCCGTCATTAATCAAACCGCTGGTGGCGTCTGTTACCATGTCTTTTGCGTAACCAAGTGCATCGGAGTTACTAAGATCCCACGACCAAATATCAACTAAGCCACTGGCCGGACGCATTTGATTGTTGTGACATGATGCGGCGCATCCTTTATCGATAAAGGTACCGGCTGAACTCGTGGCGTTTCCGGAAGCATCAAAGGCCATAGCAAATTTATCTGAGTTGCCTTGTGCTGTCCAACCGCCCGTTGAATCACTTTTGGTTGGCAAAGGATCGGGAGGTCCCAATAACATAGAAGCTGCAAAGGAGGGATTAATATCCGAATCGATCCATTCGGCGTAAATATATAGTTTGTTATTATCGTAGGCGGCTTTCATAACTACTTTTGGATCATTTCCTTTATTAAAGGAACTTAAACCGGCAAAGGTATTGGTCATGTTTAAAAAACCGTCAGAGTAAAGAGCATTTTTGTTGAGATCGGCCACAGGTACCCTCAGGTAATCAGCGCTTTTCCAATAAGCATCCGTTAAGGTCATTGGCGCACTGCTCACAAAACTGGCCTCGAGAGTGCTCGTTTCTACAGGCGCTTTAGGTAGTGGCGGTTTTGCAAAGTACTTATCTTCACAGGCAAAAGCCAGTAGCGAAAAGACTATTACAAAAAACAGGAGCGCTTGGTGCCGTATAAAGTTTTTCATAATTGAGAATTGAATGGTTTAGTTTTTTTCATTTTCAGCACAGGGTTCAACGTCACGGGTGTTAGGGTATTTAAAAATAAATAGTTTTTGGGAAATTTAGAAATTCTGAAAAACCGTTTATAAACAGAGCGATTAAAATTAAATCGCTCTGTTTATTTATTAATCTGAATCCTTAACAGATTAATTCGGGTTTGACTCCTATTATTGCACTTTAAGATCAGCCGTTACTGTACCTTTTTTATCGCCAATAGTAACGTGTGCACCACCGGACGTGAATTTAGTACCCGTTGCATTGGTATAATCGGCAGTTACAAAATAATCACCTCGGTATAAAGCGTTAAATGTGTAATTACCACTTTCATCGGTTACGGTAGACGCATCATAAGCTGTGGTTGCTGCTGATGCATTAAAAGCAATGTGAACAATTGCATTGGTTACAGCAACACCATTAAGCGTTACGGTTCCTTTTATTTTGGCAGCCCCGCCAAAATCGTTTTCTTTTTTACAAGATGTCAGCGCAAGCAGAAATACTGTTAAAAAAATGGCTGTTATTTTTAATGTTTTCATGTTAGTTGGTTTTATGTTTAAATATTACAATTTGTTTTTTGCTTAATACGTGTTGTTAACCATGTTACAATCTATTCGAATCGTTACCAGATCATCAATGGATGTTGAGTTCACGCCAAATATAGAGTTAGCATTAATTCCGAACTGTCCAAATAAACCAGCTCTGTCTGTTTTCTTACCTGTAGTAGCATTGGTTATTGTTGAAATTCCGGTATAGGTTAAAGGCACTTCAACTGCTTTGGTAACACCTCTAAATATGAAGTTACCTTTTAACAAGAAACCATTGCCATAACGTTCGCAAGAGGTACTTTTGAACCAGGCTGTATCGGTTGTTGCTCTAGGTTGTAATACAACAGTTGGTGTTTTACTCAAGGTGTCAAATTTAATGCCCATGTAACCCGGACCACATTTGCCATACCCATCACGACCCGGCTCACCGGTATTAAAGGTTGATAATTGTACCCATGAATTAACAGTAGTATTGGCTGGATTTGCCTGATCAAAATTTACTTTTAATTCAAACATGTTAAAACGGCCGGTTAAAGGAGCACCATTTGCATAGTATTTGGTTTCCCACATCACATTACTGTGTGCTTTATCTACTTTCCATTTACCGGCAACCGTGTAAGATGTTGGAGGATACCCACCAATTCTGGCATCGATCACATCAGATCCTGTGGCGGCACTGGCAGTAAGTAATTCTACTTTGTTGTCTTTTTTGCAACTTGTTACAAACACAATTGTCGTAACTACAATACCAAGGATTGTGGTTACGAGTCTTTTTACGGTTTTTGTTTTCATAATTGATTTTATTAGGTTTATTTTTTTATTAATTAAAGATGTTCTATTCGGAAGTAAAGGTCGTGTGCTTTTCATTGAAATAACCTGATATAAGTCACAAACTTTGATGATTGACATCAGCACTTAGAATCTATCTAAATAGCTTGAATCCACTGTGAATGGTGCTATTGAGCCAAATTTTCGTATGGATAATTTATAAAAAATTAAATGTTAAAATTTATTTTATAGATTTTTTTGTTTAATTCGGACAATTTAGTCCGAATTGATTCTTTTCACTAAGTGGCTGAAAGTTTGATCACAATCAACACAAAAAAGCAAAAAAAAACGGAATCGAACTTCCGCTTTTTTTTTAATTAGGTTTAAACGCCCATTCATTACTCGTCGACATAAAAAACAGGTACTAACTCAGCCCTTTCTTCATCACTAAACATGCGCGACCGGATCATAAATCGTTTTCCGCTGGGAATCTCGATTGAAAAACTGGACCCCCTACCCTGCACCACATCTAAGGTAAGCTCGGTATGTTGCCAGTATTCAAACTGATCCTTGCTCATCCAGAACTCTACGTCTTCAATATGCCCCAGCCCAACATCACCCGACCCCATTTTAAAATCACCCTTCACAAAACACATGGGAGAAGAGCCATCACAACAGCCACCACTTTGATGAAAGATCAGATCCCCAAACTCCGTTTTTAACTGATGAATGAGATCTAGTGCGGCTTCGCTGGCCAAAATGCGTTTTACGTTTTTCATACCATTAAAAAAGGCTGTTCCAAAATTACAACAGGGAACAGCCTTTATTTATTTTATAGTGTTAATTGACTAAAAGAAACCTAATTTATTTTTATCGTAAGAAATCAACATATTTTTAGTTTGGCGGTAGTGGCCTAACATCATTTTATGTGTTTCTCTTCCGAATCCCGATTTTTTGTAGCCTCCAAATGGCGCGTGAGCCGGGTAAGCATGGTAACAATTTACCCAAACCCGTCCGGCTTGAATAGCGCGTGGCACTTGATATAATTCGTGTGCATCACGGGTCCAAACACCGGCTCCTAAACCATACAAGGTATCGTTGGCAATAGCAATGGCTTCTTCGGTGCTTTTAAAAGTAGTCACACAAACAACCGGTCCAAAAATTTCTTCTTGAAACACGCGCATTTTATTGTGCCCCTTAATAATGGTTGGTTGTATATAATAACCGGTCGACAAATCACCCGGTAATTTGTTAGCCGCACCACCACATAAAATTTCAGCACCTTCATCAGTGGCTATTTTAAAATAAGAAAGAATTTTTTCGTATTGATCGTTTGATGCCTGAGCACCCATCATCACGGTGCCATCCAAAGGAGAACCGGTTTTGATCGCTTTTGTGCGTTCGATTACACGTTTCATGAATTTATCGTAAATTTTTTCGTGTACTAATATACGCGACGGACAGGTACACACCTCTCCTTGGTTGAGTGCGAATAACACAGCACCTTCTATGGCTTTGTCAAAAAAGACATCATCGGCATCGGCAACCGATTCGAAGAAAATGTTAGGAGATTTTCCGCCTAATTCCATGGTAACCGGAATTAAATTCTCAGAGGCATACTGCATGATTAAACGACCTGTTGTGGTTTCACCGGTGAAGGCTACTTTGTTGATTCGGCTTGAGGTGGCTAGTGGTTTTCCGGCTTCAGGACCAAAACCGGTTACGATGTTTAATACACCAGCGGGAAGTAAATGTCCGATCAATTCCATTAAACAAATAATAGACGTTGGCGTTTGCTCGGCAGGTTTCACTACCACGCAACATCCTGCCGCCAGTGCCGGAGCTATTTTCCAGGCAGCCATAAGTAAAGGGAAATTCCAAGGAATAATTTGTGCTACAACACCCAATGGTTCATGTAAGTTAATGCTTACTGTATTTTCATCGTGTTCTGAAATGGTTCCTTCTTCCGAACGGATAACCCCTGCAAAATAACGGAAATGATCCACTACCAAAGGAAGATCGGCTGCACGGGTCTCACGCAAAGCTTTTCCGTTATCGATGGTTTCTACGATGGCCAGGTATTCTAAATTGTCTTCAATAACCTGTGCGATTTTTAATAAAATATTACTGCGACTGGCGGCCGAGGTTTTACTCCATGTTTTAAATGCGTCTTGTGCGGCATCAACTGCCAAATCCACGTCTTCTTTACCCGAACGGGCTGCCTGCGTAAATACTTTTCCGTCGATGGGCGAAATATTATCGAAATACACGCCCTTAACCGGTGCTACAAATTTTCCGCCAATGTAATTGTCGTACTTTGCTTTAAATGTTGGTCTTTTTACTTGATTTTCTATGTTGTGTTAAATTAGTTAGTGCAAGGTGAAAATCGAAATTCCTAAAGCCCTTCAAAATCCTCCCAAGTAGTAGCACAATTTTCCCAATTTTTAAGAATGCGCATCATTTAGGATTTCGTTTCGCTATATTTGATAAACCGAATTAGCAGCATGTTTAATCTTGTGCCTCTAAATACAACACCACTAAATAAACTCAAAACAGAAATTGAGCAAAAAACCACGTTTACACTCAATCGCTGCGAACTGAATATTTTTGAAACGCATAAAAAGGCCGAGAATGTGAAATTGCGTTTCGGTGGCTTTACCATTACCTCCATGCTACGCGGTAAAAAAATCGTACACGCTAATGCTGACCAGGGTTTTAATTATGTTCCCGGCGAAACGTTTATGCTTCCTTCTACCACCGAAATGGTGATTGATTTTCCAGAAGCTAATTACACTAACCCTTCTCAGTGTACAGCATTAGTCATTGATAATTCATATTTACAAAAACAACTCGAATATATAAACGATCTTTTTCCGAGAGATCCTGAGTTTCAAAACAATTGGGATATTAACCAAAATCACCTGTTCTTACAAAACGACGTGCGCATTGCCGGACTAAGCAATCGCTTGATTAAACTTTTTTCGGGGAACGATCCGATGAAAGATATTTTAGTGGATCTTAAACTAAAAGAACTGGTTTTATCGATCATGCGTTTACAGAATTTTAAATTTCTGAACGAAGGGGCCATTGAAAAAAGTTATGTGAACGAACGTTTTAAAGCGGTAGTAGAATACATCAAGCGCAACATCACGGCCGATATAAACGCCATGGATTTGAGTAAACTGGCCTATATGAGCAAGTCGGTGTTTTACCGGAGCTTTACCAATGAGTTTGGGATCCCGCCTAACAAAATGATTTTAATTGAAAAAATAAAATACGCTAAAAAACTCCTCAACGAGCCTAAATATAGCATTCGCGAGGTTTGTTTTGAAACCGGTTTTTCGGATCCGAATTATTTTTCACGCTTGTTTAAAAAAATAGAAGGTATCACGCCCAGTGAGTACAAATTAAAATTTTGTACCAATGGCCTTGAAATTTAATCCGGCATTTTTTATCCTCTGCCTTACACCTGTAATAACGTTCGAGGGCTAAAAGTAACAAAGGTTTTTACTTTCCTGATTTAGGCTTACATTAAAGTGACTCTCCGCCTAGCTAAAATTTTCCCTATGCCTGTTAAAAGTCTCGATGAATCGCGCAACAAGGTGTCTCGATTAAAACCAAACTTAAGCCTTTTTAGAAGGGATGGTTGCACAGTTTAGATCAACATGTTTTTTGAGTGTAAACCTAAGCGTTTTTTTTGCTAGGAGATCTGGTGGCACTGCAACCATGGATAGATTTATCAAAGCCTCTTTAGGTGTAAGGCTTATGACCGCATGGTTACAGGTGGAAAGTAAATTATTTCGTTGGACTTCAGTGATCAAAACCTAACAAAAAATCGAAGCCATTAAGCCTTTACCTCAGCCAACTGCGGCAATTTAATCTTATCACCTTTCTTTAAGCCTTCTAATACTTCAATGTTAATGCCATCGGATAATCCGGTTTTTATAAAACGTTTTTCAAATTTCTGCGGACTCGTTTCAATTTCTACAAAGGCTTTTTCTTTATCAAATTGCAACACACTTTCGGGGATGGCCATTACTTTATCCTTCTTTGCTAAAATAATATCGGCGTTGGCACTATAACCTGCGCGTAAAAAAGCGGCATTGTCTTTTTTAATGGAAGCACGAATCAAAAACTGAATGGCGCCATTTTCAACTAACCCTTTTGGAGCAATGTATTCGAGTATGGCTTTAAAACTGGCTTTATCAATTGCACCAATAGTTAAAACAATATCCATCCCACTTTGCACCTTCCCTACTTCACTCTCATCCAACTTACCTTCAAAAATCATTTCTCCCATATTGGCCACCGAACAAATGGTGGTGCCTTCGTTAAAGGTATTGCTCTCAATCACCTGTCCGCCTTCTTTTACCGGCACATCCAATACCATGCCCGAAATGGTAGCCTTTACCAAAGTATTGGAAACCGATCCCGAAGATTTTGAAACGCCTTCCCGAATGATCTGTAATTGATTTTGAGCCGCTTCTAATTCGGTGTTATTAGATTTTAAGCGCATATCAACTACCTGAAATTCGGATTTAGAAATCACGTTCTGATCAAAAAGTAGTTTATTGCGATCGTACTCGAGTTTAGAATTATCATAAGTGATCTTAGCTGCATTTACCCTGTTTTCGGCATTTGCCAAATTGAGCATGTTGGGAATGATCTTAATTTTAGCAATGATATCGCCTGCTTTAATTTGCTGACCGGCTACAATGTATAATTTTTCGATAATGCCACTCACCTGCGATTTCATGTTCACTTCACGACGAGGCGTTACCGAACCGGTGGCCACTGTTTTCTTTATGATATTGGTATCAAAAGGAGAAACCGTTTTAAAGGTTTCGGGTGGCTGATTGGATTTTTGAAACAGAAAATAAAAGGTCCAGATAAGGGCTCCAAATAAAAGGACTAGAAGAAGGATGTTTCGAATTTTTTTTAGCATAGTTTTCTTTTTTTTAGCATTCTCTATTGAACAGGTTTTATTAAAACTTTTGAAACTCTCTTACACTTGCACCTTTGACACTGCGGGCTTCTCCACTTACTTTTCTTCCTTGATGAAGAAAAGTAACAAAAGAAATCAAGGCGATTTGACAACCTGAAATTTTTGAAGGGCTGCTCAAATACTAAACCCAATAGTAAAAAATTTCAAGTTCACACCAAATCGCCATCCGCCACCGCACTATCCGAGACGTAAATGAACTGCTTAAAAGTATATTTTCATCAGGCAAAACGATCATTATTTTTATTTGTCTAAATATATTATTTAATTATTCACTTCTTAAAGCTTCAACTGGTTTTATGGAGACAGCCTTGTTAGCAGGAATTAATCCGGCCAGGGCTCCACTTACCACCAATACACTCAGTGCTTTTAAGGCCACCGAAAGATCAACCGTTGGATTGGTGAACATTTCGCCCGAACTTCCTATCATCGAATTTAATAATTCCAAAAGTCCGATCCCAAAAAGCAAACCAAAATAACCTGAAATGGCCGTAAGAAAAACCGACTCGAGCATGATCTGTCCGATAATTTGTCCGGGAACCGCCCCCAGTGCCCTCTTTACGCCAATTTCTTTGGTACGTTCTTTTACCACAATGAGCATGATATTACTAATTCCTATAACCCCTGCTAATAAAGTACCGGTACCAACAATCCAAATTAAAATTTCAATGCCTAAAAATAAGCCGTTTAATTTATTGTATTCAACCGCCATGTTCCAGTGTCCGATTGCTTTTACATCATCGGGGGCAATTTTATGCCGTTCTTTTAAAATAGCAATAACTTTTTCTTCCGATTGTTCGGCGGGAATGTCATCGCGCGATTTAATAGCGAACCAGCCAACAATATCATTATAATTAAAAGCATTTTGAAAAGTGGTGAACGGCACATTGATGCGTTGTGCCTGTTGACGGCCATCGCCTCCACTGGCGGTAACAGCGGTTAATCCAACCACTTTAAAATACACACCGTTAATACGAATGTAACCACCAATCACTTCTTCGCCTTTTTTAAAAAGCATTTCGGCAACACGTGGACCAATAATGCAGATTTTTCTTTTTTCTTTGATGTCAAGGTCATTCAAGAATCTGCCTTTAGAAAGTTTTACATCGGAGATCTTTGCGGTATTAGGGTAATTACCTTGAATTTCGCAGGCCGCGGTTTTTAATCCGCGCACCACATTATTAGCACCTTCGTAACCACCCAGTTGATTCATGGGCGAAACAATATCCAATTCAGGAATTTGTTGCAGGGCACTAACATCGGCCATGTTGAATTCGAAGCCTCGTCCGGGTTTCATGCCCTTGTAGGCTTTGGTGGTTTGTTGTGCCCAGCAGAAAAAACTATTGGTGGCTGTTCCCGAAAAACCTTGTAAGATGCCATTGCGCAAACCATTACCTGAGCCCAGCATAATAACCAGCATAAAAATGCCCCAAAACACTCCTAACATAGTAAGGAAGGTCCGTAATTTGTTTTTACGAATGGTTGCAAAAATTTCTTGCCAGTTATCGCGATCAACTACCATTAGTCTTCTCTTAATGCGGTTATGGGTTCAACACGGGCTGCCTTTAGGGCAGGGAACAAACCGGCCAAAGCGCCGGCAAAAATAATGAGGGCTACTGAAGATAAAGCTATGTTGAGATTTACTTCCGGATTCTTAAAAAAATCACCTTCCAGTTTTAAATCTTTGATGAGCTCAACAACCCCAATGCCAAGCATGAGGCCTACATAGCCGGCAATAAAGGTAATAAACACCGACTCCTGAATGATAAGTGATACAATGGAATAAGGTGTTGCTCCCAAGGCTTTTCTCACACCAATTTCTTTGGTGCGTTCTTTCACAATAATCATCATAATATTGCTCACGCCTACAATACCCGCTATCAGCGTGAGGATACCGATGATGTAGATAAATAGTTTGATGCCATCAAGCATGCCCATGACCCGTTTAAATTCAACGTTATTATTGTAAACGCCAATCGCATTCTGATCATCGGGATTAAAATGATATTTTTTTGCAAAACGATTACGAATGTCTTTTACCATTTGCTCGGTTCTTTGAATCGACATGTCGCCAGTGCTGGCCCAAATCACGTGCACATAGTCTTTTCCGTTTAAAACGCGTTGTGCCGTTAACAATGGAATGTAAATGCGGTCGTTATCCCCTCTGCCCGCATCATCAAATACACCCACTACTTTGTATTTGGTTCCGGCTACATCAATAAATTTAGTTAAGGGGTCTTCTTTTTTAAATAAGGCTTCCTGCACCGGTGGACCAATCACACACACTTTTCTGAATTCGTTAAAATCAATTTCATTAATGAATCGTCCACGGATAATTTTGGCGCGTTCTAATTTATAATGGTCGGGCGCGCAAGGACGCACGATAAAGCCGGCATGCTCTTTTTTGTATGATAACATTTTTGATTCCCAACCACGGTAAACCGCCGAGGCATTATCAACGCCCGGCAAATTATGTTTAATACCATAATAATCAGTATTCGTGAGCTGAATGATACGTCCGGGTTTATAGCCGGCATAGGCCATGGTAGTTTGTCCGGCGTCAATCCAAATACTGTTATTAGCATCGTTACCAAATTGCGATTTAGCTCCATTACGCAATCCTTGTCCCGCTGCCAGTAATACAATTAAAATAAAGATCCCCCAGGCCACGCTAAAAGCCGTAAGAATAGTACGAAGCTTATTCTTTTTAATGGTACTAAATATTTCCTGCCATTTATCGAGGTCGAACATGCAACTGGTAATTATGTATTTACGATTAAACCGTCTTTTAAACGAATGGTGCGGTGGGTCATGGCGGCGATGTCGTTTTCATGTGTGACCACCACAATGGTTTTTCCTTGTTTATTAATGTCTTTAAATATTTCCATCACTTCCATGGAGGTTTGTGAATCGAGCGCACCGGTAGGTTCATCGGCAAAGATGACTTTAGGATTGGCTATTAAAGCACGGGCAATGGCCACACGCTGTTTTTGTCCGCCGCTTAATTCTCCGGGTAAATGATTGGCCCAGTCGAGCAATCCCATTTTATCTAAATATGCAAGGGCTATTTTATTTCGGTCTTTACGCGACACCTTTTGATAGTACAAAGGCAAGGCCACATTTTCCATGGCATTTTTAAAAGACAGAAGATTAAAGGATTGAAAAACAAAACCAATAAATTGATTACGTAATTGCGCGGCTTTTTTTTGCGACAGATGTTTAATAGCTGTTTTATCGAGCAGGTAATCGCCCGAATCGTAGTTATCGAGAATGCCCAATATGTTAAGGAGAGTTGATTTACCTGAACCTGAGGAGCCCATAATAGAGACGAATTCGCCTTCTTGTATGTGCATGTCGATGCCTTTTAGAACCTCAAATGAAGTGTCGGCCAGTTGATAGGATTTCCGAATCTGGGTTAATTTGATCACTCTCAAAAATAGAGATAATAAGTTTAAGAATCTTACCACTCATCTTTGAAATAAGACGTTTATGTATGAATGGATGTTAATTTTATAAAAAAAAATAGCCTATATTAAATAAAAAAAGAAGTGCGAGGTGCAAATTACGCAGAAATGGTTATTGCTTATGAACAAATTCTAATTTCCTTTGTATTACTTCATTAACAACTAATTTAACTATGAACAAGATCTATTACCTAGCCAGCTGCAGCACCTGCGCGCGCATTATGGATGAACTAAAACTCAAACAAAAGAAGTTTATTCTTCAGGATATTAAAAGCGAAAGCATTAGCAAAGAACAATTGGATGACATGAAAAAACTTGCGGGCTCATACGAAGCCTTGTTTAGTCGGGTGGCTTTAAAATATAAAACCCTCGACCCAAAACCTGCTACTGAAGCCGAATACAAAAAATTAATTCTGGAAGAGTATACCTTTTTAAAACGTCCGGTTATTATCAGCAAAGGCAAAATTTTTGTGGGTAATTCTAAAAAAAATGTGGAAGAAGCCCGTTTAACTATTGGCTAAAAAATAGTTTGCAATAAAAAAGCTCATCCATTATTCGACAAGTGAATTTGGATGAGCTTTTATTATTAGACTTGAATTAAAAGATCGCTATTTTGTCTGATTATCCTGCATGGGCGAGCCTTCTGCTTTTCTAATTCCTTTTGGACCACGACCATTTTGTTTGTTTTCTTTCATCTGATCGTATTTTGTTTTTTGTTCAGGACTTAAAAAACTTAACACCGTGGCGTCAAAAGCGTCATTATTGGCCTTCATTTGCCGATGTAAGGCTTTCCGCTCTTCAGGCGTGGTTGAACCCTTCATTTTATCGCGTAATGGCGCATTGGCTTCCATGCGGCTTTTAGCCGCCGCTTCCCATTTAGCGGTTTGATCGGCATTTAAACCCAATTCTTTGGCTGCTCGTTTGGCGCCCATTTCGGCGCGGTCTTCCGGACCTCTATTCGCCCTATTTGGATTACCTATGGGTGGATTTGTATTTTGAGCTGGTGACAGAGTTGCTAAACCCATTGCCAGTGATGCTACGAATATTACCTTTTTCATATGGTTTTTCTTTTTGGATGAAAATCAGGAACAAAGGTTTAATCAAAAAAAAAGAATTTACAATTCTTGTGATTTCACCTATTCCACCAATCGCATACGCATGCGCACATCTTCAATTGGACGATCGCGCTTATCGGTTTTAACCGCAGCTATTTTATCAATGACTTCCAAACCCTCCGTCACTTCACCAAAAACCGTGTAAGTGCCATCCAGATGTGGTGTTCCGCCAACAGTGGTATAGGTTTCAATTTGATCGGCATTAAATTTATATTCCGGTGTTTTTAAATGTTGGGTCTTCACGTTGGCTTCAATTCTGTCATTTAATACTGTTGCACTATCCACTTTATTTTCGTTTTTTAAACGGGTATATTCTCGTTTTAATTGTTTACCCTCTTCTGTTTTCAAGTAGTCGCGGGCACAATTGGCATACTGTGTTTTATTAATTCTGTCTTCGTACTTTTTCAAATCTTCAAGCGTTCTTTTTTTACCCATCACAATATAAAATTGGGTGGCACTCGATTCTTTTTTCGGATTAATGTCATCTCCCTCTCGGGCGGCGCAAAGTCGGCCTTTTTTATGAATAAGGCTCGAATTAAATTCGGCCGGAATGGCATACCCAATATCACCATGCCCCAAGGTATCGCCACTTTTAGCGTGTTTACTCAAGGGGTCACCACCCTGTATCATGAAGGCATTAATAACCCGGTGAAATAACAAAGAATCAAAAAAACCGGCTTGTACTTGTTTCATGAAATTGGCTTTATGAAAGGGAGTTTCTTCATACAGTTTGATGGTCATATTGCCATATGGCGTTTCAAGCAAAATAGTCTCTTTACTTAATGTTTGTGCCTTTGCAAAGCCTAATAGACTAAGCACAAATAGTATGCGGGAAATAAAATTTTGCATGTAAAACAATTTTTTTATATTTGTTAGAATAATGTTTGCTGTAATGTAACAAAAGTAGACATTAATTTTTTTAGAAGGATTTTGAGGTTTAAATACCTCGCTTTAAATAAAATTATAAAACGAATGAAACCATTGTTATTGATTTTTTCCGGACTCTTAGCAGGAACCTTATTGATTACCAATTCGTCTTGCCAGAAACAAACCGATTGCAAAGCTACCGTTAATTGCACCGATTCGTTGGGTAATGCCGTGGCTAATGCCAATATCGTTTTATATGCGCCGGTAAAAAATCCAAACGACCCTAAAGGCATTGCGACTTACACCGGCGATGTAAAAGCCACAGGTACAACGGATGCCGGCGGTCAGGTTCAATTCAACTTTAAATTGCCAGCCATTTTCGACATCAAAGCCACAATGGTTGTTGGCACACGCACACTAAGTGGCGCCAGTATTATTAAACTCGAAGAAGGTAAAAATGTTAATAAAACAGTTTCCATTAAGTAATCAAACTTAAATTTTCCTAGTAAATCAACGAATACCTTCTATCACGCAGCATGCTTAAATTAATCAAAGGCTCTTTAAAATGGAATTTTATTATTAGTGCCTAACACCCAATGAAGCTTTTAAACCCCATACTCAAACGTCTTCATTCGCTGGTGTTACTGTTTGTTTTTGTGCTTAGTTCCTGTAATGGTAGCGATACTAAAGGGGTGAGAAAAGAAGAAGGCGTGATGAAGTTTGAAACCATTGCCGTAGATAAAAACGACCCCTTGTTTGATCTAGCACCAAGTGCCGCCACCTTAAAATTTTAAAAAGAGAAGTTTGCCATCGAAATGAGTATAATGGGCTTTTTTAGTATGTCTATTCTTGGCGACTCCAAAAACAAGACTTTGGCTCAAACTATTAAATTCATGGACATTAAACAGGCCTGTATTGAAACTCAAAAAGAACTGGAAGCCGAGAATTTAAATTACCCCCTCAAATTTGAAGAAAGCTCAGAAACCAAAGAGATTGTGGGATTAAAATGTCATAAAGTAAAGGTTACAAAACAGACTGCTCCTTATGATTGCTTTGATATCTGGTATACCAAAGAATTAGGCATGCCCTATTGTAATGCACTAACGGTTTACGCGCCCATTAAAGGTGTTTTGGTTGATTACCAGATCCGAAAAATGGGATTAGAACTTCGCTTTATCGCTAAATCTTATACGCCCGAAGATGTGCCTGACAATACCTTTGAGATTCCTGCCAGCATGAAAATTGTGAGCAAAGAGGAAATGGCCAAGGTTTTCGAGGGTCTTTAGCCATTCTGAACCTATAATTCCTCCTAAATAAAGGCAAAATTACGTCTGATTTTCATTTGGAATATATTTAAAATTATTCCTTACTTTAGCATAATTCCATATGATGTATAAATGCTTTGGTATATTTTATTCCATTTTCTGGATTGGACTTTTGGTTTTAACAAATGCCTTAAGTTCATGCGATCCTTCTGCCATAATGGGATCAAGGGAAGAGGGGGAAATTGAATTTGAAACCAAAGGTGTTGATGAAACTGATCCATTATATGGATTTATGCCAAGCACGGCTTCCTTAAAATTTAAAGGCGATAAATTCATTATTGAAATGAGCACCATGGGTATGTTTAATACGTCCATTATTGGCAATTCGAAAGAAAAAACCATGGTTCAAACCGTTAAATTTCTCGACATTCAGCAGGCTTGTATTCAAACTGAAAAAGATTTAAAAGAAGAGAATGATGATTACGCCTTAAAACTGGAAGAAACAAAAGAGACGAAAAAAATAATTGGTTTAAAATGTCATAAAGTAAACGTCACGCGTATTAAGGACCCCAAATCGACCTGGGAAGTTTGGTACACAAAGGAGTTGGGCATGGAACATTGTAATGAACTTACGCCCTATGCCCCACTTAAAGGTGTTTTAATTGATTATCGCATAAAAAAAATGGGCATGGAATTGCATTTTACGGCTAAGTCCTACCGCAATTATCAAATACCTGACAATGCATTTGATATTCATGCCGCCATGAAAATTGTGAGTCCCGAAGAAATGAAAAATTTCTTTAAAAAGCTTCAATAATTTTCATACTAAGTACCCCTTAACTCGTTAATTTTAAAAACATACACTTATGAAAAATTTAGTTCTTAGTCTATCTATACTTTTGGCCGGATTTAGTGCCATTTCTCAAAACAATTACAGCATTAAAATGTCGGTACGCACCGAAGGGTTACCTCCAGAATACGCCGCCTATGGCGAACAGGAAATTGTAACCTATGTAAAAGGAGATTATACAAAAACCGAAGTATCGAGTATGATGTTTACCTCAACCGTTTATTCAGATGGGAAAACCGTGACTTCCTTAACCGATGCGACGGGTAATAAATCGGCCTACAAAGCCAGTAAAGAAGAAATTGAGGAGGCACAAAAAAACAATGCAAAACCAAAAATTGAATATACCACCGAGAAAAAAACAATTGCCGGCTACGAATGTAGCAAGGCCATTATTACCGGTATTGGAAAAGATAAAAAAGAAAAAGTAACCATAGCCTGGATAACTGATAAGATCAGTGCTAATCAGACATTGGCTCGCAAGGCAAATGGCCGGATGAATTTGGGTGATTTAAAAGGCCAACCTATGGCCCTTGAAATGACCATGAACCAAAATGGTATGGATATGAAAGTGTTAATGACCGTTACCGAAGTAATTATTGCGCCCCTTGAGGATTCTGTTTTTACAATTAATACCGAAGGCTTCAACGTTCTTACTTACAAAGAGATATTGGAACAACAAAAAAACATGATGCAAGGCAGGTAAACCTTTTTAATCAACTAGTTAAGGCGGCCAATGGTCGCCTTTTTTTATGCCTGCTCTTCGGTAAAAATTATTTTATTTTCTTCCAGCTCTTTTAACATGGGTTCGTAAATGGCTTTTACCGTAGGGATGTGAACCCCATGAAGACTGAATTTGCCTGTTAGAAAATTCTTCACTGTAATGGCGAGTGGTAAACCAACTGTAAGTGCCATTGCTGTGTGATTGGGATCTTTACCTATCACAACAAGTGAAGATATTATTTTTTTGGATTGATTATTTAAACTGTAATCGAACTGATGTTGCATCACGATCATATCTTTATCTCCGCTTTTTAATTTCCATTTTTCCTCCAGTAAAGCCTGTAACAGCTGTGCCGGTGTACCTTCGACCAGACTTATTTTTTTATCGGAGAAGAGTTCGAGGTAATCCATCTTCTCTTCAACGTTTTTATTCCAGTCACTACCTAAAAAGTTTTTCAGTCGCGTTTTAAGATCGCCTTTGGCTGGCGGTAAAAATGATGCTACTAAATGACTATAGGTTAAGGAAGAAGCATTTGAGATCTTAGAAGTATCATCGGTGAGTCCTAATTTCACAAACACATCCCAGGCTTTGCAATACCCCTCTTCACGAAGGGTACCGCGGATCATGGTTTTAATATGTTGCAAGCCGTAAATATCAATGTATGAAATACTGTCGCGGTTGGCATAGGCATCAAAGCTGTTGAAGCCTTTAACCGTGATGGTATTAATTTGTGAGAACAACCGGTTATAAGGAATACATTTTATGTCGCCTTCTTCCATATATTGTGCGGTACCTTGTCCGGCCACTACCACATTTCTCGGATTCCAGCTGAATTTATAACCCCAGGGATTATCGTTGCTTTCGGGGGCAACCAAACCACCGGTGTAAGAACGAAAAGCATTAATGGTTCCACCCTGTTCTTTGATGCTATCGATTATGTGCATGGCACTGGCATGATCGAGACCAGGATCGAGTCCACATTCATTTAACAGTAAAATGTTTTTACTTTTTGCTTCTTTATCCAGCGCTTTCATATCGGCACTCACATAACTGGCTGTGGCCATGTGTTTCCCAAACTCAACACAGTCGCGGGCTACATCGCCATGCATAAATGCGGGAAGCATGGAAATGACAAAATCGTGTTGTTGAATAACAGCACGACGTTCTTCTTCTTTGCGGATATCAAAACTGATGGCCTTGGCTAAAGGATTTGTTCCAACTTTTTCCTGAGCCAGTTTCAGCTCAACATCCGAAACGGTAATTTGCCAGTTGTTTTCGGCTGCGTGGTTTAAAATATAGTCGATAAGGGAAGTAGCCGAACGGCCTGCACCTATAATTAGGATCTTTGTCATAATGCCACAAAATTAGCAAATTTAAGTGAAATGGGATTGCGGGAAATTAAGACACTAATGACACAACGATAGTCTTTGCTTATGGACCAAAGGGTTTGACGCAGATTACACAGATAAAATTAAATTTAAAAACGCCTGCGGCGAAAAATTTCGAAGATCTGTGTTTTATTTGCTTCAAGCTAAGAGAATAATTTCACAAACCAATCTGCGTAATTTAAAAACTAATAATTAAACACAGTTCCGTGCAATCTGCGAAATCAGCGTCTTAAAGAGAAGAATCAAAAATCAACCTTCACATAAAACAATGGCAAGCGACCTAACTGATAATTTTTAACCAGGGGATCGGCGGCACGGTTAGCGGGATCGGGTGAATAACTCAATGCTAAAATGTTTTTGGTATTTAAAATATTTACCAAATCGAGGGCGATTTCTATACCGGCTTTGGGTGCATTAATTTTATAAGCCATGCGAAAATCAATGCGGTTATAGGCAGCAAACTGTAAGGTATTTACTTTATCATCCTGAGCCACCACATCCATCACCGCATTACTGGCTACTACATTTACCGGCGAATAGCGTTTACCGCCGCCATAAGTGAACTTGGTGCCAAAACTCAGGGTGTTCTTTTTATGATTGCCTACGGCATATTCTAATCCCGCTAAAAAATTACTCATGTAGTTACCGTTAAAATCGGTATTGGCTGTTTTACCATTGCTGGCTGTGTATTTGCTATTAAACAAACTGCCGTTCCACATAAAATAATAATGTTTGTGAAACAAACGCTCAACGGTTAGCTCAATGCCGTAATTATAACCGGTGCCGGTATTCTGCATGGTATAAATAGGGAAAAACCGGTTAAAGGTAGATCCCCGGTTAAGCAATGAAACACTTGATGGAACCGCGTAAACCGGTACATTCCACAAAGACTGATAATACACTTCGGTTTTAAATTTTAAATATTTGGCGGCAAAAAAATCATAACCCAAAACCACATGCTGACTTTTACTGAAATCCATGTTCTTATTATCCTGAATTTTTTGCGTGTTGGCTGTTGGTACCCCATTTCGAACAATACTATCGGGCACGGCAAAATACAAATAACTCGATTGCAGTTGACTGTGAATGCCATATGCCAGCGTTAACACTTGTTTTGGACTTAACTGATAACGAATATTTAAACGGGGCTCAACGGTTCCTTTGTTGTTTAAGGTGAGAAACTGAGTGAATAGGCCGCCGGTCATGCTTAATTTTTCGTTGAACTTATGCACGTAAGTTACATAAGGCTGGATGAGATAATAGGAACTGTTTGTATTCACGCGGGTTTTGAAGTTTTTATTCTGAATGACCTCAGCTAACGTATCATACAAGGAATTGATCTTGGCTTCATCATTAAAATTCACGTCAAAACGATTCACGAAAAATCCGGCTTTAATGCTGTTTTTGGTATTTAATTTTGATTTGATAAACCAGGCCAATGTGGTTTTTATTTCTTTAAAGGAGTAACTTAAAATATGAGGCAGGGTATCATTCGGAATAAAATCTTTGTTTCGCAAAATAAGATAATGATCCGACTGAATGCTTTGAATGCTGGATGCCAGGCTGGTTTTCATAACCGTGCGACTGTTTAAGGCATAGAGGTGATTTAAAATTCCAACACCTAAATTTGTAGCAAAATACTGATCACGGTTTAAATCACCGTACAACTCCGTAGGGCGTTTATTGGTTTTACTTAAAATGATTTTAATGTCACTTAAGCCTCCAATACTGGTAAAACTAAACACACCCGCTTTTTTGGTTGGAAAATTTAAACGCAGGCCCATGTCCTGATACCCCGGAATAGCCGAGGTTCCCAGGTTAATATTAAAACTACCGAATAAAGCCAAGGTTGAATAACGGTAAGTGAGCAAATAACTGGCTCCTGATTTTTTACTCAGCGGACCTTCTAAAGCCAACTCTGTTCCTAAAATACCAAATTGAAAGGTGCGTTCATGTTTTTCGTTGTTGCCATTTCGCATCTTTAAATCAAATACACCACCCAAGGCATTGCCATAATTGGCAGGAAACGCCCCGGTATAAAATTCGCTGTTGGCCAAATATTTATTATTGATGATACTTTGTGGTCCACCCGCTGAGCCCGCCACAGCAAAGTGATTGGGATTGGGGATATCAATGTCTTCGAGACGCCATAATAATCCGGCGGGGCTATTACCGCGAATCACAATGTCGTTACGTGAATCGTTGGTACCCTGAATGCCTGCAAAATTAGCAGCCATGCGCGCCGGATCCTGACGCGAACCGGCATAACGTTCGGTTTCTTCAATACTAAACGCTTTCATGTTTGACACCTGCATTGTTGAAACATGATCACTATCATTGGATGCCTTAACCACTATTTCATCCATCTGCACAGTGCTTTCTTCCAGTTCGACATTCAACACTAATTCCTTTCCCGCATTTACTGTAATATCGATAAAAGACACCGGTTTGTATCCGGTATACGTAAACAGAAAATTTTGTCGGCCTAACGGCACCTCGGTTATTTTAAAATAACCCTCGTTATTAGCGGTAACCGCTTTATGTCCTGCAGTTGATCGCAATTGCACCACAGCTCCCGGTAAGCCGAAACCGGTTACCTTATCCACAACCCTGCCCTTCACAGTTTGACTAACCTGAGCAAAACCAGATTGCGTTACAAAAAAGAGAAACAGAAAAAAAAGTTTAAGTCGACACATCATAATTTAACTTTCATCAGCCTATACTGATATTGATTTTGTTTAAATATAGTCACAAAAAAAAATGTTTTGCAAAATATGCAAAACATTTTTGGTTCAAAAGTTTTTTCTCATTTTATTGAGCATCTACTTTAATCTTGAGTAATTGTCCGTATTGTAGGGCATTACCATGAATATCATTCAATTCGCGGATATCTTCGGCTTTTACTTTGTATTTTTTAGCGATACCAAATAAACTCTCGCCTTTTTTAACTTTATGGAATATAAATTCTTTTTTGATGATGCCATTTTCGGCCAATTGTCCGTTGTCACTCTCGCTGGTTGTAACTGCAGCCAAACTTTGTTCAGGTTTGATGTCGAGCTTAACTTGTTTTACCGGCGTTTGTTCGCGCACATACACCACCAATTTTTTACCAGGCCGGAGGCCGTGTTTGCCAACATAATTCCATGATTTTAAATCGGCCACCGTTACCCCGTATTTACGGGCAATGCTGCTCAATTTTTCACCCGATTTAACCACGTGTGTTCTTTTAACTTCTGCTAAAGTTTCCACCACATCGCCTTCTTTTTGCTGAGCTTTAATAGCCGCATAAATGGCTTGTTCGTTATTTAACAAAACGGCAATTTTATTTTTAGGCAAACAAATGGCATTACCACCTGCCGGAATTAAATTCTTCCGGTATTGCGGATTAAAGTAAAGGATCTCTTCGTTGGTGATATCGAGGGCTTGAGAGATTTGATCAAAAGTCATTTGTTCTTTTAACACCACCGTATCCACTTCAAAATATGTTTTGCGCGGCACAGCAGCGTAAATATTATGTTCGGCACCGTAATTCATCACGTAGTTGGCTGCAATAAAAGCCGGCACATAGCCCTGTGTTTCGGTTGGTAAATAGGGTCTGATTTCCCAATAAGTTTTTTTACCTCCACTGCGGCGAATGGCTTTGCTAATGGTACCCGGCCCGGCGTTATAAGCGGCCAACACCATTTGCCAATCGCCAAACATACCGTATAAATTTTTTAAATATTCGGCAGCGGCAACGGTAGCTTTATATGGGTCGCAGCGGTGATCGATATACGACGACACATTTAATCCATACATTTTACCGGTGGGGTACATAAACTGCCATAAACCCATTGCGCCGGCACGTGATCGGGCATAAGGAATAAGTGCACTTTCGATCACTGCTAAATGTTTTAATTCGAGTGGAATGTTATATTTATCAAACACCTCTTCAAACATGGGGTAATACAATTGCGCAACACCCATCATACGACTTACACTTTCGCGTTTACGTACCGTATATAAATTGATAAAACCTTTTACGTGTTCGTTATAAACCAGATCAAAGGGAGAAACCGCGTCCAGTTTTGCCAAACGGGCCTGGAAGGTATAATCATCAAAGCGTGGAACAGAATCTTCGGCGAATTTAAATTTGTTATTTTTAGGAAACACCGGACGGGTAAACGCTGTTTCGAACATTTTTTGTGTTGATAGGCTATCCAGCATATCGGCAATGGGATGCTCCACCGCATAGTTCTGAGATTTTACCGTCAAGGCTGAAGTAATCAGCAGCGGTAAGAAAAGATATTTTTTTATGAATCTCATGTTTTTTTGATTGATTGCGTTAACTCTTAAACGTTACATTAAATAAAACGTTACAATATAAAAAATCTTTTGTGTTAATGCAATTCCCACAAAATCCCAATTTAACAAGTTTAGAAAAAATTAGCAGGCATAAGCGTAGTGGCAATTTTTAATTTTTAACTTTGCATTGTGAAAAACGCAGAAGAAATAGAGATCCCCTTGATGAATATTGACCGGGATCCAAAATTGTTGGCCATATCGGTGCTTCTCAGCGCCTTAATTGTCTACACAGGGTACCGGTTTCTTGTTAATATGAATGGATGGGGATTTATTTTAATGATCCCGGGATCCATTCTTTCTTTTCAGAGCATTTGGTTACTGATGAATCCCTTTGCATTAGTATATGCCGACAAAATTGAGATCAAACAGTCATTAATGAGGCATAAATACCGTTATTTTGTCGACTTAAAAAAAATCTCCCGCGATAATAAAGGTAAGGTGATTATCACTTACAATGATGACGAAGTGGAAGCACTCAATCTCTTTGGTGTTAAGACTTCGCAGGTAGACCAATTCGTAAGCGAGATCAGTAAATCGGTTCAGGCCAATATGGCTGTTCGTCCATAATCTCTCCTTTTACATCAGGCTTAATTCGACCACTATTGATTTTAGCAAGTCAGGTGTGATTTTCTGTATCTTTTTAAAAAAATCTATTTATAATCCTTTATTAAGAACAGGATTTAGATTTTCTTTTGCTTTTTAACAGTATTTGGACGAGTTTCTAAACAAAGCGCTGTTTAAAATCCCTTAGGCTCAGAATTTTATCGGTTCTATTTAAACCTAATTTCGTAATTAAATCTTTAAAAAAAATGCTGAATTTCATTTTACAAGCGACTTCCACCTTAGCCAATGCGGCTTTAGCCACTGATTCTGCCATGGTAAGCGGTATACAAACAGCCGCCGCGCCCGAAATAACAGAAACTAAAATTTCAATGTTCGAAATGATCGCGAAAGGCGGACCCATCATGTATCCCCTGGGTTTACTGCTTTTTGTTTCAATATATGTTTTAATAGAAAGACTCTTGGTTTTAACCAAGGCTTCTAAACGAAATGATAATCTGGTTCCGAGTTTAAAAGAAATGATCCACAGTGGTAATATTAGTAATGCCGTGAGTATGTGTAAGAACATGAACACACCCGAGAGTGCTATGTTAGAACAAGGTGTGTCGCGTATTGGTCAACCGGTGCAGGAAATTCGCACAGCTATGGATAAAAGCGGTGCTAATGAAATTGCAAAACTTGAAAAGAATTTAAACGTGTTGAACATCATTGGGCGTATTGCACCCATGTTTGGTTTTATAGGAACCATCATTGGAGTAATTATTATTTTCTATGATATTTCCTTAGCTAAAACAGTTGAGATCGAAATTATTTCCAAAGGTCTTTATCAAAAAATGGTGACCTCTGCAGGTGGCTTGGTGGTTGGGGTTTTAGCCTTTGTATGTTACCACTGGTTAAATGCACGTATTGATAAACTGGCGCATCGTATGGAAGATACTCAGATCAAGTTTCTGGATATGTTGAATGAACCGGCGAAGTAGTTATTGGCAAGAAACAAGAGGCAAGAAGCAAGAGTCAAGAAACAAGAATCAAGATTGGAGAGTGAAATCTTTAATTTTTAATTTATAATTTTTAATTTATACCAATGGCCTTAAGAAAAAAGCATAGAGATGCGGAAGTGAGTACGGATTCGTTAAACGACATCATGTTCTTTCTTTTATTATTCTTTCTCATTCTATCAACCATGGTTAGTCCTAACTCCATAAAAGTTAATTTACCAAAGGCTGATTCGAATGTGACGATTGAAAATAATAAGAAACCCATTCACGTTGCGATTACCAAGGATAAAAAATATTATGTAAACAGTGTGGAAGTGCCTCAGGCAAATCTGGAAGCAGAGATTTCTAAACTGGCCTCGCAGCAAACCGAACCAACCGTATTGATGCACCTGGACAAGGAATTATCCATTCAGGATGAAATAGACATTATGACCATTTGCTATAAGTTAAAATGTAAAACCGTTTTAGCGACAGCCGCAACCAATAAATAAGATGGAACTAACACGCACAGAAGAAAACAGGAACAGAGCCATTTCGGCCACGGTGACTTTAATGATCTTCATCATGTTCATTTTGTTCCTTGTTTTATTTAAGCTCATTACCCCTAACCCACCCTTTCCTGAATCGGGCGGTGGCGGCGGACAAGAGCTGGCACTGGGTATGATGAATGTGGGGAATGACGATGTGGATTACAGCGCCATGGGAAAGGTTACGGATGTGGTGGCTGAAAAAACACCGGAAGAAGAGAAATTACTCACCGCCGAAGATGGTGAAGTGGTGAACATCAACGAAAATAAAAAAGTAGAGAAAACCGATAAAATGGTGATTAAACCAATAAAGCCTGTTGATGTGGTGAAAGAACCTGTGAAAGAAAAAACGGAAGCCCAAAAACAAAGGGAAGAATTTTTAAAAAATTTAGGTAAAACCGGCGGTGGCATTGGCAATAACAAAGAAGCCGGACAAACCGGTGGGCCGGATGGTGATCCCTATAAAAACGGAACCGGTGGCACGGGTAATGGAACCGGTGGTGGCAATGGTGATGGCGAAGGCACGGGTAACGGTCCGGGTAAGGGACCAGGTTTTGGCGGTGGTAAATACGGTATTGATTTAAAAGGCAGAGCGGTTGTTAAACCACCAAAATTACCAAGCGATACCAAAGAAGAAGGGAAAGTTGTGGTTGAAATTACAGTGGATAGTGAAGGAACAGTAATAGAAGCGAATCCTAACGGTCGTGGTACTACCACAAGTAACCCCGTGTTAAAAGCCAAAGCCAAACAAGCGGCCATGGCTACAAAATTTGATGTAAACGGAAAATTTGAAGAACAGAAAGGGACCATAACAATAATCTTTTCATTCAACTAAACATGACCTACAACCAAACGCTGGAGTATTTATTCGCGCGTTTACCGATGTTTCAAAGAATTGGAGCGGCTGCTTACAAGGCCGATCTGGCAAACACCTTTAAGATTGTTGACGTATTAGGTCGCCCCCATCTCAAATTAAAATGCATTCATGTCGCCGGCACTAACGGCAAAGGTTCGAGCAGTCATATGCTGGCAGCTGTTTTACAACAATCGGGTTATAAAACCGGTTTATATACCTCTCCACACTTAATCGATTTCAGAGAACGGATCAAGATCAACGGAAAAATGATTCCGAAAAATCATGTGATTGATTTTGTACAAAAACACAAAGAAGCCTTTGAAGCCATTGAACCCAGTTTTTTTGAATGGAGTTTTGGATTGGCCCTCGATTACTTTGCACAGGAAGAAGTGGACGTGGCTATCATAGAAGTAGGTTTAGGCGGTAGATTGGATTCAACCAATATTATTACACCCAAAGCTTCCCTCATCACCAATATCAGTTTCGACCATATGAGTTTTTTGGGTGATACACTCGAAAAAATATCGAAGGAAAAAGCCGGTATTATAAAGCCCCGCGTGCCTGTGGTGATTAGTCAGTACCAAAGTGAATCGGCGCCGGTGTTTAATGCCATTGCTAAAGAACTAAAATCGCCCATTGAATACGGCGATAAAAATTATAAAATACTGGAGTCGAAAATTAAGGATGGGTATTTGCAAGCCACGATCTTAAATAAAAAGAATGATCAGGTAACTACTTATGATCTTGATTTAACGGGACATTATCAGTTAAAGAATTTACTGGGTGTTTTGGATGTGTTGGAATTTATTGAAAAGGCCGGATTTTTTATTGAGCCCGATCATGTGAAAACCGCGTTGAAGAATGTGGTGAAGTTAACCGGTTTAATGGGACGTTGGCAGACCATTAGTCTGAAACCCTGGATCATTGCCGATACCGGACATAATGAGGATGGTATTAAACAGGTGATCGAGAATTTTAAGAGTCTACAATTTAATGCCCTTCATCTTGTATTTGGTGTGGTGAATGATAAGGATATCACTAAGATTTTAGCACTCTTACCAAAAGAAGCGACGTATTATTTTGTGAGAGCGGGTATTGAAAGGGCCTTGGATGAAACTAGTTTACAAGAGCAGGCAACAAGTTTTAAATTAACAGGCAAGGCCTATAAAACAGTGGAAGCCGGTTTGAAGGCGGCAAAGAAAGCTGCGAAAAAAGGTGATCTTATTTTTGTGGGGGGGAGTACTTTTGTGGTGGGAGATTTGCTGGCGATTTCGGAGTAGTTTAAACACAGAGGGACTGAGGACACTGAGAGACACAAAGAAAGATTAAAGATTAGAGATTAAAGATTAGAGATTTAAAAAGAAATGGATTGATTAAAAAGTTAAGCCAGCTGTTTTTTTAATTCGTGTAAATACGCCTCCAGTTTTAATAAGTGGGAGCCATACCAACTAAACACTTCACCATCCACTAATAACAGCTTTGTTTTCGGAAGCAGGTCCTGAATTTCTTTTATATGTTTTTCTTTAAAAGGAAAGGGTTCGCTGGATAAAAAACAAAGTTGGGGATTTAATTTCCGGAGTTCTTCTTCATTTAATTCGGGGTAACGTTCGTATGCATGGAGTACATTTTTAAAACCTATGTGCTCTAAAACAGCATGTATAAAGGTGTTTCGAGCTGCGAAGAGATAAGGTTTGCTCCAGATAAAATAAGCAAGGCTTTGGCCTTCAAAATAATTTTTAATAGTTTTTAAAGATGACTCAATTTCAGAAACCCATTGTTTGGCCTGCGGTTCTTTGCCCAGCATAGTTCCCAAATCCCTCATCATGTTTAAGGCGTCGGCTGGTGTGTAAATATCACTCATCCAAACTCTAAATTCTTTTTGCAGAATTCTAATCTGATCTTTATCGTTCTCTTCCTTATTGCCTATGATTAAATCGGGTTTTAAGGCTCTGATCTTTTCTAGATCCAATTGTTTGGTCCCTCCTACTCTTTGCATCCTTTGATACATCTCATCGGGATGAATACAAAATTTGGTGATGCCAATCAATTCCTCATGCAGACCCAGATCCCACAAATACTCCGACTGTGAAGGCACCAAGGATATGATGCGTTTTGGCAAAGTATCTAAGTGAATTATATTTCCCAGTTGATCGCTGTAGCTTGGCATATTTATCCGGTATAGTAGGAATTGATTTAAAATTAGGCTAATTTAAAAATTAGCGCCAAGAATCTCCCTATATTTGCGCCTGTTTTGACCAAAGCCTTACAAGGACATATAGCCCTCTTTGCCGCGCAACTTATTTATGCGCTTAATTATTCCATTGCCAAAGGTTTGATGCCCACTTTTGTGCATCCCATTGCACTGGTATTTCTGCGTATTATTGGCGCCGGCATTTTATTCTGGCTCGTTTCTTTATTTGTAAAAACCCAAAAGGTTGAGAAAAAAGACTTGAAGCGCATCGCCCTCTTGGCGCTGTTTGGCGTGGTGATCAATCAGGTTTTCTTTATTTACGGCTTAAGCATCTCTACCCCCATCAATTCTTCCATTATTATGATCTCCAATCCCATTATGGTATTTATTTTTACCATGATCCTTTTAAAAGAAGGGATTACGCTTACCAAAGTATCGGGACTCCTGCTCGCCATTGTAGGTGCAGTGCTCATTCTGCGCTACCGAGGTAATTTTGAAGTGGGCAGCGATACCATTGCCGGTGATTTTATGACCCTGATCAATTCGGCCTCTTGGGCCATTTTTGTGGTGATGGTAAAACCCATTATGATGAAATACAATACTGTCACAGCGATGCGCTGGTTGTTTTTGTTTGGAAGCATTTACATTATTCCCATTGGTTTGGTAGAAACCATGCATACCAATTGGGATGGCTTTACCACAAACGCCGTGTTTGCGATCTTATTTGTAGTAGTTGCCACTACCTTTTTAGCTTACTTCTTAAACATATACGGACTGCAGGAATTGAGTCCGAACACCGTTAGCGCCTACATTTATTTACAACCCTTTTTGGCTTCCCTATTTGCTATGATGTTGGGTGAAGACAAATTAACACCCACCAAGTTATTCTCAGGAATTTTAATAATTTTAGGACTCTATTTCGTAAACAAAAAACCAACACAACTAAAGGCATGATTAAATCAATGACCGGCTTCGGAAAAGCAAGCCTCGAATTAGGCGACAGAACCATTACGGTGGAGATCCGCTCCCTTAACAGCAAAGGCGCTGATATCAGTTTACGCCTTTCGTCGGGATTACGTAATTACGAATTGGAATTACGCAACGACCTGAGCAAACAACTGGAACGTGGTAAAATTGATCTGAGTATTTATATCGAATCAAATAAAGTGGAAGGTTCGGTAGAGATCAACACGGAATTAGCCAAGACCTATTACGAGCAATTAAAAAATTTGGCTCAGGTATTAGGTGAACCTTTGGAAGAGCCCATTCAGCAAATATTACGCATGCCCGATGTTTTAAAAAGCGAGCGCAAAGAAACCGATGAGGAAGAATGGAAACAAATTAAAGGTTGTGTAAACGAAGCTATTAAACAATTAAATGCCTTCAGAGATCTGGAAGGTCAATCCCTAAAAAAAGATTTTGAAGAACGTTTCACTAAAATAGGTACTTGTTTGGAAGAAGTAAAAACCCTCGACACCAAACGCATTGATGCCATTAAAGAACGTATTCGTACCAATATTGATGAAGCCATTGGCAAAAACAAAATAGACGAAAACCGTTTTGAACAAGAGTTGATTTATTACATCGAAAAACTTGACATCAATGAAGAAAAGGTGCGTTTAAAAACCCATCTTGATTATTTTATTGAAACCTGTAAAGAAGCCTCTCCGGGCAGAAAATTAAATTTCATCTCTCAGGAAATTGGTCGCGAGATCAATACCATTGGTTCTAAGGCAAACGATGCACAAATTCAGAAACTGGTGGTGGTGATGAAAGATGAATTAGAAAAAATTAAGGAGCAAGCGAATAACGTGTTGTAGGTTTTAATTACATTTTCCATTTGTCACCCTTCGACGGGCTCAGGGTGACATTATTAGTCATACTGAGCTTGTCGAAGCATGAGCACATCGAAGCATGAGCACACCAATAGTCATGCTGAGCTTGTCGAACGTCATGCTGAGCTTGTCGAACGTCATGCTGAGCTTGTCGAAGCATGAGCTCGTCAATTGTCATGCTGAGCTTGTCGAAGCATGACGCTTAAAACCCAATCTTAGCGTTTACGATCTTTATGATCTCTGTTTCCATGGCCATGGTTTTATCTTCAATGGCCTTACCCTTGGCAATAAGATCTGTTACAAAATCTTTATCGTTATAACCACCGGCATTAATGCGCACATTCATAAAAGCACCCATTACCGCCGTGCGGGCACAAAGGGCGCCAACACCGGCATCGGTTACCGAATTAGGATTACCGTCTACTGCCATGGCTTTAATAATTTCCAGACTCTCGTAACTTAACTGCATCACCCGGAATGGCACTTCCATCGCAAACTTTGTAGCTTCCTGTATGGTTTGTGTTCTGAGTTTCTTTTCTTCATCGGTGCCTTTAGGCAAACCAAAAGCCGTCATAATGCGGTTAAAGGCCGCTGTATCGGCATCCACCAGTTTTAGTAATTCGTCTTTAATACGCTGACCTTTTTCAGCCCAAACAGAAAATTCTTCCCAGCGTTCGTCCCAACCTTTTTTGTGTGAACTTAAATTAGCCACCATGGTTGCTAAAGAAATTCCTAAACTGCCAACATAGGCAGAAATAGAACCACCTCCCGGAGCGGGACTTTCAGAGGCTGTTTCATTGGCGAAGGCAACAAGGTCCATACTCACCAATTTAGATTGGGCCGGATCTTTTAATAAATATTCGATGATACGTTCTTCGGGTTTAAAAGGAGCTAATTCGTCCAGACCCATTGATTTAACGGCTATCTTGATCAATTCACTTTCACTTACACCAATGGAACGTTTTTGTTTTTGAAGAAAATATTTTCCGGCATCGAGCAGGGCTTTTAAAGGCACCACGCCAATCAATTCAGAGCCGGTAACGCGCATGCCGCGCCAGGTGGCCTTTTTACACACTTCATCAAAAGCAATGTGCAAAGGTGTGATATTAATATTGGTGAGGTTCATCGAGATCTGGGCAATGCCATATTCTTCAATGTACCAGCCAATGGCTTTTACTGCTTTTAAACTACCCGGTGTAAACTTGGGTTTGCCATCGCTGCCTGTAATAATTTTTCCGGTCACCGGATTTCCTTCACGCATCACACGTCCCGCTTCACGCACATCAAAGGCAACCGAATTGGCACGACGGGTAGATGTGGTATTTAAATTCACATTATAAGCCACTAAAAAATCACGGGCGCCAATTACTGTGGCACCACGTTTGGCGTCAAATTCAGCCGGACCAAAATCGGGTTTCCACTCCGGTAATTTTATTTTTTTGAAAAAACCTTCGTACTCACCATTACGAATCACCGACAAATTACTGCGAGTTTTATCGGCCTGAGCTTCTTCGTACAAATACACCGGAATCTTTAATTCCTCCCCTACCCGTTTGGCCAATTGTTGTGCATACTTAGCCGTTTCTTCCATGCTGATGTTGCTGATCGGGATTAAAGGACAAACATCAGTAGCCCCCATACGCGGGTGTTCGCCATGGTGCACACTCATATCAATTAATTCACCGGCTTTTTTAATGGCCAGAAAAGCGGCATTAATAACGGCTTGTGGATTGCCGACAAAAGTTACTACGGTACGATTGGTAGCCTTACCCGCATCAACGTTCAGCAATTTAACGCCTTCTACACTTTCTACTTCGTTGGTAATTTGTTTGATGATGGCAAGATCGATGCCTTCGCTAAAATTTGGTACACATTCAATTAACTGTTCCATATTTGCTGTTTATTTCGTTTAAATTTTTTGTTTTTACATGTGTAAGCGAGCTGAGGGCACCAGGCTAAGGTCTGAAAACTCTTGTTTCAGAAATTTATAATAAGCTGTAATTCCAATCATAGCCGCATTATCCGTGCAGTAGTCCATTTTTGGAATGAAGGTATTTATTTTTAATTCTTCACCCAATGTTTTTACACTTTCACGCAATTCGCTGTTGGCCGCTACACCACCGGCAATGGCCAGTTGTTTTATACCGGTATCTTTTAAAACATGTCGCACGTTTTTTAATAAAACCTGAACCAGATGGTGTTGGTAAGAAGCGCAGATATCTGCCAGATTTTGTTCAATGAACTTCTCGTTCTTTTTTACATGATCCTGAATAAAATACAGAAAGGAAGTTTTAATGCCGCTGAAACTGTAATCGTAACCGGGCACATTGGTTTTAGCAAATTTATAATGATGATGGTCGCCACCCTTTGCCAGCTTATCAATCAAGGGTCCACCCGGATAAGGTAAACCCAGTATTTTTGCAGCCTTATCAAACGCTTCGCCAACTGCATCGTCGATGGTTTGACCGAGTACTTCAAATTCTAAAGGCGCTGTCACCTTTACCAATTGGGTGTGTCCGCCACTAACCGTTAAGCATAAAAAAGGAAATTCGGGTGTATTGGATTTACCATTTGTTTCTTTAATAAGATGCGCCAGAATATGTCCCTGCATGTGATTTACCGCAATGAGAGGAATATGAAGGGCTAGGGCCATTGATTTGGCAAAAGAAACGCCTACCAGCAAAGAACCCATTAAACCGGGACCTGCTGTAATAGCAATGGCGTTTAATTCCTGAAGTGTGATACCGGCCTGTTTAAGAGCGCTATCCACTACCGGGACAATGTTTTTTTGATGATCGCGGCTGGCTAATTCGGGAATGACCCCACCGTATTGCTCGTGAATTTTTTGTGTGGCTGTAACGTTCGAAAGTACGGTGTCGTTATGCATCACGGCGCAGGAAGTGTCGTCGCAAGAGCTTTCTATAGCTAATATATACGTGTTCAAATTTTGCATTTTTTACAGAAGCTAAGCGCCATTTTTCTCTTATCTTTATAGCAAAGCCATTAATTGCGCAAAATTACAAGAATATTCCTTAAAACAATTGCAGTAATGCTCTTGTCACTCTTTTTGATAGGAATTTTTCTGGTTTTGGGCATTCAGACCTTTGCCTTTCAAACTTGGCTGGGCAAACGCGCCAGTTCTTATTTGAGTTCGGAATTAAAAAGCAAGATTTATGTCGAAAAAGTAAAGCTGGAGTTTTTTTCACATGCCGATTTAGAAGGTGTATTAATTTTAGATGAGCATCAGGATACCTTACTGAAAGGTGACTTACTGGTAAAAATAAAAGTGTTCGATTACAAAAATCAAAAATTAGTGTTTGATCGCATTCTCTTAAAAAACGCTACGGCCAAACTCATTCAATACAATAACGATTCTACTTTTAATTACCAGTACCTGGTCAATTATTTCAATAACGGCGTGCGTGACACCGTTGTGAAATCGGGCTGGGATGTAAAATTTGGAGACATAGCGCTTGCTAATGTTAACTTTGTTTACCGCAACGAACATTATGCTACCAAGCTTGGAAAAAGCATTAATTTCGATAACATCCAACTACATCAAACGTCTTGTGAAATTTCGGGACTCAAACTTTCGGGGGATACCATTTATGCTAACATTTTGCATTTAGCCACCAAGGAACAAAGCGGTTTTGAACTCAGTGGATTGAGCACCCTATTCAAAATAAGCAGTGGTGGACTTTTGGCACAGCATTTACGATTAACAACACCCAACACCTTTATAAAAGGCACCGTAAATTTTGCTTATGAGAATTGGGGAAATTATGCCGATTTTATTGAGAAGGTAAAACTGAATTCGGTGCTGGAAGACAGTACCTATGTGAGTTTTACTGACATTGCCGCTTTTGCCCCACAATTACAAGGCCTTGATGAAACCGTAAAAATTGCCGGTGAAATTAAGGGTTACGTTAACGACATGCGTTTAAAAAACGTAAAACTCGATTATGGAAAAAACACCCGATTCTACGGAAACCTCAGTCTGAGCGGTATTCCTGATATGAGCACCAGTTATTTACATTTTGATGCCAAAGAACTGTCTTCCAATTATTATGATCTCATTAAAGTACCCACTTATCCCTTTTCTGAAAATAAAAAACTTCAAATTCCGACAGAACTTAAAACACTCGGTACTGTTTCGTATCGCGGAAAATTTGATGGTTTTTTAAATGACTTTAGCACTTACGGAACTTTTAAAACCGGCCTGGGAAAATTAAGCACCCAGCTAAGTATTAAGCTTGGCAAGGAAATTGATGAGATGGCCTATCATGGTAAAATTGAAACCGAGAATTTTAATCTGGGTACTTTGTTGGGACAAAAGGACTTTAACGGTTTAAGTCTGAACGGGCAAATAAAAGGAAAAGGAATTAGTTTGAAGGCCTTGGATGCGGCAGTAGAAGGCGATGTACAATCCATTAACTACAACAATTATACCTATAAAAATATTAAGCTAAATGGCAGCATTGTAAACAAATTATTTAATGGTTTGTTAACGAGTAAAGACCCTAACGCTGATTTTGATTTTAACGGTACGGTTAGTTTTAAAAATAAGGTGCCTGAAATGGATTTTATTTCAACCATTAACAAACTTAATTTAAGGCAGCTGCATTTCACTAACAGCAGCGATTCCGGAAGTTTGTCGTCGCAGATTTTCATTAAAATTAATGGCACTAATCTGGATGATCTGAGTGGTCAGGTGAATTTTGATAATAGCATTTATCAAACCAAAACCAAAACCTACAAACTGAGCACCTTTAATATTTTAATGGAACAGAATACGGCCGATAAAAAAATCAGGCTTACCTCGGGCTATTTAAATGCAGTGGCCTATGGTCCCTTTAAATTAAGCAATTTGGGCGGAGCCGTTGAATCAGTTATGTATCATTATTACCCGAGTTTCTTTGCTAAACCCATAAAAGAAAAAAAATACATAGATGATCTAACATTTAAAATCAAGGTAAAAAAATTCAACACCATTAAAGAATTGGTACTGCCCGATATTATGCTTAGTGCCGGTACTGAATTGAATGGGGAATTTAAAGCCGCTGAGAATAAACTTAACATACAGGTAAACTCAGCCAAGGCAGCGTATAAAAGTCTTTTTATGACGGATTTGGTTTTCATACTCAATCAGAATAAACAAACCGTTTTGGCTGAAGCCTCGGGTAAGGCGATACATTTGGCCGACAGCCTAACCATGGGGAATTTTAATCTGGGTGTAAATTCAATTGATAAACATTCCACCTATTTGGTTGATTGGGATAATTTAAAAAGCCCTGGAAGCAAAGGTGAAATTAAAGGGCAGTTAGATTATTTGGATTCAACTTTTCTCATTGTGAATGAAAAAATATCCGTCACCGTTAACGACTCCGCTTGGAATCTAATCACCCCCGATACTCTTGTAATTAATAAGGACGGTAGTTTTAGGGTAGAACCGCTGGTAATTAAAAACAACAAACAACGTATTGAGTTAGCCGGAACCTTATCAGACAGGCTTGGAGACAGTTTGATCATTGGCGTTCATGATTTGGTGCTCGAACAATTTAATCCCTTTTTAAAACTCTTTTTATTAAAGCTGGAAGGTAAGATGAACGGGCAAGTGACCTTATCGCATGTAAAAAAGAATTTTGCCTTTACGGGAAATGTTAATTTGAGTCAATTAAAAATAAATGATAATCCCGTAGGTGAATTGGTTGTGAACACCATTTACCATACATCCGAAAAATTTATTTCGCTCAATGGCTATACATCGCTGGGCATGGAGGATGAATTTGGCAATCAAACCAAAAACATTTCATTTAGAGGTTTATATTATCCGGAAAAAAAAACAGAATCGATTGATATTGATTTTGCAGCCAAACCTGCCAATTTAAAATTACTGAATCCCTTTTTAGAAGGCATAATTACCATTAAGAATGGTTTTGTGAACGGAGGTGGTAAAATACATGGCACCCCAAGTGAAATAAAAATTGACGGCAAGTTGCGCTTATTTAACAGTGAGATAAAAGTTGATTATACCAATGTAAGCTATAACATTACAGGCGACATAGAAGTGATGCCCGATCAGATAAGGTTCTCGGATTTGCAGATGCGTGAAAAAGGCTCTAAACAAGCGGCTCAGGGTGTTATTAACGGCAACATTTTCCATGCCAATTTTTCGCGTTTACAAATTGACTACGATATTTCTTATAAAAATATGTTGCTATTAAACACTACTGCCCAAGAGAATAAAAGTTTTTATGGAAAAATTTATGGCACCGGCGTCACCGGTATCTATGGTTTTCTGAATAATTTATACATGACTATTGAAGCCACAACTAATAAAAACTCAAAATTTATTTTGCCTTTAGATGGTCCTGCTGAAATTGATGAAACTGAATTTATTCATTTTGTGAAAAAGGATACCATTACGGTGAAAAAAGAAGCAGAACTTACCGGCTTTAATCTCGAGATGAAAGTGCACGCCAAACCTGAGGCTCAAGCACAAATAATTATTGATAATAAAACCGGTGATATGTTGAATGTGCAGGGTCAGGGTGATTTACTCTTAACCGTGAACACCTTAGGTAAATTTGAAATGTTTGGTGATTACATTATTACCGATGGTAACTATTTATTTACCCTCGAAAATGTGATCAACAAAAAATTTGATATTGAAGCGGGATCCAATATTTCGTGGAGTGGTAACCCCATGTCTGCTGAGATTGATGTAACAGCCAGCTACCGGCAACGGGCTTCGGTAGCCCCTTTATTAAATGATACTTCCAAAACAGGATTATATAAATCGCGCACCCCGGTGGATGCCAAATTAATTATTACCGATAAATTGTTTTCACCGAACATCCGTTTTGCTATCGAATTTCCAAACATTGATGCCAGCGCCAGGGCTAGAATTAACAATGTATTGAGCGATGAAACGGAATTAAACCGACAGGTATTTTCATTTTTATTATTCCGCACTTTTGTAACGCCGCAAATATACAATTCCAATAGTGGCGGTGTTACTGCTCAAGGTGCAGCAGCGAATACCGGCAGCGAATTGCTTAGTAATAGGGTGAGCGAATTTTTAAATACTTATTTCGGTACTTTAACGGGCATTCGTGATTTGCAGTTGGGTTTAAATTACCGGCCGGGGAATCAAACAACCAACGATGCGGTAGACTTGGCTTTGAGCAAACAGTTTTTGGATAATAAAATAACCTTAGATGGGAACTTTGGCGTGAACAGCAATGCCACTTCTCAAAACTCAAGTGGATTAATTGGTGATGTAAACGTGAACTATAAAATTTCGCAGGACGGTCGTTTTCGTTTAAAAGGCTTTAACCGGAGTAATGATAACTCTCAAATCACTACAGCCGGTGGTCCGTATACCCAAGGCGTTGGTTTCTTTTACCGCATGGAGTTTGAATCGTTTGGGGAGTTGTATAGAAGATACGTGCAAAAAACACAGATTAAAAAAGAGGCAAAAGATAAGGCGAAGGTTGGGAAGTAGAAACACTAAGACAATTAGGACAATCAGGGACACTCAGCTTTTTTAAGTAAAGTGAAAATTAAGGCTGAGGTTAAGGCTAAGGTTGAGGTTGAGGTTGAGGATAAGGTTGAGGATAAGGTTGAGGATAACGTTGAGGCTGAGGATAAGGCGAAGATTAAAAATTAAATATTATTACCGATTAAATCTTCAGATTGTTCTTCCTCCTCTTCTTCTTCATCCTCTTTTCTTGCTTCAATGGTTTGTAAATTCAATGCAATGCCTTTGTAAATCACAATTAAAGAAATGATCATAATCACATGCGCAATATCTTTATAGTTAAACCATTCGTGTAATGAGATTTTCAAAGAATGAACAATGAGTGAAAAGAATGAAATGGATATGCCCGTCACAACAATGGCACTACCCTTTTCTTCTCGGCGTTTATAAGCTTGATAATGCACAACGAGGGCGTACACTAAAACCATGGCTGCGTTAATTTTAATAATCACAAAATCGTTTTGCACAAAGGCTAAACCAATCAAGGCAATAATCCACATACTTATAAAGCGAACAAAATTGATGTTGTATGATTGCGTGGTAAGATGTGTGTAGGAATACGTGGCTCTAAAACAATAATATACGGCCAGTAAATTAAGTACATTGGAAATAAAGAAAATGGTTTTAAAGAATAAATCGCCCAACTGAAAATGCACCGCATGTGCGATAGCGCCAAATAAACCACTAATACCCATGAAAATAATAAAACGGCTCATGTGCAAAGCATAATCGTGTTTCACTTTTTTAAGTTCGCGTGAAAAAAACAAACAAAATAAGAAAAAGATCACATTGGTTAAAATAACCATAGGTTCAAAAACGGGTCGACCAAAGAGAACAATATACGAATAATCGAATTTCATGTTAAAGCCTTAAAACTACAATTTTTTTTTAAAATGATAAGGTTTGGAAATCAAATTTCTTCCTCTTCTTCCTTTTTAAATATACCAGTAATTTTACCCGTAAATTGTTTTACCTGAACGTATTTATTACCGATATTGGGCGAGCTGATATCATCGATACGACCGTCCTGCATAGCTTTCGAGATGTCGGGATAAAAGACAATAAAACTGGTGAATTCGAAGTTTTTACCCAATTTCCTTGGCATTTCATCAACCACATAATCGAAGCTGAGGGTTTGTTTACGGGCTGTTAAAAACACATACAGATCATCCTCAATCGGCCCATTTACCTGTTCAATACTCTCAAAACTTGGCGGCACTTTATAAGCGTAATACGATTGCTTTTTATCGCCAATCAATTTTGAAAAAACACTAAGGGTATTTCCGGCACCATAAATAGTAGCTGTTGTCCCGAGTTGTTTAAGGAGGGCGTTTATTTTAATAACCGAACGGGCAAAGCCATTTTCTAGTTCGGCATTGGGAGTAATTACTACAATAATACGTTGAAAGGTATTTAGGGGTTGAAGAATTTTTGAAATGATGATGGCTTGTTTGGATTTGGCAAGAAGATTAGCAGCTACCGATCCGAAAATTAAATTACTTCCGCTTTGATTTGCTTTGTAAGAAATAAGAATATCTGAAATATTATAGGCCTTTGCGGTGCGCACGATTCCATCAACTATACTTAGATCCACTTTCTTAAGCACTTCCACTTTTTTATCACCACTAGCAATTTGTTCTGCCACGCCCTCAATCACCTTTCTTACAATGTTGAGTTTTTCATCGGCATCGGCATCATCTTCTACAATGCTTAATGGGTATATAGGTTCGAGCGATTTCTGATCTTTGACTAATAACGCCAAATCAATTAGCCGTTGTATGTTATCGGGATTACTTACCGGTATTAAAATCCTTTCCAAACGGTCGGGATTACGTCTCACCACTTCCTTTTCAAGGATGGCAATTTTACGGGCCGCACGTTCGGTAACAAATGAACTCACCAAACAAGAAACCAAAATTAAAATGATGGTACCGTTAATAACATTTTGATCGAAGAGTTTAATGTCGAATCCTACTTTAATAACAGCCAAAGTAGCGGCCGCATGCGACACACTTAAACCAAAAATAATATTACGTTCGTAATTATTGTATTTGTAAATAAGACTCGTGAACCAAGCCGCCAGATATTTGGTGGAAAGACCAACCACAGCCAAAATTCCGGCAAAAATAAGCGCCGTAGTGCCACTAAAAAACAATTTAATATCTACCAACATACCTGCCGAGATGAGGAAAAAAGGAATGAACAAGGTATTCCCTATAAAAATAATGCGGTTCATTAAAATACTGGTATGCGGTATAATTTTATTTAAACCCAAGCCTGCTAAAAAGGCGCCAATAATGGGTTCTACGCCAGCCAACTCACTTATGAAGCCCGAAATAAATACCACGGCCAATACAAAAATATAATGCGAACTAGCTTGAGCTTCAATGTTTCGAAAAAACCAACGTGAAATTTTAGGCAATAAATAAAGCGTTGAGAATAATAATAACCCTAAAGATACCGCTACCCGAAACCAAAAGGCCCCGTTAATTTCACCAGTAACCACATTGGTTATAATACCCAATAAAATAAGCACCGCCGAGTCGGTAATAATGGTCCCACCAAAAGTAACCTGCACCGCCCTATTTTTCACAATGCCCATATTACTTACAATGGGATAACTTAAAAGGGTGTGGGTACTAAACATACTGGCCAATAACAAAGCCGACCAGGTTGAAAAATGAAACACATAAATACAAACAACATAACCTATGGTAATGGGAATTAAAAACGTGAGAGCTCCAAAAACCACACTCTTACTGCGGTTTTGTTTAAACTCCTGCATATCAATTTCTAGCCCTGCTAAAAACATAATATACAACAAACCTGTTTTTGAAAACAATTCGAAACTGTTGGTAGATTCGATGATGTGTAATGATTTGGGTCCAATAAATACGCCGGCCAGTATAAGGCCAATGATACCGGGAATGCGAAAACGCTTAAATAAAAGTGGAGAAAAAAGAATGATTAATAAGGTGAGCGCAAGAATCAATACCGGATTTTTGAGCGGCAGATACTGATTAAAGAAAAAACTCAGTTTATAAAAAAAATCTTGTGGTGTTGTCATAAGCCTAATCTTCCTGTTCCCTGGTATCTAATAAATAACGGCTTCTAGTCCCTTTAAACAGCCTGTAAATGCTAGGCGCTCGCATGTTAAACCGGAGTCCGGCTGCAAAACAAACGTCCAGTATGGTTAATTGTTTGTTTCCTTCATTAACACCAATGCGCATTTTATAATCCAGAAAAAAACTTCCGGGTTTAAAATAATACTCATAACCTGTACCAATGTTCAAACCAAGCCATTTCGTTTGCACTACCGAATTTTTAGGATATATGATACTTAAATTTAAAAAGTCGTTTAAGCCCGTAAAATATCCCCTAAAAACATTATAGCTTAAACCCACCAAGGGGTAAAAATAAGCATCGGTCTTTTTAAACCGAGCAATCAAATGGGCATTGGCTTCCAGGGTGTGGGCAGTAATATTTGACCAAGTGGGTTCAATGTTGATGGGTTTAAAATAGGTATATTCCAAACTTAACCTGAATATTTTTTTTCCCCCATAAATCAGGGTGGCATTATAGCCTGTAGCATCGTTATTTTGTTTTATGTTACGCGAAAGGTACAATACACTGCGGGTTAATCCCACACCAAGGGCAAAATTAGTAGTGCTTGATTTAGATTTGGCTTTGGGTTTTTTAATAAGGTGCGGTTGAGCGAAAAAGATCCCGCTGAAGAAGAGACAAAATAACATATGGGTGAATCTCCTGCGCATCCCTACAAAATTAAGCTAATTTCGGTTGAAATTACAGTAGGCCCTAAAATTTGTTAAGTGGCCTATGCAATTAAAAACAATAGTTACATTTAGGGCTGTAAGCTTACCACTCAATAAAAACAGAAATCAAAAGCAAATTGTTGAGTAAGGGCTTTAATACCATAAAAATCAAATATCTTTGTTAAGCCTTATTTACAAATGAGGGCTTAAAATAAAATTATACCATGAAATCAGGCGCAGCCATAACACTTCTTATCATTTTAGCTTTTGGCAGTTTACATGCACAAGATAAAAAAGCCAAAGCGGCTAACACTTTGATTCAATTTTCGGGCGTGGTTCTCGATCAGGATAGTTTAACCGCTATTCCCTTTGTATCGGTTATTATTAAAGGAACAGGACGAGGCACCATTTCCGATTTTCCACATGGCTTTTTTAGCATCGTGGTGAGTCCGGGTGATGAATTGGAATTTCATTCGATCAGTCATAAAGCCAGAAGTTATAAGATTTCCGATACTACCCGCTTAAAATACTATTATGCCATTCAGGTATTAACCAAAGATACCATTGAATTACCACCTATTGAAGTATACCCATGGCCGAGTCGCGAAGATTTTAAACGTTCGTTTTTAGCCCTTAATTTAAATGAAACCGATGGTGAACGCGCCGAAAATAACATGAACCGCGAGGAGCTGAGTTATTTGGAAAGAACGCAACCTTCTAGCGCCAGCGAGAATTATAAATACGTGATGCAGAGTTATTATACCAAGGTTTATACAAGCGGACAACAACCGGTAAACAATTTATTAAATCCTATTAAATGGGCTCAGTTTATTGATTCATGGCGTAAGGGTAAGTTTAGCAGCACAAAAAACAAAAAGGTTAATTGATCTTTTTATTATTAGAATTTTAACTCCTTAAAATTTTTCCTTTTTAGTA
The DNA here is from genome assembly GCA_947480015.1 of Sphingobacteriaceae bacterium. Lineage (GTDB taxonomy): Bacteria > Bacteroidota > Bacteroidia > B-17B0 > Aurantibacillaceae > Aurantibacillus. Next base: position 185,683 of record CANKBS010000002.1, read on the forward strand.
TTTTATTAAGATTTTTATTTGGGCGCCCGGGCGGGCTACTTCGGGCTCGCTAATCGCTCGGCTTTTTGGCCGCAGAGAGGCAGCGGCCAAAAGAGCTAAACCCTGCGTATCCCTGGCGCGGAAATACGTTGTTTTAGAATTATTCCTTCTTCTGCGCTTCTTAAATTTATTTTTCGAAATTTAATTCCAGCATTTAACGTTGACAATTTACTTAAAAATGAAAGCTTGTTTTAAAATATATTTGGGCGCCCGGGCGGGCTGCTTTGGGAACTAAGCACTGGCTTGCTGCCCTATCTCTTGGGCGCGGAATTCCGGGGTTTTAGCAATAACTGAATTCTCATATTGTATCAATCCTTTTTTTAGAACTTAATTTTGCCTTGATGCACGGCAAAGGTGCCTAAACACGTTTGAGCGGGATTGTGGCAGTAGCAAAAAATCAAGGCTTTTTGAAGGCTTACATTTTCTGTGTGCCTAGTTGTAATCATTTAGCAGTATTGTAATTCCCATACTTTAGCAGTTTCTTTTTTTAGAACTTACTTTTTGCCTTGACGCAAAACAAAAAAGTCAAGGCGATTTGCCAACCTTCATTTTTCGCTATGATGCCTAAATGCAATACCCATTTAACGAAAAATGCTTTGCACGGTCTGGCTGCTTGCTTTGCAAGCCCCTACACCAAATCGCCATCTGCCAGCGCACACGCCGAGACGTAGCTAAACGCCTAATTTATTTTTCGCCACGCATTCAAAGCCATCGAGATTTCAAAGCGAGAATTTCTGAGGCCGAACAGCGAGAAGGCCAACGGGATATACTAGTGCCCCTGAAGCGAAAGGCTTGCGGAAATTAAACGTGGCCTTTCTGCTTTAGGGGGCTAGCAAGGTGAAGGTTCGTTAATTAAGTTTAAGACAGTATTTATTGTAAGTTTAAAGGCTAAAATTTCCGAGAACATTAAAGAGGGTTATATTATACGGATTCCTGCGCCATGGGATGTGACGGGTTTAGTTCTTTTTTGCCGCTTGTCTCTTTAGCGGCAAAAAAAACCGAAACGAAGTGGAGCCCAGAGCAGCCCGATCCCAATCAGGCTTCCGGAAAAAAAGAAGAGCCTGATTGGGAGGCGCCCAAATAATACATAAACGCATTGAAGCATTCAAAATTCTTTAGACTCTTTCAACTATCGATCCATCTACTTATTTAAATTGAAAACAGAGCTTAATGATGTGTAATTTTGCGGGAATGGCGCATTTGTCGTTTAGCCATACGTTTCTGATGTTTTAATTCACGTTTCTCTGAGCGGGCGATGCGGGCACTGGGTTTATTTTTAGCCTTGCGATCGAGGTATGGATTATAAGATTGGTTATTCTTCCGCCATTTACGCCATACATGCCGTCTTTCTTTTTTCTCCTTAAAATTATACTGCGCATAAACACAGTTAGTCGAAAAAATAAATAGGATAAAAAAAATGGCGATCAGTCGTTTCATACATGAATAATACGAAGGTAAAGGTAGCTAATAATTATTCAATCGAACTCTGTATTAAAACCTCCCTGTATTTTTCGAGGATGGTAGATTTGGAAATAAAGCCATTGTAAATGCCATGCATCACCACCGGAATGTTCCATAAATGCGATTCATCAAATAATTTCATGGCCGATCGAATGTCGTCTTTTTCGGTGATGATATAAACCGGACGACGCATCAATTCCTTTACCGTGACCTTATCATAGAGCTCCTGCTTAAACATGATCTCGCGGATGTCGTCAATGGTGATCAATCCTTTTAACTGATTTTCTTTATTGAGCACCGGAAAAATATTGCGTTTGGAAATGGCCATTTTCTCAACCAAGCTGCGCAAATTCATATCATCACGCAATTCAGAAAAATCACTTTCCACAAACATCACCAGATCGATGTTACTGAGTAAATAAGAATCGGTATTGGTAGTCACAATTTTTTCTTTGATCGATAATTTGAGCATATCGATACTCAAAGGCATAAAATATTTGGATACGGCATAACTTAAGGCCGAAACAATCATGAGTGGAATAATGAGTTCATAGCCACCGGTGACCTCAGCAATGAGAAATATACCGGTGAGGGGTGCGTGAAAAACCCCACTGAGTAAACCGGCCATAGCTACAAGGGTAAAATTACTCACCGGCAAACGAATGCCCAAATCGGAAATGATGGAGGAAAATAAAAAACCTACAAAGGCGCCTGTGAATAAAGAGGGCGCGAAATTTCCGCCATTGCCCCCACTCCCCAAGGTTATACCCGTGGCTATGGGTTTTAGTAAAATCACAAACAACAATAAAAGATATAAAACCGGTTTTGAAATAAAATCAATGCTAAGAACCGAGTTCTTAAAAATAGCTTCAGCATTTAAATTCGATAACATCTTAATGCTGTTATAACCTTCGCCAAACAAAGGTGGCATCACCGAAATTAAAACAAAGAGTCCTAGCCCTGCAATCACAACGCGAATAGCCGTATTCCGTTCAAAGCGCTTGAAATAATTTTCGGTGGCCAAAAAAACCTTGGCATAATAATAGGAACAAAGTCCGGCCAACACCCCCAACAATAAATAAAAGGGCACATTCGTATAATCAAAGGGTTCCTGCAATCTAAAATTCAATAATATTTCTTCCTTCAAAATAATTTTAGAACACAAAGCACCCGAAGCCGCTGCAATTAAAATGGGAATAAAAGCCGAGATGTTAGCCTCTACCAACAACACCTCCAAAGCAAACAATACACCGGCAATGGGTGTATTAAAAGCGCCGGCAATACCGGCCGCGGCACCACAAGCCAATAACAAAGTACGCTCTTTATAACTGAGTTTGTAAATACGTCCGAAGTTCGAACCAATGGCTGCACCTGTGGTCACAATGGGCGATTCCAGTCCCGATGAACCACCAAAACCTACGGTTAATCCGCTGGTAATAATATGACTATAAGTTTGATCTTTAGGTAAAATGCTTGAGCGTTTAGCTATTGCCTGTAAAATATTGGATAGGCCCTTGCCGAGTTTATTACCATTAAAATACCGAATAAAGAGCACACATAAACTAATGCCCACAATGGGAAAGAGGGCAATGTAAATTTCCTGATTGGAAGAAATGGCCTGAATGTTTTTTAATAAAAAATGTACGAATAATTTCAAAAGCACTGCGCCCAAACCGGCCGTGAGGCCAATGAGGATAGCACTGAAAATAACAAACTGTTTTGGATTTAGTTTTTGCTGAATCCAAATAATAATTCGTCGGCTTTTGAATATAAACGAAAACAAAAATCTCATGGTGGATTAAAAATACCAAATTTAATTTTTTTAAAAAAGGGTCTGCGTGAACTTAAAAATGACTATGTGGCCCTTTTGTTTTGCCCCTCCGGGGCAATATAAATCGTAATGTGGTTTTCTAAAATGTTTGGTTCCTCTGGGACTTCTTGGCTGAAATCTCCCTTTTCTTTGGTTTACTCTCCCTTTACACTATAGCAAGGGATACAGAGCTTTTTTACACTTTTTGTACAAGTCATTTACAAGTCCTTTATTCCCAAAAGTCACCCCCCACAGTCAGCCCCATGAGAATAAATTTCTATTGATGCCAGTATGTTTGAACTAACTTTATATTAATTAAAATCTAAAGAATATGGCACTCAAACTGAAATAACCAAAAAGTACTAAGTCTGTCCTGATGGTTGAATTTAAAAAAAATAATCAGAACTATACGTTTTATACTGGTAAAACTATTAATTGTTCAAACTGGTCAAAAAAGGGAAATGTTAAATCTGAGGAAGAAAACTCAGAAATACTGAATGAATTTTTGGTCTTGTGGCTTGGTGGGCCGAACGTGACGGAACTCAAAAAGAATAACAATCATTAAGATAATATAGTGTTTACTAGCTAAAAATGGTAATTTTCAATTCTGATATGAAATATTTATTCCTCCTTTTTTTTCCGGCATTTACACTTCATGCCCAGTTTTTGTGGCAAGTCTATCCTGACACCATTATTAAGTGGAATTATACCGATGGCGATGAGTTTAATAAAAATGAAATAAATAAAGATAAATGGACAACTAGTTTCCCTTGGACAATCACGGTACCTAGCCAAGAGGCGGTCATTCGCGAAAACAACATCAAATTTAATAATGGAATTGCTTCTTTTATAGTTGATAAGGATTCTTCCTTAGTGAAATTAAATGACTGGCAAATTGATACGCTTAGGTTTAAAAAACTCGGAATTAAACTGCTAGCTGGTAACAAAATGCCAGTTAAGTATAGTTTAGGTTTACTATGGTCAAACAAAACATACAAATACGGATATTTCGAAATAAAGTTTAAAGCCTGCGATGGTAAAGGACTCTGGCCTGCATTTTGGATGTATGCAGCTAATAAAAATAATGAGATTGACTTTTTGGAATTAAAAGGTGAAAAAGAAAAATACCTACATGTGGATATTCATTGTCCAGATGGTTGTGGCAACTATAAAAAGAACCTCTTTGGAGTAGGTCAAAAATGGGGACATTGGTTAAAAACAGAGCAAAGGCTTAAAAGCAGTTATAATGTAATGGCGGGAGAATGGACACCGACATTTATTAAATATTATTTAAACGGAAAATTAGTGGCCTATGTGGAACATGCTTATGACATGGGCATGCACCTGATTGTTGGCAACGGCATTGCAAAAGACGGCGCGCCCTTTAAACCCGGTCCGGATAAAGCAACGCCATTTCCCAATCCTTTTTTTGTTGATTATGTAAGGATTTACAAAACAGATACCTTGCCTAATTTAACTATTATCAAAGAAAATCTTGCGCTTACTAAATTTATATCAAATGAGGCTGATACGAGTTCTTTTGTTTCAGATAAAGCAAACAAAAAATTAATAAATAACAGAAATAATAATCTAAAGTCAAAAAATGTATTAACGATTTCTATTATGCCACTTAGCAAATCAAGCATGTCATTCAGGGCAATTGGACTGGCTAATGGGGATACCCTTGTTGCTACTTTTAAGAATTCAAACGGCGATTTAATTAAGTATTTAGAAGTTAAAAAAAATTCCGAAACAGTCATTTCCTTTACTGAAGGAAGCTCCATAGATTTTCAGTTAACGATTAACGAGAAAATAATCAAAGAAAACTTAACTATCCGCTAATATTGAAAACAAAACAGCTCATACTATTACTAATCATTTTAGTTCTTGGATTAGTTCTGCGCCTAAGGCTTTCCATGGATGATTGCCTTCACCAATGGGATGAGCGCTTTCACGCCTTGGTTTCTAAAAACATGCTGAAGCATCCCATGAAACCAACCTTATATGAAACCCCGGTTTTAAAGTACGACTACAAACAATGGTATTCTAATCACATTTGGCTTCATAAACAACCTTTACCATTGTGGTTGATTACCTCTTCCTATGCAGCTTTTGGAGTAAGTGAGTTTAGTACCAGACTTCCTTCTCTTATTTTCTCCTTGCTAGCTATTTACATTACCTTCCTCCTCGGCAAAAATTTCTTTTCAGCAAAAACCGGAATTCTGGCTGCATTTTTTATGTGTATTAATGGACTTGTACTGGAACTTGGTTCAGGGCGAATAGCAACCGACCATTACGAATTACTCTTCATGGTTTTTATTGAGATTTCGATTTTGTTTGCCTATTACAATTCGTTAAAGAAGACGTTATCACTTGCTGTACTAAGTGGAATTTTTATGGGATGTGCCGTAATTACAAAATGGTTGCCTTGTTTAGTGATCCTTCCTATTCATTACTGTTTTCTGAAAAACACAAATTCCGGTCCAAAGGAAATGATTAAGCAATTAGGTTTTTCACTCTTAGCGTGCATTCTTGTTTCCGCCCCTTGGCAGATTTATATTTTATATACGTATCCATTGGAGTCGAGGTGGGAATATTTTCACCATTGGCTACATGTAATAGAAGAACTGGAAGGGCGCACAGACAATGGATATTTGTATTTTATAGATAAAATTCGAATGAACTATTCTGAAATAGTGTATTTACCGTTGCTGTACTTCGGATATAAACTTTCAAAACCCACATTTAAAAATTATAATCTCATTGCTTTATTTATTTGGATATTTCTTCCAATCATTTTCTTTTCGTTTGTGAAAACAAAAATGCAAGGCTACATACTCTTTGTTTGCCCGGCTTTATTTATTCTAACCGCTGCTTTTTTCTTCGAACTAAAAGAAAATACTAGCAAGTTGAAAGATCGGAAAGGCCTTGCTGTTCTTTCATGGCTCGTTTTGCTTGCCATACTGGTTTTACCCATTAGGTATTGTTATGAAAGAACAGCATTTGGCTTGAATGCGCCGGCCTGTGTAAATTACATCGCTTATTACAAAGCCATTCAAGCCATGCCTGAAAAATCAATCGTCTTAAATGTGCAACACCCCGTTGATTTTATGTTTTACAATAATTGTACAGCATATACAATTGCTCATATTACTGAGCAAGAAAAAGATTCGCTCATAAAAACAGGATTTAGTCTGTATGTTTACAATACTGAAACAAACAGCATCAATCCGTTAAAGTAAAGGTCGACGTGTATCGGTGAAAAAATTAAACAGTCACAAACACAGCCTATTTTGGTTTTTTAGAATCGTTGTTTTGTTTTTGTTCTAGCAACCAGGTCATGGCATCTTCTTTTGCAGTGAACATTTTTGATGGTACCGGAGGTTTGTCAATACTCAGATAAAAATTTGTTACCAAGCGTGTGGCTAGTGATTCAATCACCAAGGCATCGGCATAACGAAATTTGGAATACTCTGAAACTGAATAATAAGTGCGGGCTTCGGAGGTAGAGTCGATGTGACGGGTCATATCAATTAAGGCATAATATTTTTCACCACCGGTAAAGGCTACGGCTTCTTTCAACATGGCTTCCATCTCGGGAGCATCTAAATACAAACCTTCCACAGGACAAACAATGAGAATAGTATTCTCGTAAGTAAAGTCAGCGAGTGAAGTTGATAATTGTTTCAAAATTAAAATCTAACCAGTTTAGACAAAGTTAGGGAAAATACCAGAATTTCTATATGACTCTGTTTTATTTAGTGCAAATTCTTTGATTCACTGCTAGGCCAGTATATAATTACTCTGTTTTAGAGGCTTTGAGCAAGAAATGATTTTTAATGCAAATAAATAATTTATAAAACATCCAATGTCACTCTCAGCAAATCTATAACGATTTAGATTTCCCACCAATGGTGATGTTGAGCTGGTTCGCCAATCATGAATGCCTCGCCCATAAGGGGTGTGCGCAAAACAACCTGTAATTCCTTTGCTTTTTTTTGTACGCGCTGTATCGATTCATTCCAGGGATGCATGGCTAGTGAAAATTTACCCCAGTGCACGGGCAGTAATTGTTTGGCATTTAAATCAAGTGAGGCCTGCACAGTTTCTTCTGGCATCATGTGAATGTGTGGCCAGGAACGGTTATACTGTCCTGCTTCTAAAATAGCCAAATCGAAGGGTCCGAATTTTTTACCGATGTCTTTAAAATGCGAATCGTATCCTGAATCACCACCCAAAAACAAATTGGCATCTTTAGTTTTTAAAATAAAACTAGACCATAAACTTTGTCCGCGTTTTAATCCTCTGCCCGAGAAATGTCTGCCTGGTGCGGCGGTGAAGCTTAATGAGGCATCGCTGTAATTTTCCCACCAATCGAGTTCATGAATTAGTTTTTTATCCATACCCCAGTGCTCTAAATGTGAACCTACGCCCAGTGAGCAGACCACCTTGCCTACTTTACCGGTTAATTTCAACATGGTTTTATGATCGAGGTGATCGTAATGATCGTGGGTTAAAAGCAACACATCTATTTTTGGAAGATGTTGCACACCGTATTCGTTGCTGCCTTTAAAAGCTTTGATCATAAAGGAAAAGGGAGCAGCATGGCCACTAAAAACGGGATCAACCAAAATGGTTTTTCCGGCAGTAAAAATTAAATACGAGGAATGACCGAACCAAACAAGTTGCGTTTTTTCTTTGCTTAAACTTTTAAGATCGGTTTTTACAAAGGGCAAGACTTTATCCGGTGTAACCGATTTTGGTTTGTGCATAAAATCGCGTATGGTCTTAAAAAAGGAAGCATCCTCGGCCATGGCATTGGTTTTACTTAAATTCTGAAAAGAGCCGGCCTTATAGTTGGGCGAGGCTTTGATGCGTTTGAGACGTTCGCCCGTTGGGAGTTTACCGTAAATGCTGAGTGACATGCTAAAAATGATTTAAAATTAATTGCGTATATTTGCAAACACAAAAAAAAAATAACAATCACAATATCGGTACTATAATGATGACATCAAATGCTGCATTTGAGAATAAAACTATTTTTATCTCCCGTAACTTATCGCCTCTTAGTCCTGTTTTAATTAAATTTAATCAAAGTGGTTACACGGTTCATTACGAATCCTTAATCACCATCAGTCAGATTCGTTTTACACATACCCCAAAAACACAGTGGATTTTTTTTACCAGCAACAATGCCATCAAACATTTTTTTGCGCAAGATCCTGATTTGGCAGCCGGAATTAAATTTGGGGTGATGAGTGACGTATCGGCCGAATATTTGGGACGTTATGCAAAGACAGCCGATTTTATTGGGACCGGTGTTGACATTACAAAAATTGCCAAAGATTTTGCGGGACATATTAAAGACGAATCGGTTTTATTTCCGCAATCGATCGACTCTTTACAAACCATTCAAAAACAATTGTCGTTTACAAATAACTGTTTTAATTTATTTGTATACAAAACCTCCATTAAGCCCGATTTTGCGCAGCCTGCAGCGGCCCTGCTTATTTTTACCAGCCCGGCTAACGTAAGTGCTTATTTCGAAAAATATAAATTGCTCGAAGATCAAAAGGTTATTGCTATAGGCAGCAACAGTGCCAATAAATTAAGAACTTATGGTATTAGTGACATTGAACTCCCCAAAAGTTTTGATGAAAATACTTTGGTAGACATGATCCTTGAGCGTGATCAGAATTCGGTGAATGAGGCGCTAATAGCCGTGCTCAAAAATCCAAAAAAATAATTTTCTTTTTAAAGCTTCGATTAGCATTCGCCTTTTTAACCACTAAGGACACAAAGTTTTTCACGGAGAACACCATGTAATCTGCACTAACATTGTGCTCTTTGTGCCTTTTCTTTGTGGTCATTGTGGTTAAATGGGCCCGACGTTTCGCTTGCAAAATATGATAGTCCTTTTACACACAAAACATTAAAAAAAATTATTTCTCAGTGCCTCTGTCCCTCTGTGTTAAATAGTCCACTGAAGTTTCGCTTGCGAAACATTGGGTGATCTAAAACAAGGCCAGTTGAATTTTATTGGCTTGGTGGTTAAAGGAAGTGCAATTAAACTCGAATTCGTTTTTTGATTTAATAAAACGGTTTTTTGACATGTTAAATAACTGGGTGATGGATTCGGCGATTTTGCCTTCGCCTCGCATACGCACTCCCGGGCGACTATCGCTTACCTTACCGCCATGGCAGTCGCAAATTTGTGACCAAACCTTATCGGCGCGATCGGGGAAATTTTTGATCAACCAGTCTTTAAATAGTTGTTCAACCGCTCCGTTCAATCTCACAATGGTCATGCCCGCCGAACTGGCCCCGGCAAAACCGGCTTGCTCTAATACCAATGGAATTTCGTGATTGTTAATACCCGGAATGATAGGCGCCACCATTACCCCGCAAGGTATTTTATATTTTGACAAAGTCTCAATCACCCCTATTCGACTGCGGTACGAAGCCGTACGTGGCTCCAACAATTGTCGCACTTTTTCATTCACGCCCGTAACCGAAACCATCACATGCACCAAATTTTGTTCGGCCAAACGACTCAAAAGATCTAAGTCGCGTTTTATTAAAGCGTTTTTAGTAATGATGGAAACAGGATGTTTGTATTTTAAACAGGTTTGTAATATTTTTCGGGTTAGCTCCAGATCGCGCTCCACAGGCTGATAACAATCGGTATTGCCGGATAATAAAATGGGTTTTACTTTCCAGCTTTTTTTGCTGAGTTGTTTTTCGAGCAATTCAATCACATTTTTTTTAACGATGATTTTTCGCTCGAAATCGAGTCCGGCTGAATAACCCCAGTACTCATGGGTATTTCGGGCATAACAGTAAACACAACCGTGTTCGCAGCCCTGGTAAGGGTTTAAGGAATAACCAAAACCCAGGTCTTCACTTTCTACTTTATTGATAATGGTTTTTGGAAAGGTGTAGATGATTTCGGTTTTTTCGCTCTGCAAAAAACTTTCATCAAGACCTTCTACATGATCTTGTACATAACGTTGTTGTAAGAATTTGTTAGGGGTGTTAAGTTGGGCGCCGCGCCCTTTAAAATAATCAACACCGGTGGTTTCCATGGTAGCTATCATATGACGAAGGTAGAGAGGGGCGTAGCAATTGATTGCTATGAATTATAGTATTTTATGAAATTGTTGGTTTGTTAGAGTTTATTGTTTATGTCTTACTAGGTGAGGGGATTTTAGCATCGTTGAATCATATGGTGTTTTGGAAACACGTTTGCTTGTGGCTTTAATTTGCCTTGATGCACGGCAAACGTGCCTAAGCACGTTTGAGCGGGGGTTTGAGCGCTAGCGAAAAATCGGGGCTATTTGACGGTTTACATTTTCTGTATGCATAATGGTAATCATTTAGTTTTATTGGAATTCCCATACGTTAACATTTTCGTTTTTTAGAACTTACTTTTTGCCTTGACGCAAAACAAAAAAGTCAAGGCGATTTGCCAACCTTCATTTTTCGCTATGATGCCTAAATGCAATACCCATTTAACGAAAAATGCTTTGCACGGGCTGGCTGCTTGCTTTGCAAGCCCCTACAACAAATCGCCATCTGCCAGCGCACACGCCGAGACGTAGCTAAACGCCTAATTTATTTTTCGCCACGCATTTAATGCCGCAAAGATTTATAAAAAAAATTTCATGAGGCCGGCTCACGAGAAGTGCTAGCGCGGTGAAGGTTCGTTCAATTAAGTTTAATCATTTTAAATGCAAGTTGGAAGTGAGAATTTCTGAGGCCGGACCAAGAGAAATGCCAACGGGATATACTAGTGCCCCTGAAGCGAAAGGCTTGCAGAAATTAAACGTGGCCTTTCTGCTTTAGGGGGCTACCACGGTGAAGGTTCGTGCAATTAAGTTTAACGATTTTTAAATGAAAGTTTAAATGCTAAAATTTCTAAGACCATTAAAGAAAGTTATAGTGCACGGATTTCTGCGCCATGGGATGTGGCGGGTTTAGTTCTTTTTGCAGCCTGTCTCTTTTGGCTGCAGGACATCAAGGCTGTGCCTTGATGGGCCAGCTAGTGTGTTGATGCGCAGCGGAGTCCGATAGCTATCGGACCAGAGCAGCCCGGTCCCAATCAGGCTTCCGGAAAAAAAGAAGAGCCTGATTGGGAGGCGCCCAAAACATGAATTAAGCCAGAATGATCGGTAGCAGGGCCCCAACTAGTAAAACAACATCAAAAACCAATCCATCAACAATTGCTATCAATTATAGCATTTTTTCGGAATGCGGATTTTAAGAATTAATTTTATGGACAGAGATGTTTGCGATTATTGACATAGAAACCTGCGGGGGGAAATTTGAATTCCGAAAGGGAAGAATTACAGAAATTTGTATTTTAAAACACGATGGTTTGGCGGTGATAGAAAAATTCACGTCCCTGATTAATCCTGAATGTACTATTTCGAATTTCTTTTCGGGTCTTACCGGTATTACCAACGAGATGGTGGCTGATGCCCCGCGTTTTCACGAGATTGCGCCAAAAATTTTAGAAATGACCGAGGGTTGTATTTTTGTGGCGCACAATGTGGGTTTTGATTATGGTTTTATTAAAGAGGAATTTAATTCGCTTGGCTATAAATACAAACGCGACACGCTGTGTACCGTTAGATTGAGTCGTAAACTTATACCGGACCGGATTTCTTATAGTCTGGGACATTTGTGTGCTTCTTTAGGCATTGAGATTGTTGGCCGGCACCGGGCCGAGGGCGATGCGGTGGCTACTGCTCAATTGTTTGATCTGCTTATTCAGTTAAAAACCCAGCATCCCCAATACAAAAACATGGGCGTGGAAGATATTATGACCCGCCGTGTAGATAAAATAAAAGGCTATATCTTAAACAAACTGCCCGAAGCCTGTGGGGTGTATTATTTTTTAAATAAGAGCGGCGAGATCATTTACATTGGCAAAAGCAATAACATGTACAGTCGCGCCCAGAGCCATTTTAACGCCGATACGCCAAAGGGTAAAAAAATGCTGAACGATTTATACAATGTTGATTTTGTGTTAACCGGAAGTGAGTTAATAGCCTTGTTGCTGGAGTCGGAAGAGATTAAAAAACACAAACCCAAATATAACCGCATGCGCAAGTCGGAGGAGTTTACGCATTGTATTGACACCTTTAAAGATAAACTGGGCATTATTAATTATAAGATCGTGCCCTTTGATGAAAGTGGAAATGCCCTGCTGGCCTTTACTAAATACGCTTCGGCCCGCGACCGCATTGAACAGTGGATAGATGACCATGAACTTTGTTTGCGTTATTGCCATTTAACGTCGGAGGAAGCCATTTGTTTTAATCATCAGATCAAAAAGTGCAATGGCATTTGTGCCGAATTGGAAGCCGTAGAAGACTATAATAAAAGAGCCAAAAAAATCTTAGAGCAGTATCGCTTTAAAGATAAGGACTTCGCTATTTTAGGAAAAGGAAGAAGCGCCGGAGAGAACTCGGTGGTGTTGGTTGAGAATTCGCATTACGTGGGCTTTGGTTATTACGATAGTTACGAAGCCATTAATTCGCCCGAACAAATTAGGGGCTTTGTAAGCCGCAAGTCTTATTACCCCGATTGTGATGACCTGGTGCGGTTTTTTGTGAAACAAGGGAAGGGGAAGGTGATAAAGTTGGATGTGAAAGGCAGAGAGGTGTTTTAGTTTTTGTGGTTTTGAGTCGTTATGTAGATTTTTAGTAACCTCATATCTAAAAAGAACTAAGTCTAAAGCTGATGCTTAGAGATGATAATTAGAGTTTAAATTCTTTCTAAATGGAACAAACAAATCACCACCAACTAATTCCAATATTATTATTTTCGTTTGAAAATGCGGTGATATAACTCCAATAAGTTAAATCTGAAAATTTTATGGTATTTTTAACCTGATTAAATCACGATGACCGAACTTACTCAGCAAAAAAAGATAAGCAGCATTCAAATTACACTCCTATTAGTGCTTGTTTACTTTGTTGTTTTCTTAAAAATTGACACTTATCCTATTCGTTGGTGGGACGAATCGATGTTTGCCGTTAACACTTATGAAATGATGCATAACGGTAATTACTTCTCCCTTTATTACGAAGGAATTCCTGATCTAGTGAATACAAAACCACCATTGACAATTTGGGTTCAGTTAGTTTTTGTAAAACTTATTGGTTATAATGAATTGGCCATTCGTTTACCTTCAGCGATTGCTGCTGCTATGACAATTATTTTTCTATTCGTTTTTATGTTCAAAAGGTTTAATCCTTTTATGGCGTGGTTGAGCGCATTAATTCTATTAACGTCGCCAGGTTTTATTGGTTTTCACACAGCCCGAACAGGGGACTCAGATTCTCTTTTATCCCTGTTTTTGCTACTAGGGAATATTTATTTTTTAAAATACATTTTAGATGATAATAAACGATTTATTTTCTTGTTTTTCCTGTTCATCACACTTGGATTTGTCACTAAAATGTATGCTGCTCTGTTATTTATACCGGCCTATTTAGTAATTCTGATTAAAACAAAGAAGTTGAAAGAGTTTTTATCCAATCGCTTTTTTTTGTTAGGCATAGTATTTTTTGTGACTTTGAGTGCAGGTGTTTTATACCTAAGAGAGTTGGGAACACCGGGTTACTTAAAGGAAATATTCTTTAAGGATGCCGGACGAATATTTAAGGTGGTGGAAGACCATAAACAAACTTGGGAGTTTTATACTGATTTCCTAATCCTTTCAAGATTTTCATTTTGGTTCATTCCTTTTTTAATTGGTGTGATTTTTATTTTAATGGACAAAGAGAGGATTAAGACTAACATATTTCAATACATGTTATTTATGATCATTTCTTACATGATAATTATTTCGTTTTCAGTTACTAAACTTTTTTGGTATGATATGCCCTTATACCCCTATTTGGCAGTAATATCAGCGTATTGCCTGTATGTCATCTTTGAAAAATTTCATACGCCCGATTTTCAAGGAAGTAAGTTGATTATTATTTCTCTTATTTTGTTTAGTTACCCTTATTGGATCATGTTTAGAAAGTCTGAGGCGAATACAATGGCTAATGGGGAGAAGAGAAACGAAATAAAAGAAAAGTTCCTGTTCTTAAAAAGCCTGGAAAATAAGGATGTAAATGGTATCAAGGTTTATAATACAAGTTGGAACGGGTCATTATTATTCTACAAATATAAATTTGCCGATGCCGGTCAAAAAATTGAAATTACTAAGACTGCTGATTTTAAGAGTGGTGATAAAGTTTTGGTATCTGAGGATAGTCTCATTTCGGTGATTAAAGCAAAGTATAATTATACTTTATTAGAAAAAAACAACGAAGCGAAACTCCTTCAAATCCAATAGGATTAATTAAAGACAACTTTTCTAAAGTAATATTTCCCAGAACAATTAATTTTCAGAATATAAATTCCTTTTTTTTGATCTTGCATTTCAATTGTAAAAACACCATTAGTGTTAACCGAATTTACAGGCATGAGTTCACCCATTAGATTGAGCACTTCAACATTATCTATTGACGATTCTAACATTTCGTTACTAACCTGAAAACTATGGCTAAATGGATTCGGATAAACATTAAAATTGGGTGTGGTTAGAATAGAGTTTTTATGCGCTTTAGGAACCTCTTCAAAAACCCTTACATAGTCTATCAAAAAATCTTGAGGCAATGCCCCCGAGTCTCCTGCACGGTCTTTTAAAACCGCCGTATTAATAATAACATTCATTCTATTGTCAGAACTTGGAAAGGGATAAAAAATGGTATAAAACTTGGAAGGACTCATTTGCTCACAACTTTTTATGGGATTTGCGTAAGTGAAAAGTGAGTTATTTGTTAAGGGAGAACTAGTTTCCCAAAGCCTGTAAACTTCTCGTAGCACTTTACCATCCAGAAACCAGACTATTTTATTTTCATTCCATTCAACTGCATATGTATGAAAGTCAGCAGAAAGATCTGTATCGTAACTTCTTGTAAAACCATAATCGCATTGATTGTCTTCTGGAATGCTACAATCGTAAACTTTATGATATGTTGTAATAACATGCCCTGCATCAACTGCTGGATCGGAAGTAGCTGAGGCGTTGGTGAATTCAAAAATATCAATTTCCTGACCACAATGACCATAAAGCCAAAAGGCAGGAAAGAGACCATTCAACTGTGGTATCTTGCAACGAATTTCAAACTTACCAAATGTAAAATCGAATTTACTATAAACCATTCCCGAAGTGAAGTTAAATGGAATATTATCAGTACCCATCTCCGGAGAACGTAAACCAGGATCATTGATAGTTTTTAAATCCAGATAACCGTTTTTCACCGAAACGTTTTTATCATCATAATATTCCCTTTCCCATCCAGTACCCGATGTCTTACTGTGCAGTGATCTACTCCAAGGGTAATAACTTTGCCATTTTAAATTATTTAGTGCTATGCTATCAAAAGTATCTTCAAATACAAGTTTATAGTATGTCGCAGCGCAATTGATTGTATCGGGAGATTTATAACCATTCACCGTGTAAGCGCAGCCATTCCACAATAAATTTGAGGGATTTATTTGAGAGATCATTTTTAACTGTCCTATAAAAAATGAGGCAATTAAAAAACCTAGTATAAGATTAATGTCCCTGTGCTTCATTTTTTGTAGTGAAATAATATATAATCCCAATTTTTAAGCCAAGGCTGCTAAATGAATAGTACTGCTTCAATTGCTCCTTGGCGGCATAATTGGAGTAACTGCCATTCGTCACTGTGTATTGATCAACAAAATGAATATGCTGCTGGCCAGGAAGGAGCGTTTCTACCATATTCGTGCCGTTAATTGAGTATTTTGTAACATCGCCATATTTTGGAGACCATGACTGAACAATAATTAAGGCTTCGCCATAAAAGCTGATCTTCTCACTAATCTTGTGTGTAAAGCCAATCCCTGAATAAGCCCCTAAAGAAAATCCCTTGAAGTACTTCCATTCGGAAACTGTAGTGTTATGTGACTGTTCATCAATGTAAATATTTGTTAAATTAGCCTGCCCAGCTAGTCTAAATGCTGCTCCGATTTTTACAAACATCTTATTTCTTCCTTCTCCAAGTGCAATGCGAATACCGGGCATAAACCGAAGCATGTTCGCTTTTATTTTTATTTGTTGACTAAAACTTGTGTCTTTAGTGTAATTACCATCAAAAGATTGACTCTGTGAATAAGATAGACCTAATTCAAAACTAAAATTCGGCTTATATAAATATCCGGTTGTAGCACTCAAATTTAAACCGCTACCAAAAGACCCTTTTACAAGAGTATTTGAAGCTTGGCTATTATTGATATTTATATTAGAAGTTATGTTCTGATTTGCAAGACCTAAGTTATAACCAAAATCGAAAGTTGAATAAATTTTTTGGGGAATTACTTTAAATGCTAAATGAAAAAAAATAACGAAAAAGATTCCTATTGGATAAAAATTGGCTGATCTTATCATATTACTAGTAAAAATACAAAAAAACGACAACACCCTTAAGAAAATAAGCCTTAGGCCATTGTAAAACAACATAGGTTTTCATTTGAAAGAATTTACCGAAACATAGCAATAAGTTCTTCTGTTACGCGCTTTGGGCGTTTGGTGGAGGCATCCAATAAGATCCAGGTGGTTTTTATTTTGGCGAGTATGGCGTTTGTTTCTGCATCTTTAATCTCTACAAAACGAATGGATCGCGGACCTTCACTCGCGCCTATCCAGGTGTGAGCAATGAGTTTACTGTTTAAATAGGCAGCTTTAAGGTAATCGATTTCGTGGCGTGACACGACCCAACTATAATTTTTTTGCATGTCGGCTGTAGCCAGACTATCCCAATGGGTGATGGCAGCTTGTTGCACCCAAAGTAGGTATACCACATTGTTAACATGACCCAAAAGATCGATGTCACTTTGATTTATTTGTATGGGATAGTGGAAAGTTTTCACGCTTGAATTTAGGTATTTCTGTTTGAATAGCCTTTATTTTATGCAAAGCCCTTCATGTACTTGCAGTGTCATGTAAAACTCAAAGCAGCGTGCTCTTAAATCTAAATTATTTAGTTTATTAAGAATGGCCTGTTCTTAACATTCCTCTAAATCGATTTAAACAAGGCCTTTGTTGGCTATTTTAGTCTTGTAAAATTTATGAAACTTCGACCTTCCTTTTTGAAAGGTGTGTTCACCTTATTCTTGCTAGTGACGCTTGTTGGCAAAAGTAGTGCACAGGTCGATCAGTTTGTGTTTGAAAACGCAGCCGTGGGATTGAACACTACCGATTTGAAAATTTTAAATGAGGCTCAAATTAAATTTGATCAGGAATCGTTTAACGAAGCCTTGGTATTATTTGAGAGCATTTCCGACAGGAGGCAAATTTATGACGAAAACAATGTTTTAAAACGTAATCCCTTTGTAAAAGATTCCACGCTTTCTAACATCAGTTTTGATGCCAACAGTTTTTCGCGGGAGATAGGTGATGTGAAAAAACCCGACTTATTTTATAAAGTACAAATAGGTGCTTATCTGTTTTCTGAAAACTTCAACTATAATAATATCATGGGTTTTCCAAAAATTATCAGACAAACCGATAAGGATTATATTACCCGATTTACCATGGGCAATTTTAACTCGTATAATGAAGCTATGGTTTTATTAAATAAGGTACATGCCAATAATTTAAAAGGCGCCTTTATTACTGCGGTGTATCAAGGTGAACGCAAATTGTTGTATCAGTTGGTAGAAGAGAAGATTATTGTGAAGGAATAATAAAGGCCGGATCAAAAACAGAGAGGCCAAAACCCTTTGATTTTTATTTCTGTTCATTAAAACCAATTAAAAAACCGTTTTAAATTTCTTCAAAACGGTTTCAATAAAATTTAATTTTTTGTCTCTTACTTACAACAAAGAGGTTGGTACAACGTAATTAGTCAATTTAAATTTTTTGCTTTCTTTAATGGCATTAAAACCTCCTATCACATTAATAAAATTGCGGTAACCACGGGCCTGCATAATAGAGATGAAGGTCATAGAACGATACCCACTTACACAATTCACATAATACGTTTTATTCGCATTTATTTTTGTCATGCTGCTGTTTATAAAATCGAGTGGCGCATTTAATGCACTCAACACATGTTCACTTTCAAACTCGCTGAGTTTACGCACATCTAAAATATGTACTTCTTCCAGTCGCATGCTTTGAGCCAATTCAACGGCGGTCACCGAACTGATGGTATCGGTTTCTTTGTTGTTATCGAGCCAGGTGTTAAACCCGCCTTCTAAATAACCCAACACATTATCGTAACCCACACGAGCCAAACGGGTAATCACTTCCTCTTCCCTGCCCTGTTCACACACCAGTAAAATATCATGTTCAATATTTGGAATGAGTGTGCCAACCCAGGTTGCAAAATTACCATCTATGCCAATGTTGATGGAATTAGGAATAAATCCCGCCGAAAAACTCGTCGCATCACGCGCATCAATGATCACGGCTTCTGTTTCGTTGGCAGCAGTTTCAAAGGATTCGGCACTCAGGGCATTTTTACCGCGGCGCAAAACATCATCCAAACTAATGGTGCCTTTTATATTTAAGAGTACGTTTTGCGGAAAATAGGCCGGTGGTGGAACCAGACCATTTAAAATTTCATCAATAAAACGTTGTTTACTCATATCGGGATCAAGCGCATAATTCACTTCTTTTTGATGACCGAGTGTATCTGTTTTTTCCTTGCTCATTTTTTTACCACAAGCCGAACCGGCACCGTGATTGGGATACACAATCAAATCATCGCTCAGCGGCATGATACGGTTGCGCAGAGAATCGAATAAATGAGCCGCTAATATTTCTTGGGTTAATTCGGCCACCACGTGCTGGGCTAAATCGGGACGACCCACATCGCCAATAAACAAGGTATCTCCCGAAATAATACCGTGTTCTTTTCCGTTTTCATCGATGAGCAAATAGGTGGTACTTTCCATGGTATGACCGGGCGTGTGAATCACCTTCACTTTATAATCGCCCACTGTAAACACCTGTTCGTCTTTTGCAACCAATGCCTCATAGCAGGGTTTAGCCGTGGGACCAAAAACAATTTGTGCCCCTGTTTTTTTCGCAAGATCTAAATGTCCACTCACAAAATCGGTATGAAAATGAGTTTCGAAAACATATTTCATTTTAGCACCATCGCGCTGAGCCCGGTTTATATATGATTCAACATCCCTCAGCGGATCAAAGATAGCAGCCTCACCTTTACTTTCGATGTAGTATGCTGCGTGCGCTATGCAGCCGGTATAAATTTGTTCTACTTTCATAACAGGTCGTTTAATATGAATTAATTCCTTTGAAACTATATGACAAACTATTTTTTTGCGGTCGTTTCTAATTGTGTTTGTTACTCAAGAAAATGTGTAACAAATTTCAAAAAAAAGATCCGCCTCATTCGGAACTTTTGTTACTTATTAGCATGATTTTTATCATCTTTACAACTGACACTTATTCGCTTTGAAAGGAATAATAAGCCAAGGCGGCAGGATTGAAAACAATAGTTGTAAATTTGTACCGACCTGTGTAAGACATGCAGAGGTCTGGAAAATTTTTATATAAACGATGATAAAAGAAAATATACTATTTAGTGATGCGGCCTTAAATGCCGAAATTGAAAAACACGGACGGGTGCGCTCATTAAAGAAAGATGAGGTTTTAGTAAAACCCGGCGATGGTATTTTATTTGTACCCATTGTATTAAAAGGAAGTTTGCGCATCATTCGTCAGGATGAAGAAGGACAGGAAGTTTTTTTATACCATTTGTATCCGGGACAAACCTGCGCCATGTCGCTTACCTGCTGCCAATCGGGTAAAACAAGCATGATTAAAGCCATTGTGGAGGAAGATGCGGAGATATTGCAGGTGCCTGTAAATTTAATGGAGGAATGGTATAAATATCCCGAATGGAAGGCTTATATCAGTAACAATTATACCAATCGTTTTGCTGAGTTGATGCAGGTAATTGATTTGATTGCCTTTAGTAATATGGATAAACAGTTACTACATTATTTGGAAGAACGTTGCAAAGCCTTAAACACCAAAGTACTTGATATTACCCATCAACAAATTGCCGATGAGCTGCATGCCCACCGCGAAGTCATTAGTCGTTTGTTACGTACCATGGAGCAAAAAAAATTAGTGAAGCTGGGCAGAAACAGCATTGAGCTCTTAAACAAATAGCAGAACGGTGTTAATTTTCATCGCTTATTTATCCAACAAATGTTCCAGACTAAAATAAATACTATCTTTAGTTTTGTATAAAATTTAAAACCACACATTTATGAAAAAGAACATGGGAAACATTGACAAGGTGATCAGAATTCTGGTAGCGCTTGTGATTGCAGTATTGTACTTTATGCACGTTATTAATGGAACCGTTGCGATCATCGGATTGATTTTAGCGGCTGTGTTCATCTTAACGAGCTTCGTTAGCTTTTGTCCGCTTTATTTGCCTTTTGGCATTAATACCCGCAAAAAAGAATAAGGGTTTTATTTTACAAAAAGAGAGCAGGTTCGAAAGACCTGCTTTTTTTTGTGAATTAGTAAAGCAATGGAACCGGATCAATCGGATTTTGGCCTATTTGGGCGCCTCCCAATCAGGCTCCACATTTTTTCCGGAAGCCTGATTGGGACCAGGCTGCTCCGGGCTCCGCTGCGCTGCGGTTTTTTTTGCCGCCGAAGAGACAGGCGGCAAAAAAGAACTAAAGCTGTCGCACATGCCGGCTCATCAAGCCACAGGCTTGATGCCCCATCCCATGGTGCTTAATCCAATTTGTGTACATCCAATTTTCTGTTTATTTTAAAATGTAAAATTTATGCTATTTTCTTATGTGCACATCCTGAAGCGAAAGGCTTACACACTCAAAACATGGCCTTTCTGCTTCAGGAGATGCCGCTTCAGTCTTGGCGCAGGATACGAAATTTTAATTTGAGAATATTATTGGATCGAATTTTAATTATCAAGCTGGAGCTTTTCAATCGATCCTTTCTTTTTAATCTTCACAATAAAACGCTTGTTAAATTTTGCTAAGCAATAAAAAAATAAAACAAGGCTATCGTGCTGATTGACAAGGGCTACAGTCACAATCTTAACACCTTAAAACAGGCATTCAGAGCCAATTTGGATTTATCCAACAAATGTTCCGTAAATATCTTTAGAAGCAGTGTAAATTTGTACTGTGATAAAAAAACTAACTATTAAATACAAACTTGAACTGACAGGTATTCTCCTTGGAGCCGCAGCTGGTTGGTCGTATTGGTATTTTGTGGGCTGTGCTTCGGGCACTTGCGCCATCACCTCCAGTCCGGTTAATTCTTCCTTATACGGAGCTTTAATGGGAGCCTTATTTTTAAGTATGTTTAAAAAAGAATCAAAAAAAGAAACAACCAATCAATCATAAGCATGCAAACTTTAATCGAATTAATTAAAAGCGGCAAAGCCACCATAGTGGATGTAAGAACGCCGGTAGAATTTATGGGTGGTCATGTGGCCAACAGTAAAAACATTCCTTTGAATGAAATTCCTGAACGGATTGAGGAATTAAAAAAAATGAATCACCTTATTTTGTGTTGTGCCTCGGGTGGCCGCAGTGGACAAGCGGCGCGTTACCTGCAACAAAATGGCATTACCTGCGAAAATGGTGGCTCGTGGATGGATGTGAACGCTTATTGTTAAACTAAAAAATCTAAAAAATAAAATGATACAAGCTTTTAAAAATTTATTAGGCATTGGTCCTAAAGTTAATATGGATGAACTCGTTGCCAATGGTGCCATCATTATTGATGTGCGCAGCAGAGGCGAATATGCGGGTGGTCACGTAAAAGGATCGATCAACATTCCATTGGATCAGTTATCGGGTGATTTGAAAAAAGTAAAAAGCAAGGACCAAGCTATTATTACCTGTTGTGCCAGTGGCATGCGCAGTGGTTCGGCCAAAAGTTTTTTAAAAGGACAAGGTTATACCAACGTACACAACGGTGGTTCGTGGATGAACTTAAGAAAATACAGTAAATAAGATGTTAGATACCTGGAAACAACGTTTATTAAACGACTGGAACCTGATGCGGATCTTTCGTTTGTCGCTTGGAATTTTAGTGGAGGTTGAAGCCTTTAAAAATTCGGAATTGATTTTTGGTTTATTGGGTGGGGTGTTACTTTTTCAGGCTATTTATAACGTAGGTTGCTGTGGAAGTGCCGGATGTGATGTGAATCAGGTAAAAAACAAAGATAGCTCATTGACCACTGAAGTAAAAAACATCACCTTTGAAGAGATAAAATAACATGCTCGTTTCTGAAATTATAAAATCTACAGTTACCAATACCTGTCCAAGGTGTCACCATGGCAAGGTGTTCGAAAATGTTAATCCCTACAGTTTTGAAAATGGTTTAACCATGCATGAAGCTTGTACGGAATGCCATTTAAAATACGAACGTGAAGTAGGCTTTTTCTATGGAGCCATGTATGTATCCTACGCACTCATGTCGGGCATTTTGATTGTGTGGTTTATTTGCGACTTAATTTGGCTGCATCTTGAACCCTTAAAACTCGCTTCCCTGGTAGTAGTCAGCATGTTAGTTCTATTCCCTGTTGCTTACCGCTGGGCGCGTATCATTTGGTTGAACTTCTTTTTTAGATTTGATAAGCATCACATCACATAAAAAAACAAACAGAAAAAAACAACATTAAAACATATACCATGAAAACGCAACTTAGTATTGATAACATGAAGTGTGGCGGTTGCGCCAACTCCGTTAAAAAAGGCTTGCAGTCTTTTCCTGAAGTGGGCGACGTACACGTTGATCTTGAAAAAGGTGAAGTAGAAGTTGAATATGCTGATTCCTTTCCTATAGAAAAAATCAAAGAAAAATTATTATCCATGGGTTATCCCGAAAAAGGGAGTCTGGAAGGCTTCGAAAAATTAACCACCAATGCCAAATCCTTTGTGAGTTGTGCGATTGGACGAATGACCAAAGAAAACTAAGATGGCAAATTTTCAAGATATTATAAACTCCGAAAAACCGGTGTTGGTAGACTTTTCGGCGGAGTGGTGCGGACCCTGCAAGACCATGGCGCCCATTTTAGAACAATTAAAACACATGATGGGTGAAGCTGCAACCATTATAAAAGTGGATGTGGATAAAAATCCAAATGCTGCAGCCGCCTATAAAATACAAGGTGTACCAACATTGATACTGTTTAAAAAAGGTGAAGTCAAATGGCGCCAATCTGGGGTTGTACCGGCCAATCATTTAAAACAAATCATCGAACAAAATTCCTAATAATCATTTACCGTCTTTTTAAATTTCAGCAATGGAATGGGGAAAGACTTGTCATTAACGCTAAAAAAAACCACTAAACATGAAGAATTTTATTTCCATCAGTGCTTTTGTATTATTAACCGGTTTGGCTGCCTGTCAGTCGAAACAAGGCAACACGGCTAATGGCGCACAAATTAATGCCGAATTAAATGCCGAGGAGTATCAACAAAAATTAGCGGCAACAGCAAACGCGCAATTGGTAGACGTGAGAACGCCCGGTGAGTTTGAACAGGGACATATAAAAGGTTCAGTGAATGCCAACATCAGTTCGGCCGATTTTGAAACGTATATGACTAAGCTCGATAAATCGAAAACCGTATTTGTGTATTGTTTATCAGGCGGAAGAAGTTCGTCAGCCGCATCCATGCTTGCAGACAATGGTTTTAAAGAAGTTTACAATTTAAGCGGTGGCGTGATGAAATGGACTGCTGCCGGTAATGAATTAGAAGCGGGTGCCGCTGCGGTTGAAAATCCCGGTATGAGTCTGACTGATTTTAACGCCAAATTAAGTACTTCACCAGCGTATGTTTTGGTAGACTATAATGCCAAATGGTGCAAGCCTTGTATTAAAATGTTACCCATGCTGGAAGCCTTTGTGGCTAAAAGAAAGGATAAGTTAAGCATGCTGCGTATAGATGCCGATGAAAACAAAACACTCTTAAAAGAAAAACACATTGAAGCCATACCGTTTTTAGAATTATATGAAAATGGAAAACTGATCTGGCATCATGAAGGGGAGATTGATGAAGCGACGCTGATAAAAGAATTAAAGATTAAAGATTAAGGTTGAGGCTAAGGTTGAGGCTAAGGTTGAGGTTGAGGCTAAGGTTGAGGCGGAGGTTGAGGCTAAGGTTGAGGTTGAGGCGGAGGTTGAGGTTGAGGTTGAGGTTGAGGTTGAGGTTGATGTTGAGGTAAAGGTTGAGGTTGAAGTGCTAAGATTCAAGATGCTATACTAAAAACTAAACATTAATAACTAAAAACTAAAATGAATTCCATTATCATAGGTAAACGAAAATCACTGACGAGCTGGCTCAGGCAATTCGACACCATTGTGGATATGGAGAAACGTATTTACAAAGTGCAGCAAGGGGTTTTGGGTATTTTTAAATGGGGAGATTTTAAACCTTTACCTTTGGTGAATTATGTGTTGATTTTTAAAACCTTCTATGCCAAGTGTGAAGATTGTTCGATGGATGAGTTTGACGATAATCCGAATTCGTATTACCAGGTAAGTATTGTTTATAATAAAAACCGACGAATTATCGTTCATGAAAGCAGACGCAGATCGGAAGCCTTTAATTTAGCGCATGACATGGCGGTGGGATTAAAAACACATTTTCGCGATTCGGCCACCAACCGCAGAAAAAGTCGTTGGGTGTTTTAGAGATTCTCCGATTAAACACTGCTTGCGCAAAGGCCACGTTAAATTTTTAAATGGCACGGCAACCATGTGTTTTGACACTTATTTAGCTGCAACTGAACAAACGGGAGCAGCTCCACTTTGATACTTGGCTCGTTGCTGTCAACCGTAGGTACTATCATCATGATTGATTCGCATAAATGGTTTGGTAGGGCCAGACAAGGTGTTAATGGCAAGGGAAATGAAAAGGCTATTTATTATACGTTTAGGTGAGCCTAAAGAACTGAAAATTGAAAGAAACAAAAGAGTTCTGTCTTCTTAATGCGGTAAACGACACCTGTCAGGCCTATTCTCAGATTAAAATCTCCAAGTAATTTCTTTTTTTTGTGAATATCTGCTCATGTTTATCCACAGCAGCCAATTGGCTTATTCGTTGAATTAGCTTAACTTTATGCCTTCAAATTAATCACCTTTCAACACAAACAAATGATTCATTTCTTCGGAAACCAATCCAACACCGTTTTTGCTGTTCAAACACATAACGCGATCAACTCAGAAGACATTCAAAAATTAAACTGGCTCTTTGGTGCCGCTCATAACATTGAGAAATCGGTTCTCAACGATGTTCATGTAGGTCCCCGCGCGGCCATGATCACACCCTGGAGCACCAATGCTGTTGAAATTACCCAAAACATGGGCATTTCAGGCATTATCCGCATTGAAGAATTTGAAAAAGTAGCTGCCGATTATACTGATTTTGATCCCATGCTTTCTCAAAAGTATCCGGAACTTAATCAGGAGATCTATACCATCCACATTAAACCCGAACCCATCCTGAATATCAGTGATATTGCAGCTTACAACAAATCCGAAGGTCTGGCTTTAAGTGTTGAAGAAGTAGACTATTTAAATAATCTTTCTACTAAATTAGGAAGAAAACTCACCGACTCGGAGATCTTCGCCTTTTCGCAGGCTAACTCCGAACACTGCCGCCACAAGATCTTTAACGGCACTTTTATTATTGATGGCGAAACGAAACCGACTTCCTTATTTAAATTAATTAAAAAAACATCCGAAACAAATCCCAACGATATTGTATCGGCTTACAAAGACAATGTGGCTTTTGTAAAAGGTCCCACTGTGACCCAGTTTGCCCCTAAAAGCGCCGATAAACCTGACTTTTACGAAGAGAAAGAATTTGATTCGGTACTCTCGTTAAAAGCCGAAACCCATAATTTTCCTACAACCGTTGAACCCTTTAACGGCGCAGCTACCGGCTCGGGTGGAGAAATCCGCGATCGTTTAGCAGGCGGACAAGGTTCTTTGCCTTTGGCGGGAACAGCGGTTTACATGACTTCTTATTCGCGTTTGGATTCAAAGGATCGTGACTGGGAAAAAGGCATGAAAGAAAGAGCCTGGTTGTATCAAACGCCTATGGACATTCTGATCAAGGCTTCTAACGGAGCTTCTGATTTTGGAAATAAATTCGGACAGCCTTTGATTACAGGCTCTGTTCTCACTTTTGAACACGAACATAATGACGGGCTCAAGGCTCGCAAATTAGGTTATGACAAAGTGATCATGCAGGCCGGTGGTATTGGATATGGCAAAGCCAGTCAGGCTATTAAAAAAGCACCAAAGGCCGGAGATAAAATTGTGATATTGGGCGGAGAAAATTACCGCATTGGTATGGGCGGAGCAGCCGTGTCTTCAGCCGATACAGGCGCTTTTGGCTCAGGCATCGAATTAAATGCCATTCAACGTTCTAATCCCGAAATGCAGAAACGCGCTGCCAATGCCATTCGTGGCCTGGTGGAAAGCGATAACAACCCCATTGTTTCTATTCATGATCATGGTGCCGGCGGACATTTAAATTGTTTATCGGAATTAGTAGAAGCGACCGGCGGATTAATTGATCTGGATAAATTACCGGTGGGTGATCCTACCCTATCGGCCAAAGAAATTATTGGCAACGAATCGCAGGAGCGCATGGGTTTGGTGATAGGTACCAAAGACATTGATACCCTGCAACGCATTGCCGATCGTGAGCGTTCGCCCATGTATCAGGTGGGTGATGTGACCAACGATCACCGTTTTACTTTCGAATCAAAAACAACAGGATTAAAACCAATGGACTATGCTTTGGAAGATTTTTTCGGATCTTCACCAAAGACCATCATGACGGATAAGTCCGTAAAAACAAATTACTCAGAGCTCAGTTATAAAACAGAACATATTCCAAGCTATTTAAATCAGGTGCTTCAATTAGAAGCTGTGGCTTGTAAAGACTGGCTTACCAATAAAGTTGACCGTTGTGTGGGTGGACGTGTGGCCAAACAACAATGTGCGGGTCCTTTGCAATTACCACTTAACAATGTGGGTGTAATGGCTTTGGATTATAAAGGCAAAGAAGGCATTGCTACCAGTATTGGACATTCCCCTATTGCGGCTTTGATCGATCCGGTTGCTGCGTCACGCACTGCCATTGCTGAGGCTTTATCCAATTTAGTCTGGGCACCTTTAAAGGACGGATTAAAATCGGTTTCACTATCTGCTAACTGGATGTGGCCTTGTAAAAATGAAGGCGAAGACGCCCGTTTGTATGAAGCGGTGAAAGGCTGTTCAGATTTTGCGATTGAATTAGGCATAAATATTCCAACCGGAAAAGATTCCTTGTCGATGAAACAAAAATACCCGAACGATGAAGTCATCTCTCCGGGAACCGTTATCATTTCAGCCGCCGGCAATTGTTCGAACATTACCAAAGTGGTTGAACCCGTTTTAAAACGCAATGGCGGAAACATCTATTATTTAAATTTATCACAAGATAGTTTCAAATTAGGAGGCTCTTCTTTTGCACAGATCTTAACTAAAATTGGAACGGAAGTCCCTACCATAAAAAACGCGGCTTATTTTAAAACGGCATTTACTATTTTACAAGATTTGATTAAAGACCGCAAAATAGCGGCGGGACACGATGTTGGCAGCGGTGGTTTAATTACCACACTTTTAGAAATGTGTTTTGCCGATGTGAACTTGGGCGCACAATTTGATTTGAGTGTTTTAAATGAAAAAGATTCGGTAAAAACTTTATTCAACGAAAACATAGCTCTGGTATTTCAGGCAGAGGCTTCGGTGGAAGAAGTGTTTGCACAAAACAAGCTGGAGATCTTTAAAATAGGGACAGTAGTGGGAGGAAATAGTATTACTATTAAAAATAATACAGATACTTTTACTTTTAACATCACAGAAACCAGAGACACCTGGTACAAAACTTCTTTCTTATTAGATTCCAAACAATCGAAGAACGGCATGGCGCAGGCGCGTTATGATAATTATAAAAATCAGCCTTTACACTTTACTTTTCCAAAACACTTTGATGGAAAATTACCGCTCATTGAAAAAGGAAAAGCCAGACCAAAAGCCGCCATCATACGGGAGAAAGGATCTAACTCTGAACGCGAAATGGCCAATGCCATGTACCTGGCCGGTTTTGATGTGAAGGATGTACACATGACCGATTTAATTTCGGGACGTGAAAATTTAGCAGACATTCAGTTCATTGGCGCGGTGGGAGGTTTCTCCAACTCCGATGTATTGGGTTCTGCAAAGGGTTGGGCCGGTGCCTTTTTATATAATGAAAAAGCAAACACAGCCCTTAAAAATTTCTTTAAGCGTGACGATACTTTATCGGTGGGCATTTGTAATGGTTGTCAGTTATTAATGGAATTAGAATTGATCAATCCTGAACATGAGGTTCATGGCAAGATGCACCATAACACCTCGGGCAAACACGAAAGCGGATTTACTTCGGTGAACATTCAAAAAAATAATTCAGTGATGTTGTCTTCATTAGAAGGCGCTACCCTGGGCGTTTGGATCTCTCACGGAGAAGGCAAATTTAAATTACCTTATAGCGAAGACAAGTATGCCATCGTTGCGAAATACGGTTATGAAAATTATCCTGCCAATCCCAATGGTTCTGACTTTAACACCGCCATGATGTGCGATGCAAGCGGTCGCCATTTAGTGATGATGCCGCACATTGAACGTTCTACCTTCTCTTGGAACTGGGCGAATTATCCCGAGCGCGGACAAAAAGACGAGGTCTCACCTTGGCTGGAAGCCTTTGTGAATGCCAGAAAATGGATAGCCAAGAAAAAATAAAATTTTAAAGTCCGGTAATTTTACCGGACTTTTTTTGATTTGAATCCAATGGCGTCAATACAAATTTTGTTTGAAATTAAAAGAGTAGCGTCTGCTATATTAATTCTCCAGCAACAGTCCCATCAATTTTTTATGCTTTAAGTTTGCATGTAAATAGCTTTTCCAAATTCATTAAAAATACGCTTGTGACACCTAACAACACGTTAAATAAAAACAAAATGGAATAATAGTTTCCTATTCAATGTACCTTTGATGTAGGCAACTAAGCCCTTTAATTCACTAACTCATTAATACCTGCAATTATGAAATCAAATAAAAATCTGGCTATTTTCATGGATCATGCAACAGCCCATATTATGGAGTATTCTTTAAATCCAATGCAATCAGTTGTCATTTCCTCAAACTTTACACATGAGGATAAAGAAAACACCCTGAATAAAAGCGAAAACCTGATGCATAATAAAGAACAGACGAAACAAAGCATTTATTATAAAAAACTTTCTGAAACCATTTTAAACTACAAACAGGTTTTATTGTTCGGTCCAACCGAGGCGAAAACAGAATTACATAATATCCTTAAGGCCGATCACCGCTATGACGACATTCACATAAAAATTGGTCAAACGGATAAAATGACTGAGAACCAACAACATGCCTATGTGAAAAATTATTTTTCTAAACTCGCAGAGTAGTTTATCAATAACGTAGTTTACGTGTAGCGTCTACACGTTTCTTCACAATAAAATAAATCATAATACTTATGACAGCTGAGAAAAAACACCATACAGAAAGCACATAATCAACAAATAAAAAGCGGGTCACTAAGTAAGAAACCATCACCAGAGCACCCATTACCGGCACCCCTTTGACCGTAGAGAAAAAATGCGACACAATGGTTGGAAATAAATAGATGAGTCCGCAGACCATAAGTAAATTTTGCGGAATCTGCAGATTGTAGTGTATATGAAAATCACTCACCACTGCCGTAGACGTCCGGGTAATGAGGTAATACAATGAAAAGAATCCCATGACAATACCAATTACCGAAATCCAACCAATCACTTTTCTGCGCAGCCAATTAGGTTCAAAGTAACAAATAGCCAATGGAATCCAAATTGGCCAGATGATCATGGCGAAAACCAAAAACACTTGCACCGCAATTTGTTGATAAAGAGCTGGCCAGCTTTGTGTGAGTGAAAGCCAAACAAAACCTTCGGCAAACTGCTGCAAACCAAACACCAAGGGAATAGCGGCAAACATCTGTTGAGCAGGCTCTTTACTTTTTATGACGCTCGCTACACCAACACCACTCAGTACTATGCCAGCAGCAAAACTGGCCGTTGTTGAAAAACACATAAATTTAAAATCGTTTTGATGAAAGCAAACCCTCTTCAGCAAGGCTGCCCGATAAAACTGTAAAGGACTGACCGGATGCTTTTAGTGAATTTATAAAGGTATCATTATAATAACGGAATCAAGCTTTAATTATGAGACTTCAATTTCAAAACATTAAAATGTGTGAATTTTGTAAGTTATTTTCATTCTTATATAACAAATAGCCTTTTTCTAATGCAACTTTGTAACGCGTTTTTTGTCGCCTTTGATGAAGGAAAATCGAACAAACCCGCTCTTCACTTGTTATCTTATTTATATAATTTAATCGTTTTAATATGAAAACATTGCGCACAAAAACCTTCTTTTTTAAGCACTTAATCTTTTTTAGTTTTATGATTAGTACCATAGCCCGTTCACAGACCTTACAAACCGTGCCACATGTTGATTTGAAAAAATACCTGGGCAAATGGCACGAAATTGCTTCATTTCCCCAACGTTTTCAGGAAGGTTGTCATTGCACCACCGCCGAATACAGTTTAAGCGATAAGGGTTATGTGATTGTTGAGAACAGTTGTAACAAAGGCTCAGTTACCGGCAAACGCTCTTCCATTAAAGGAAAAGCCTTCGTTGACAAAAACTCGAACAATGCTAAATTAAAAGTCCAGTTCTTCTGGCCTTTTCGTGGAAAATACTGGATCATTGATTTGGCCGACGATTATAGCTATGCAGTAGTAAGTCATCCCAATAAAAAATACTTATGGATCCTATCCCGCACCTCCACCATGGATGCACAGGTATATGATGCCATCATCAAACGTTTAATTAACAAAGGATTTGATTTGAGAAATTTAAAACTAACCCATCAATGTTAAATTTTTTATGAAACTATTTTTTGTTTTACTGATTGTACTGCTAATTTCATTTATTTTATTTCAAACTTATCTCATTATGTCTGTTAAATCTACCCCCACTCAAAGTTATAGCGTTATTGAAACCAACAAAGATTTTGAGGTCCGCTTCTACCCTTCTGTAACCATGGCCATGATCACCTCCACAGCCACTAATTACAAAGATCTTGGTAGTTTGGGTTTTAGAAAACTGGCCGGTTATATTTTCGGCAGTAACGAAGGCAATCATAAAATCTCCATGTGTTCTCCGGTTCACATGGATATTAATCCCGAAACCTCCTCCATGGGTTTTGTGATGCCCTCACATTATACCAAAGAAAGTTTGCCCAAACCTCTAAATGCCGAGGTGAGCATCACAACAACCTGCGACGAAATGGTAGCGGTGATTGCTTTTGGTGGTTTTGCATCCGACAAAAGCATACGTTCACATGCCAAACTTTTAGAGGACGCCCTAAAACTCGCTTGCATTGAGTATTACGGCAATTTCCGATACTTAGGGTACGACCCGCCTTATAAATTATTCTCCCGAAAAAATGAAATTATTGTATCGGTAAATTGGGAAGAAAAAATAGCAGACAAAACAAATTAAAACCCCAAAAAAAAGTTGGAAATTAAAACAAAAGGTAAAACTGGATGTTGAATTTGGTAGATTAGCAAATAATCCTTCGGGTAATGAATAAGCAGCGATTTTGGTATGGTGTGGGACACGATGATTGAAAGTGGTGGGTTAAGGCTTGGTGATGAAATAAGTATGTTATGCGAACTCGAATTAATAAATGCCGGTCCGAAAGATTTGGTAATGAAACTTGATTCGACTACGGAAGCGAAGAAGAAGTAGTGGTAAAATAACCGGCAAAACCGAGAGACTAATTTATAGCGAATTTAGTCCATACGCTTATGTATTAATTGGGCGCTTCCCACTGAAGCAGAAAGGCTTTGAGTGATTTCCGGAAGCCTTTCGCTTTAGTATGGGTACTAAAAAAATAGTATTATTTTACTTTTTAAAATAAACAGAAAAACGGAAGAATACAATTTAGTTTAAGCGCCATGGGATGGGGCATCAAGCCTGTGGCTTGATGAGCCGGCATGTGCGACAGCTTTAGTTCTTTTTTGCCGCTTGCCTCTTTAGCTGCAGGACATCAAGGCTGTGCCTTGATGGGCCAGCCTGTGCTTAGAGCCCAGAGCAGCCCGGTCCCAATCAGGCTTCCCGAATTATCGAAGAGCCTGATTGGGAGGCGCCCAAAACATGAATTAAGTCAGTATGACCAGTAGCAGCAACTTCTAAATTAATAGGCAATCCAAAATTACCAAAGCCTTTTACTTCTGGGGGAGGCGCCAAAAATAAAAGGCAAGGTCCTCACCTTGCCTTTCCCCTTACACTCAATTGTTAATCTTCCCCTCTACCTATCTAAAACCTTCGAATAGAAACTTTAGAACAATTCAGGTTTACTAACTACCATTAACCTGAAATTATTTTTTCTAGCCATGATGAAATGCTAACAAAGGAATTTTTGTATGATATGCCATCTGCTGAGTATAACTTTTTCCAAAAATTTTGTCAAAAAAATCACGGTGATGTGTCGACATGACTAACATTTCGACCGATGCATCATCCATGTATTTTTGTAGAGCGTGTTCTGTATTTTCATCAGTCACCAATTCAAAATTCATTTTTTCATAAGGTGCTCGTACTTTTGCTTCCGCAATAAAGGTTTCCATTAGCACGCGTTCACTTTCACTGCTATTTTTTCCATCTGTAATATGTAATAGATTTAATTGCGCGTCATAAGGCTCTGCAATTTCAACCACTCTGGCCAATGCCTCAAAATCACTTTTAAAATAAGAAGTCGCGTAGGTTATTTTTTTAATGGGATGAAAAGGTGCTGATTCAGGAATGGCCATTACCGGCACTTTCACGCGTTCAATCACCGTAGCTGTATTCGATCCAAACACCGTACCCATAATGCCCGATGAACCTTTGGTACCCATCACAATTAAATCAACTTCTGTTTCTGCTAAAACCAAACTGATGGCCTCCACCGGAAACTCTTCTACAATCATGGTTTCGTAAGGAATATTCTCTGGTTCAATAAACTCTTGAACAATTGCTTTCAACATCTTTTTCGAATCCTTGCGCGTTTTCACCAACACATCGCCTATTTCAAAATATGGCACATCCGAATTAATGTAGTTGTTATGACAAGCATGCATCAGAATAATCTTCGCACCTTCTTTTTTGGCGAGATCTACGGCATATTTCAGAGCGTTTTCGGCATTCCTGGAAAAATCGGTTGGTACTAGTATCGTTTCCATACTCTTATTTTTTTTGTTCCTTGATTTTCGACTCGAACAAATTCGAAGCCTAATCCAATCACCGTGATTTTATTTAAGATTCAATGGGGCTTTTGCCTTAAGGCAGAGATCATCAAGCCAATCAAATCAAATTAAATCCTCTAACAAATGTATGACAGCTTTGCCTAAAACGGGCTGAAGATGCTCAGACTTTTAGATGATTAAAGTCATGAATGGAATTAAAATTTGGGAGGGCGGCTATCAGTACAAAAGTAATTTTCGAAGGTTTTAAAGTATTTCTATAATAAAAAAACTCCGTGTCTGATGGCTATCGGACCTCTGTACCACCGAGCCTCTGTGTTGAATTTAACTACTTTCTTTTTTTAAAGGAAGGGCGGCTTGAACTGAACTGATAACCCACGTTTAAGTTAGCCACTAAGGTGCCAAAACGCTGACTGGCTTGTCCGTTACCTTTGTAATGCACAAAGCACCACAAATAATCGGCATAGGCTGCTTTACCCGTTAATTCAATGCACAGGTGTTTAAATAACTCGGCACGAAAACCGGTTTCAACACCGGCTATAAAACCGGCCACATGCCATGAATTGTTTATACGATCACCAAAAATCGTACAATCGGTTCGCGGATAAACCACGCCAACACCGGGTTTAAAGGTAATGGCAAAATTACTGGCACCGGTTTTACTTTCATATAATTTCCAACGTTTCATATAATTGGCCATTACAAAATTAGCCCCATCGGTGTGTTCAAAGTGAAAATCCTGACGAGAAAAACTGGTATCGGTATCCACCTGCTGACCTAGCATGGTGCCTTTTATATGAAAGGTCTGTCCGTCGGTTACCACATACTTGGCGTGATCGTAATTAAATTCAAAACCTTCGTCTTTGGCGTTATTAAAATAAAAACCAATCCGTCCACTAAATTGTGGAATAGTTAAATTTATAACGTCTTCCAGATTGCCGGCAATGTGATCAAAATCTGATTTATCATGGGCCTTGGCATTGTAAATGGTAAAATCATAAGCACTGTAAGCAGGACCCTGTGTAGCTTCCTTAGCGGGATTGCCGGCACTCTTAAAATGAATATCACTTTTGGAATACACTTCCCGGTTATAACCCCAGGAAAAATAAACCGTCATTTTCTTTTTCTTTTTAGGTAAACTGTCAATTTGTGCCGATTGCACAAAAGACTGGCCCAAAAAACCAATTAGGAGAAGTGTTTTAAATATATTGAATGTCATGTTTAAGCTTTAAAATAAATTTCGGTAAAAGTAAATAAAAAAGGGAACCTATTACGGTTCCCTTTTTAAATTTTGATATTAGTCTGCCTTTTTAACAAAGCAATTACTTGAACGCTTAGATGGTCCAGGTTTTATCGCCAGACAAAATGTCGTTCAACGATACTTTGCCTTTTTTAGCAGCCACTTGTTTAATGCTTTCTGTTACTTGTTCTTCGTACAGTGGACGCTCGTCGGCGTAAATCACGCCAAAAGGACGAGGGAAGTGTTCACCATTAAATTCCGTATCAAAAAAGCGGGAAATGAGATTGGCTTTGGTTTTATCTTTCTCATCATGAATCCACAAAGAATCAGGCGAAATGGTGGTTTCTTTCAGATTCACAATGCGTGGGATATGACCTTCCAACACAATTCCTTTTTCGTCGTTATGACCAAAGATCAATGGTTTACCATGCTCCAGAAAAATAGCTGAATCTTTTTTGGTTTCCTTATCCGAATAAGCAAAGAAAGCCTCATCGTTAAACACGGTACAGTTCGTATACACTTCAACAAATGACGTTCCTTTAAAAGCATGTGCTCTTTTTAATACGGCCTGCAAATGTTTAGGGTCGCGGTCCATAGACCGGGCCACAAAACTTGCCTTAGCTCCTAAGGCCAATTCGGTTGGATTAAAAGGTTCTTCAATTGAACCGAAAGGGGTTGTTTTGGTGATCTTACCTTTTTCGGAAGTTGGTGAATATTGTCCTTTTGTTAAACCATAAATCTGATTATTAAATACCAGATAATTGAGGTTGAAATTTTTACGCATGGCATGAATGAAGTGATTACCGCCAATTGACAAGGCATCACCATCACCTGAAATTACCCACACATCTAAATCGGGATTCGCTAATTTAACACCCGAAGCAATAGCCGCCGCACGTCCGTGAATACTATGAATACCATAAGTATCCATATAATACGTAAACCGTGATGAACAGCCGATGCCGGAGATAAATACAAATTTTTCTTTAGGAATTCCCAAATCAGGGAACACGGTTTGAACTTGTTTGAGGATCGAATAGTCGCCACATCCGGGGCACCATTTCACTTCCTGATTGGATGCAAAATCTTTTGCAACTAATTTATTATTCGGTTCTATTGTTGTCGTATCCATTCCTCTTTATTTTAACAGTTCTACAAATTTTGATTTTAACTCAGCCGTTGTAAATGGCAAGCCTTGTACTTTTGATAAACCTACAGCAGGTACTAAATACTTGGCTCTGATAAGCTGTAAGAGCTGACCACAGTTCATTTCAGGAATCACCACGTTATCATAACCTTTTAATAATTCACCCAAATTTTTTGGGAAAGGATTGATATAATATAAATGCACCTGTTCAATATCCATGCCTTCTTCCATACATTCGAGCACAGCTGTTTTGATTGAACCGTAAGTTGAACCCCAACCTAGTACCAGTAATTTGGCTTTGTTTTTTCCAAACTCAGGTTTAGCGAGTGGAATAAAATCAGCAATCCGTTCAATTTTTTCGGCTCTCAGATGAATCATTTTTTCGTGGTTGAGTGGATCGTATGAAACGTTTCCGGTTTCATTTTGTTTTTCCAAACCACCAATACGATGTTCTAAACCTTTAGTGCCGGGCTTAATCCAAGGACGAACCAATTTCTCATCACGTTTGTAAGGTAATAAAACACCTTCGACGCCATTAGCTTCCGTTAAGAATTTAACATTGATGGCTTTTAATTCATCTTCTGTTGGAAAGCGCCATGGCTCTGAGCCATTGGCAATATACCCATCGGTTAATAAAATAACCGGAGTCATGTGCTCTACTGCAATGCGACAAGCTTCGTAAGCCATGTTAAAACAATCGGATGGTGATGCTGCAGCCAATACAGGTAGCGGACCTTCACCATGGCGACCGTGCATGGCCATTAATAAATCGGCTTGCTCGGTTTTTGTTGGTAAACCGGTTGATGGTCCACCGCGTTGTACGTTTACAATAACGAGTGGAATCTCAAGTATAGTGGCTAAACCAACGGCTTCAGTTTTTAAAGCCATACCTGGGCCTGATGTAGTTGTGATAGCTAAACTACCTGTATAAGAAGCGCCAATAGCCGAACACACCCCTGCTATCTCATCTTCAGCCTGAAAGGTTTTAACACCATTGGCTTTGTATTTTGATAACTCGTGTAAAATATCGGAAGCTGGTGTTATAGGATAAGATCCTAAGAACAGTGGTAATCCCGATTTTTCGGAAGCTGCTACCAGCCCAATGGCTGTGGCATGATTACCGGTAATGTTACGGTAAACACCTTTTGGTAATTTAGCGGGATTCACATTAAAACGCGTATTAAAGATCTCGGTATTTTCGCCGTAATCCCAACCTGCTTTTAATGTTTTAATATTCGCGTTGGCAAGATCTTGTTTTTTGGCAAATTTTTCTTCAATAAATTTAATGGTTGAATCCATCGATTTATCAAACATCCAGAATAACAAACCTAACACAAACATGTTTTTAGACCGTTCAACCTCTTTGGTACCAAGACCTGAGCCGGTTAAACATTCTTTCGTTAATTTGGTGAGATCAATTTTATGGACAATAAAATTATCTAAGGAGTGGTCTTCCAGAGGATTCACACCTTCCGGATACTGAGCCAATCCGAGGTTTTTACGATCAAAACCAGCAATGTTGGTAATTAACACACCTCCTTTTTTCAAACGCGATAAATCAACTTTTAAAGCCGCAGCATTCATCGCTACCAGCACATCATAGGTGTCGCCCGGCGTAAATATTTCTTTACTGCCTAAATGCACCTGAAAGCCTGAAACCCCTGCAACCGTGCCTATTGGGGCGCGAATTTCGGCAGGAAAATCGGGAAAGGTACTTAAGTCATTGCCTAAGAAGGCGGCGGTGTCGGTAAATTGCATCCCGGTGAGTTGCATACCGTCACCCGAGTCACCCGAAAACCTTACCACAATACTTTCCGATTCTTGTACAGTGGCTTTTGCGCGGGCTTTTAACGGGGCATTACTTTCTAAAGTATCCATTTCTTTTTTTTAATTAGTTGTGAAGACTGCTTTTCTTAGCTAACAATTCCTCTTTCGATTCTACATGGTCAGTATCAGGTAAACAACAGTCAACCGGACAAACAGAGGCACATTGTGGCTCATCATGAAAACCAACACATTCGGTACATTTGTCGGTAACGATGTAATAATAATCCTGCGACAGTGCTTCGTGCCCTGCATCAGCATCCGACGTTATTCCACTTTTAGAAGTGAAGTTTCCTTTAATATCAGTTTTGTCAGAGAATCTCCACTCTGCAGCGTTTTCATAAATTGCACCATTCGGACATTCTGGTTCGCAGGCTCCGCAATTAATACAATCGGTAGTGATTAAAATTGCCATAATATTTTTTTTAAAATGTTGCAGTAAAGGACGCCCAATTAATCGGAGTGACGCATGATTGAAGTCATTTTTCAGCAATGACTTCAATCATTTTTTTAACTAAATCACCTCCATACATTTGAACAAAATTTTAGTATGGGTTCAGCGTCACTAATACTTCTACTCATTTGCGGAATGGCCTTTGCAGCCGGCGGGATCCTACTCTCACTGTTGCTTGCCAAATCATCAAAAAATTCGCAAAAAGGTTTGCCTTACGAATGTGGCATCGATACCATCGGTCCTTCTTGGATTCAATTTAATGTGGGTTACTACTTGTTTGCCCTTATTTTTTTGGTATTTGATGTGGAGCTGGTTTTTATGTATCCATGGGCAGTTGTCGTAAAAGAAGTTGGCATGATCGCCCTTTTTGAAATCATAATCTTTTTATTTATTCTCTTTATGGGATTTATCTACGCTTGGAAAAAGGGGGCACTAAAATGGATGTAAAAACTAAAAAGGAAGAGCACAAATTAACCTTCCCTGCTCAATTACATCAAACGCCCGAAGGTGGCTTTGTAATTACAAAATTAGATGACGTGATTAACTGGGCCCGCGCAAACTCCTTGTGGCCACTCATTTTCGGAACATCTTGCTGCGCCATCGAAATGATGTCGGCTGCCGATGCCAAATACGATTGGTCACGTTTTGGTTTTGAAGTAGCCCGTGCTACACCGCGTCAAGCCGATCTGATCATCGTTTCAGGAACCATCGTGATGAAAATGGCACCGGTACTCAAACGTTTGTATGATCAAATGCCTGACCCAAAATATGTGATCGCCATGGGAGCCTGTACCATTTCAGGTGGACCATTTTTCTACAACACTTACTCCGTAGTAAAAGGAGTTGATAATATTATCCCGGTGGATGTTTATGTGCCCGGCTGTCCCCCTCGTCCAGAAGCCTTATTGCACGGCATGATTACCTTGCAGGAAAAAATAAAACACGAAACGTATTTTAAAAGAAGCAGCAAATAATGAACGCAGAGGAATTGAAACATAAAGTTACAGAGCTCTGTCCAAGAGCTACTTACGACGAGACGGGTGAATTTTTGACTACGCTCATAGCGGCTCCTGATCTGTTACCAGTGATGCAACAATTGGCTAAGGATAATGAGCTGCATTTTGATTTTTTATTTTGCCTCACCTGCATCGATTGGAAAGACCATTTTATGATGGTGTATCATTTACGCTCCACCGATTTAAATCACTGTCTGGTTGTAAAAGCAAAAATTACCGACACTACGAATCCTGAAATTGAATCAGTGAATG
This sequence comes from Sphingobacteriaceae bacterium, assembly GCA_947480015.1. Classification (GTDB taxonomy): domain Bacteria; phylum Bacteroidota; class Bacteroidia; order B-17B0; family Aurantibacillaceae; genus Aurantibacillus. The sequence continues at coordinate 225,408 of CANKBS010000002.1, forward strand.
ACATCTGGCGTACCGCCGAGTTTCACGAAGATGAAGTATACGATATGTTTGGAGTGAAATTTTTAAATCACCCCAATTTACGCCGCTTATTTCTGGAAGCCGACTGGAACGGTTTTCCACTGAGAAAAAATTACACCGACGAAAACATGATCAAATTATAATGTTATTAGCGCCCGACCATATTACCGAAGAAGGAGAGTTCATCATCAACATGGGCCCGCAGCATCCTGCCACGCATGGTGTGTTGCATTTAAAAATCTGGCTCGATGGCGAAACCATTAAAAAAATTGAACCCCAGTTGGGCTACATTCACCGCTCCATCGAAAAGATGTGCGAAAGCCTTTCGTATCGCCAGTTTATTTATGTAACCAGCCGCATGGATTATTTATCGGCTCACATGAACAATCAGGCATGTGCACTGGCCGTTGAAAAAGGACTTCAGATTGAAGCTACACCAAGGGCTCAGGCCATCAGGGTGTTATTAGGTGAATTAACCCGGCTCTCGAGTCACCTCTTATGGTGGGCTTCTACAGGTTTAGATTTGGGTGGCATCACGCCATTCTTTTATGCCTTCCGCGAACGCGAAACCATTAACACCATCCTTGAAGAAACCTGTGGTACCCGCCTCACCCAGAATTTTATTGTTCCCGGTGGTGTGATGTACGACATCCATCCTGATTTTCAAAAAAAGGTAAAAGATCTCATCAAACAATTTCGTGCCAATTACCACGAGTACGATGAAATTTTAACCGGCAATGTCATTTTTCAAAACCGTTTAAAAGGAGTGGGGTATATTTCCAAAGAAGACGCTATCTCTTATGGCTGCACCGGCCCTACTGCCCGTGCCTCAGGAATAAGTTGCGACATTCGCAAACTGGCGCCATACGACGGTTACGATAAATTGAAATTTGATGAAGTGATTTTAAGCGGTGGTGATTGCTGGGCACGTTACCAAGTGCGTATGGCCGAAATCATACAGTCGTTAAACATCCTCGAACAATTAATCGACAATATTCCGGAAGGAGATTTTCTAGCCAAAACAAAAAATGTAGTAAAATTAAATAAGGGTGATATTTACCAACGTGTAGAAACCGCTCGGGGTGAACTGGGTGTGTATATCGTAAGTGATGGTGCAGCCACGCCTTACCGTTGTAAATTTCGTTCTCCCAATTTTTCCAATCTCTCCGCTATTCCGCACATTGCCAAAGGCGCTAAAATTGGTGACCTCATGGCCATTATGGCTACGGTTGATTTAGTTATTCCAGATATTGACAGATAAATAAATTATTTTGAACACTCCTACTCCATACAGTTTTGCTTCACTGGCCACCGGCATTCATGCTTGGTTACGTCAAGCCATCAGCAACGACACCCTGCTGCAAGTCACCGAAATGGTGATCACCGGTGTTTGTCTGTTAGTTTTTTTAGTGTTGCTTTGTTTCTTTTTAGGATACATGGAACGTAAAGTAGCGGCCTTTATGGAAATTCGTCTGGGTCCTAACCGTGTTGGTCCCAAAGGCTCTTTGCAAATTGTAGCCGATACCTTAAAATTATTATTTAAAGAAGGCTTAACCCCAAACGGTGCCGATAAATTTTTATTTAACCTGGCACCGGGTATCATGGTGGTAACATCCATGATGGCAGTGGCTCCCATAGCCTTCGCCAAAAACTTTCAAATTTGGGACATTAACATTGGTGTGCTTTATGTGTCGGCCATTTCTTCCATGGCGGTGATTGGTATTTTAATGGCCGGTTGGTCGAGTAACAATAAATACTCACTCATAGGCGCCATGCGTTCAGGAGCACAAATTGTGAGTTATGAATTATCCATCGGTTTATCACTCATTACCATTGTGATTTTATCGGGTAGTTTACAATTATCTGAAATCGTTGAATCGCAGGCCAATGGCTGGTGGATTTTTAAAGGACATATTCCGGTGATCATTGCCTTTGTAATTTTTATCATCGCCTCCACTGCCGAAATTAACCGGGCACCATTCGACTTAACCGAAGCTGAACAAGAACTCACCGGTGGTTTCCACACCGAATATGCCGGTATGAAATTCGCCATGTTTTTATTATCGGAATACATTAATTTATTTATTGTGTCGGCCATTGCCGCTACTATTTTTCTGGGAGGCTGGATGCCTTTTCACATCGGCTCTTTACCGGCGTTTAATCATGTGATGGATTACATTCCTTCCTTTATGTGGTTTTTTGGAAAAACCTTTTTCATCGTGTTTATCATCATGTGGTTTCGCTGGACCTTCCCACGGTTGCGTATTGATCAATTATTGAATTTAGAATGGAAATACCTGCTGCCCATTAGTATGGTGAATATTTTGATAGTGACTGCCATGGCCATTTTTGGCTGGCATTTTTAACGATAAATTAAAACGAAATGTTTTTAAAAAATTATATCGGCGACATTTTTTCCTCAATCAAATCTCTGTTAACAGGGATGAAGCTGACAGGTTACTATTTTACACACTTAAAGGAAATAGTTACTGAGGAATATCCCGATAACCGGGGCACTTTAAAAATGGCAGAGCGTTTTCGCGGAGAAGTGATTATGCCGCATAACGAAAACAACGAACACCGTTGTACCGGCTGTCAGGCCTGCGAATTAGCTTGTCCAAACGCCTCTATTAAAATCGTTACCAAACAAGAAACTCAGCCCGATGGTAAAAAGAAAAAACGCATCGACACTTTTGTTTATCGTTTAGACATGTGCACCTTTTGCAATTTATGCGTGAATGCCTGTCCTTCGGAAGCCATAGTGATGGGACAAAAATTTGAACATTCGGTGTACGACAAAAAACAATTAAAAAAGATCTTAAATTTTCCTAATTCAAAACTGATGGAGGGAGTGGAAGAATGAGCGCCTCAACTGTGATATTTTATATTTTGGCTGCCGTTATTATTGGCGGTGGTATGTTGGCCGTTACTGAACGTAAGATCTTCCGTTCGGCTGTTTATCTTCTTTTTTCTTTGGTGGGCATTGCCGGTTTGTATTTTTATCTGAACTACGAATTTTTAGGTGCGGTTCAAATTGTGGTGTATGTGGGTGGCATTGTCGTACTCATCATCTTCTCCATTTTCTTAACGGTTGAATCGGGCAGCGATATGAAAAATCCGAACTTTATCAGAGCTCTCTTTTCGGTACTGGCAGCGGTTTTTGCCACGTCACTGGTTTTATGGATTCTAAAAGCCCATACTTTTGTGGCTTCCACCACAGAAGCTTTGGAGCCAAGCACCAGAAACATTGGTCGCCAAATGCTAAGCACCGGCGAACACGGATATATTTTACCGTTTGAAGTGGTGAGTATTTTATTACTCGCTGCCATGATTGGTTGTATTGTTATTGCCATGAAATTAAAACCAAAAGCATGAACGAAATTGGATTGATGCATATATTAGTGATCAGCACCTCCCTGTTTTTTATAGGGGTGTATGGTTTTTTAACCCGTCGTAACATGATCAGCATGCTTATGTCGGTTGAATTAATTTTAAATGCCGTGAATTTGAATTTTGTGGCCTTTAATAAATTTTTATATCCGGGCCAGCTCAGCGGCTTGTTCTTCATCATCTTTAACATTGCCATTGCCGCTGCCGAAGCTGCGGTAGCCATAGCCATCATTATTAATCTGTATCGTAATCACCGTTCTATTGATATTAACGATGCCACAACCATGAAATTTTAATATGCCGGAAACCATTTACATAGCGCTCATACCTCTCCTTCCCATCCTCAGCTTTTTGCTGATTGCTCTGGTTGGACGCCGGTACTTTCCACAAATTTGTGGACTGCTCGGTACTTTATCTTTACTCAGTTCCTTTGTTATTTCAGCCATTGTGGCTTACCAGTATTTTTTCGTAGTCGGAAAAGTGAATGGCATTTACAAACAGATCATCGTTTTTAAATACGCTTGGCTGCAATTCAACAGTAATATCAGTATCGACATGGGGTTGTTACTCGATCCCATTTCAGTAATGATGATCAGTATCATCACCTTCATTTCCCTCATGGTACATATATACAGTCTGGGCTATATGAAAGGCGATCCGCGCATCTCCACCTATTACTCCTTCCTATCACTCTTTACTTTTTCAATGTTGGGATTAGTCCTCTCCACAAACATTTTTCAAATGTATATTTTCTGGGAATTGGTAGGTGTTTCTTCCTTCTTACTCATCGGCTTCTACTACACCAAACCTTCGGCAGTGGCGGCTTCCAAAAAAGCATTTATCGTGACACGTTTTGCCGACCTGGGTTTTTTAATTGGCATTCTTATTCTCTCCTATTATACCGACTCGCTCGACTTTCAAGGCATCATTAAAAAAGCCACCGATCCTTCTTTCATCGGCAGTCTGGCATCCGTTAGTTTTATGGGTTTGTCGGTTTTAACCTGGGGTCTTGTTTTGGTTTTTATAGGTGGAGCCGGTAAATCGGCCATGTTCCCTTTACATATTTGGTTACCTGATGCCATGGAAGGTCCAACCCCTGTGAGTGCCCTCATACACGCAGCTACCATGGTGGTTGCCGGTGTGTACATAGTAGCCCGTTTATTTCCTGTCTTCACCTTTACTTGTCCCGATGCATTACAAGTGGTAGCCTACGTGGGCATTTTCTCTTCACTCTTTGCCGCTCTCATTGCTTGTACCCAAACCGATATTAAACGCGTACTCGCCTACTCGACTATTTCGCAAATTGGTTTTATGATGTTTGCTTTGGGTGTATCGGGTTATGGTGGCGAACAGGGCTTAGGTTTTATGGCCTCCATGTTCCATTTATTTACGCATTCTATTTTTAAAGCCTTACTCTTTTTAGGTGCCGGTTCGGTGATTCATTATGTGCACAGTAATGACATGAAAGACATGGGTGGTTTACGTAAATTAATGCCCATCACCCACCTCACTTTTTTAATTGCTTGTCTGGCCATTGCCGGTGTGCCTCCATTTGCAGGCTTTTTCAGCAAGGAAGAAATTTTACTGGCCGCTTGGCAATCAAACAAACTTATTTTTTATGCCGCTATATTCACCGCTACGCTTACTGCCTTTTATGTGTTTCGTTTATATTTCCAAATCTTCTGGAGTAAAACTTTCAGCGCCCATCACGACCAGTCAGATGCGCCTGAACACAAACATGGCGAAGCTCCTTTCAGCATGTTATTGCCGCTTATCATACTTGGACTCTTATCCATTGTTGCGGGTCTAGTGCCATTCGGACATTTTGTGAGTTCCGACGGTGAAGTTTTAAACACTGAATTACATCTTGGTTTTTCAATCGCTCCGGTTGTACTAGGTCTATTAGGCATTGGACTTGCTCTCCTTTTCTACAAAAAAGAAAATGACAAACCCAATAGAATGGCTTCGGCCTTAAGTGGTTTTTATACCGGCGCCTTACATAAATTTTACATCGATGAGATTTATTTATTCGTGACCCGCAAAGTCATCTTTAATCTCATTGGTCGTCCTGCCGCTTGGTTCGACAAAACGGTGGTCGACGGCAGTATGAATGGCATTACTTCCTTCACCACTTCTTTTTCGGGTTGGATTAAAGGCATACAATCGGGTAAACTTCAGGATTATACCTTATATTTTTTCTCAGGACTCATAGGCTTTGTGTTGTTGGTAATTTATTTATGGACATAAAAAAAATAGTATCATGGTAACCACAGAAATAAAAAATTCACTGAGACAGAGTCTTGCTGAATTAACAATTGCCGAAAATGAACTCAATCGTCCTTTTGAGGACGTGGTAACATTGGCTCTGTGCCTCACGGCTCGTCGTTCGATGAATACCTTGCTGCAAAATTATTTAAAGAGTAAAGAAATTGCACATGATAAAGAAAAGAGTCTGCATGACTTGTTAAGTCTTTGCCGTGCCTCCGACAAACAATTTGATAACATTGATTTGAGTAAAATACTTTGCAATAGTTTAAACCATGCCCAGTGTGAAGACAAACATTGCCTCACGTATAACAATGTAGAGGAATGCATTTCTGTTGCCAAAACCATTAAACACACTGTATTACAACAACTGAACTTAAATGAAAGCGATTTAGCGCTTTAATACCATGACGAATTTAACTCTGCTCATACTCGTTCCTGTTCTTACGGCCATAGCCGTGATGATTGTGCCGGGTACTAAAAACATCCGCTGGACAGCCTTTGTAGGCTCTCTCATCCAATTGGGATTAAGTGTTGGTCTCTTGTTCTCTTATTTGGGAGAAAGAGCCGCAGGTAATAGCGCACAAATGTTATTCACCACGCGTTATTCTTGGTTCCCTGCATTTAACATTGAGTATTTTGTGGGTGTCGACGGCATTTCGGTGACCATGCTTTTACTTACTGCCGTGGTGGTTTTAGCCGGTGTACTCATCTCTTGGAAAATGGAAAGTCTGAACCGCGAATTTTTCTTCATGCTTTTATTATTAAGTGTGGGCGCTTACGGTTTCTTTATTTCACTCGATCTCTTCACCCTCTTCTTCTTTCTAGAAGTAGCGGTTATTCCTAAATTTTTACTCATCGCCATTTGGGGCTCGGGTAAAAAAGAATACTCGGCCATGAAACTGGTACTCATGCTCATGGGCGGCTCCAGCTTAGTGTTGATCGGCATTTTAGCCACTTACTTTCATACCAATACCGGTAATGGGGCACATACCTTCGATCTGTTGGTAATTGCACAACAACACATTCCGGTTGGCACACAAAAAATTATTTTTCCTTTTCTGTTTATTGGATTTGGTGTCTTTACAGCGCTCTTTCCATTTCATACCTGGGTGCCCGATGGTCACTCCTCAGCACCCACAGCGGGTTCCATGTTCCTTGCCGGCATCTCCATGAAATTAGGAGCTTACGGTTGTCTGCGTGTTGCTACCTATTTAATGCCGGAAGCTGCACACTATTATTCCTGGATCATCATTTTACTGGCCACCATCGCCATTATTTACGGGGCCTTTGCCACACTCATGCAAACCGATTTGAAATACATCAACGCTTATTCTTCGGTGAGTCACTGCGGTTTTATTTTACTAGGCATTGGTATGATGACGAAAATAGCCATCGTCGGTGCGGTGATGCAAATGGTTTCACACGGTTTAATGACAGCCCTTTTCTTCGGTGCCATTGGCATGATTTACGATCGCACACACACACGGCAACTCGAGTTACTGGGTGGTTTATTAAAGGTGATGCCTTTTTTAGGTGTGGTGTATGTCATCGCCGGACTTTGTTCACTGGGTCTGCCCGGCTTTAGCGGCTTCGTTTCTGAAATGACCATCTTTGTAGGCTCCTGGCAAAATCCCGATACCTTTAGCCGTGTAGCCACTATTTTAGCCTGTGCTTCTATTGTAGTAACAGCCGTTTACATTTTACAAGCCACTGCCAAAGCAGTAATGGGACCAATCACCAACGACAAATACTTAACATTAACAGATGCCACCTGGAACGAAAAATTAGCTTCGGTAGTTTTAATCCTGGCTATTTTATCCATTGGTTTAGCACCCTTCTGGTTTACCGATCTTATCAATAACGACACGCAACTTATCATGAACAATCTTGTGAGAGGGCTAAGCAGCAATTAATATGACAAGTGATTTTTTTATACTGATGAAATCTGAACTGAGCCTGGTGTTCATCATTTTTCTTTTGCTCATCCTCAAAGTAAGCGATGTGTTTAAATCCAACTCGGCTTTTAGTCACTTCAGTAATGTGTTACTGGTCTTGAATTTTGTTTTCGGATTTTTATTTAATTCCGAAGGAACCTTGTTTAACGGCATGTTCTATACCAACTCGGCTCTGGCACTCGAAAAAAATATTTTAAATTTTGGTGTCTTAGTTATTTGCTTGCAGGCCTTCGACTGGTTAAAAACACACAAACATGTGGCGGAGTTTTATATTTTGTTGCTCAGTACTTTATTGGGTATGTTTTACATGATCTCAAGCGGACATTTTTTAATGTTTTATTTGGGACTCGAACTGGCCTCTATTCCACTGGCTGCTTTGGCTAATTTTGATCTTGAAAAAAGAAAATCATCTGAAGCCGCTATGAAATTAATTCTCTCTTCTGCCTTTGCATCTGGTATTTTATTATTCGGTATTTCACTTTTGTATGGTGCAACAGGCTCCTTACTCTTCTCCGAAATGCCCATGCTTATTACTGATTCGCCTTTACAAGTAGTTTCCTTAATTTTTATCTTCACGGGCTTTGCCTTTAAACTTTCGGTAGTTCCCTTCCATTTCTGGACTGCCGATGTATACGAAGGAGCCCCGGTTGCGGTCACTTCTTTTTTATCGGTGATTTCAAAAGCCGCCATGGTGTTTGTATTTATTTCTATCCTCATGCCTTTATTCGCCTCTGCAAAAGATCTGTTTTATCTCATCTTATTACTGAGCATTGTGTTGACTATTTCCATCGGGAATCTTTTTGCTATTCGTCAAGATAACATCAAACGTTTCCTTGCCTTCTCTTCCATTGCGCAAGTGGGCTATGTGTTATTGGGTTTATCATCCGGAAACAGTATAGGCATCAGCGCTTCCATTTATTTTTTAATGGTGTATTTGTTTTCCAATCTGGCTGCCTTTGGTGTTATCTCCATTGTCTCATCCCAAAGTGGCAAAGAAAACATTTCCGATTACAAAGGTTTTTATACCAATAATAAAATGTTAAGTTGGATCCTGGCCATCGCCATGTTCTCCTTGGCCGGTATTCCGCCAACAGCGGGCTTCTTCGGCAAAATGTTTTTAGTAACCGCCGGTGCCAGCAAAGGTAATTTTGTATTGGTTGGTTTTGCGGCCCTAAACATGGTAGTATCTTTGTATTATTATTTACGTGTGATTAAAGCCATCTTCATCGATAAAAATGACGAACCCATTGCATCCATCAGTGGTAGCATTTCCCACCACATTGGCTTAATTCTTTGTTTTTTAGGAATCATCTTAACCGGTTTCGCCGGCGGACTTTACGAATACATTGCAATAGCTTTTAAATTATAGAATCATGGCATTGAATCAAAATCATACCTGCGAAGAATTAGATGGCGTTAAATGTTCTATCATTGAAAAAAATTGTCCGACCGAACGCTCAGCCTTTTTAAAAGAACTTTTAGAACACAATAAATTTACGGTGGTAGTAGCAGCCAGTCCAGCCCCTAAAGCAGCGCCAAAACCTGTTGTTGAAGGCGAGGCGCCTATTGCAGAAGCTCCCGCACCACCCAGTACGTTTACCGTTGGTGTTACCGATCTTTCTTTTAATACCATCAATGCCATTTTTAACCGCGAATTAGTCACTAAAGAAGGTGTTATTGTTACGCCGGCATTCTGGAAACAGTTACAAAGCGTCTCCGATCCCGAATCCTGGTATTGGAAAAAATAGTTTTTGTATAAATGTAGAATCATACCCATTTTTCCTTCTCAACTTCTCAAATTTAACCTGCAAAAAAATCCGTTTTCATGCTTACTTTGGACTCAAGGGAAAAGACTGATATGCTTAGCATTCCAGGCGTCTTTAAAGTTTAACCACAATGACCACAAAGAAAAAGGCACAAAGAACACTATGTTGGTGCATTCCCACTTTGTGTCCTTTGTGTAAAACTTCGTGCAATTGTGGTTAAACGAACGAAATGCTAAACGAAGACAGTACAAGGAAATGCAATCATGTGAAAGGATTTCTATGGTAGGACTTCACTGAACCAAATTGTTCTGGTTCATAATAGTGATTTACTGAAACCCAAAAAACAAAACCTGAATTTTAAAATCCTCTTTTAGAAAATTTCAAAATTCAGGTTTAAATTAAAAATTAAAAAAACTACAACGAAGTCAAGGCCAATAAACGTTCCCAACGCTGTGAAACACCCTTCTCTGCCGAAATCAACACATCTGCTGCATGCTCGGGATTCTGACGAATGAGCGAACTAAAACGGGTTTCAGCATATAAAAAGTCTTTCAATGGCAACACCGCTTCCTTGCTGTCTAACGAGAACCGTTGTCCTTTTTCCTTTGTTGGATTGTAACGGAACAAAGGCCAGTAACCCGATTTCACGGCGTTAACCTGTTGCTCGGCACCGTGACCCATGTCGTAACCATGCGCAATACAATGCGAGTAAGCAATCACAATGCTGGTACCCGGATAATTTTCAGCTTCCTGTATGGTTCTAATGGCATGCGCATCATTCGCGCCCATGGCTATTTGTGCCACATAGGCCGAACCGTGTGCTATGGCCTGCAAAGCCAGATCCTTTTTGCCGTTCTCTTTTCCATTCACCGAAAACTTCGCACTCGCTCCTATTGGTGTGGACTTCGATTTCTGTCCACCGGTATTTGAATACACTTCGGTATCGAGTACAATGATGTTGACGTTTTCACCGGTTGAAAGCACATGGTCTAATCCACCAAAGCCTATGTCATACGCCCAGCCATCACCACCAATAATCCAGTGCGATTTTTTTACTAAGTGATCGGCAATAATGTCTAACTGTTTGGCTTCAAAACTGGTGAGCTGTGCAATGCGTTTTCTTAATTCCACTACCTTCTCACGCTGTTTGCGGATGCCCGCTTCATTGCTCTGATCGGCATGTAACAACTCATCCACAAAACTTTCTCCTATCACATCACGCAAGCCATGTAAAATACTGGCCGCTATTTCCGTTTTTTTAGCGTAACCCATTTTAATCCCTAAACCAAATTCGGCATTGTCTTCAAACAATGAGTTAGCCCAAGCCGGGCCATTACCGGCGTTATTGGTAGTCCATGGTGTGGTTGGTAAATTACCACTATAAATAGACGAACAGCCTGTGGCATTGGCTACTACCATTCTGTCGCCATACAATTGCGATAATAATTTTACATAAGGTGTTTCGCCGCAACCGGCGCAGGCTCCCGAGAATTCAAATAATGGTTGTAAAAACTGAGTACCTTTTACAGTATTGGTATTGGCTCTCGAACGATCGAGTTCAGGAATGGATAAAAAGAAATCCCAGTTCTTCATTTCCACTTCTTTTAATGGCGCCTGTTCAACCATGTTAATAGCCTTGTGGCGGGCATCGGTTTTACTGCTCACCGGACAATATTCCACACATAAATTACAACCGGTACAATCTTCCACCGACACTTGTAAAGTATAAGCCTCTTTTTCTTTTTCAAATTCTTTACCAATGGGTGGCGTGTGTTTAAAAGCAGCCGGGGCTTTTTCCAATTGTTCTTTTGGATAAACTTTACAACGAATGGCAGCATGTGGACAGATCAAAAAGCATTTACCACACTGCGAACAAAGGTCTGCATCCCACACGGGCACCGTTGCCGCAATGTTTCGTTTTTCGTATTTGGTGGTGCCAACCGGGTATTGACCATCCACAGGGAAGGCACTTACCGGTAAATCATCCCCTTCAAAAGAAAGTATTTTCGCCAATACATGTTCCACAAAATCAGGTGCATCACCCGAAACACTTTTCTCGGTAAGCATACTGCCTATTTTTTCGTTGGCATAATCCACCACCTCTAAGTTTGCTAAGGTTTGATCAACGGCCTCGTAATTTTTTAAAACCACTTTTTCACCTTTTGCCGAATACGATTTTTTGATCGCATCTTTAATGCGTTGTATCGCATCCTCCTTGCTTAAAATGCCGGCAATGGCAAAGAAACAAGTTTGTAAAATGGTGTTGATGCGTGATCCCATGCCGGTTTCACGAGCTACTTTGGAAGCATTGATCACATAAAATTTAATTTCTTTCTCAACAATTTCTTCCTGCACATGTTTTGGTAAACGGGCCCACACATTTTTTGAATCGTGCGTGGTGTTGAGTAAAAAGGTCGCGCCTTTTTCGGCGTGTTTTAAAATATCGTATTTATTTATAAAGTTAGATTGGTGACAGGCAATAAAATTAGCCGACTGCACCAGATAAGTAGATTGAATTGGTTTTTTCCCAAAACGTAAATGCGATACGGTAAGTGACCCCGATTTTTTAGAATCATACACAAAATAACCCTGCACATAATTGTCGGTGGTATCTCCAATAATTTTAATGGAGTTTTTATTAGCACCAACCGTACCATCTGCACCCAGTCCGTAAAACAAACCTCTGAACAAATGTTGTTTTTCTAACGAGAAGTCTGCATCGTAGTTTAAACTCATGTGCGTTACATCATCCTCAATACCAACGGTGAAGTGATTTTTTGGTTTTGTTACTTTTAATTCATCAAAAATAGTTTTCACCATGGCCGGTGTAAATTCTTTGGAAGCCAGACCATAACGACCAGCTATGACTCTTGGAATTTGACCTTCCCATTCTTCAGCCATCATGTTCACCACATCCATGTACAAAGGATCACCAATAGAACCAGGTTCCTTGCAACGATCCATCACACAAATGCTTTTTACTGATTTAGGTATGCTTTGTACAAATAATTCCGTATCAACGGGACGGAACATGCGGATGTATAAATAACCCACCTGTTCACCTTGTTCATTTAAATAGTTCACCGTTTCGTTTACCGCACCGGCACCCGATCCCATAATGATGATGAATCTGTCGGGATTTTCATGTCCGTAATACTCATACAATTTATACGAACGACCGGTTAAGCCTGCAAACTTTTTCATCATGTCGTTTACAATGGCCGGTGTTTTTTTATAGTATTGGTTCGATGCCTCACGACTTTGAAAAAACACATCCGGATTTTGTGCAGTACCTCTGATAGAAGGATGTTCGGGCGACATGGCCCTTCTGCGGAAGGCTAACAAGGAAGCCTCATCGATCATTTGAAGAATCACATCATCGGGAATCAATTCCACTTTGGTTAATTCGTGTGAGGTTCTGAAACCATCAAAAATATTGAGAAAAGGAATTTGAGAACGTAAAGTGGCGGCTTGTGCAATTAAAGCCATATCCATAGCTTCCTGCGAATTACGGCCGAATAACATGGCCCAACCGGTTTGGCGCACCGACATCACATCGCTGTGATCACCAAAAATACTTAAGGCATGCGTGGCCAAAGTGCGGGCGGCAATATGAAAAACGCAGGGTGTTAATTCACCGGCAATTTTATACATATTCGGGATCATCAATAACAAACCCTGAGAACAAGTAAAGGTTGAAGCCAAGGTACCGGCTTGCAGGGCACCGTGGATGGCTCCGGCAGCACCCGCCTCACTTTGCATTTCCATCACACGCGGCACTTCACCAAACACATTTTTTTGTCCGGCTGCCGACCATTCATCGCAAAACTCGCCCATGGCGCTTGAAGGCGTTATGGGGTATATGGCGCAAACCTCACTTGTTTTGTAAGCAACAAAAGCGGCTGCCTCATTGCCATCCATGATTTTAATTTTCTTTTTCATGTGTAGATAATATTTGTTTTTTAAAGGTCGCATGGTATAGCCTGTTTATCTCTTTCTCACCAACCGGCTCAAATGTTTGTTAAACATTTGCCCTATTTGTGTTCGCAAACATGGCTACTTCATAATAGGTAATTGTATTAAGATACTTGGTGACTAATCTTGTAAAAATCTTTTTCGAGGTTTTCTTTTTCACCGTGTTGCTCATCGTAATCTACAAAAGCATCAAAGAGCTCGTTCATCTCGCGTTCAGAAAGTAAACTGGCTGCAGTAGAGAGAATGACGCGGTTTTCTTGATTCATGTGATTGAACATTTCACTTAAGTAACGATCCATGGTAGCACGCAAACGCGGATAATTGTAAGCTGAGAAATGATTCTCGATTTCTGCAACCAGGGCTTTAAAATCCTCGTGGTTATCGCAAATCTCATGCATAAACTCAGCGTTCATGCTTTTAGAACGATCGCGCAGCAAAGGATAGAACATATCTTCCTCTTTTGGAAAATGATAGGTTTCGGAATAATTGCGGATAAACAGAATAAAGTCATTGATAAGATGGCGGTATTCTTCTTCGTCCTGAACTTTTTGAATCTCGTAACCGATACTCACAGCAGAAAGAAGAATTTTATGTTCCTCCTGCAAAATTTTGATTGGATTTTTCATGGCGCAATTTTTTGGCAAATCATCCTCGTGAAATCTTTTATAAAATACGGAAATAGCCCGCTGCTTATTTATGACGAATGTCAGTTGAAGCGGGCCATTTAGCTGATATTTGTCCTGTTAATGGTGATTTAACTTTCTTGCCTGGCCTAAGCAGTATAATGAATTTTACGCTTTGAAAATTGACAAGCTTTTACTATCTTTAATAAATTAATTTTCCAATGACAGCAAGTGATCATATCAGGAATGGGATTATTGAAAAACTCCTAACCATTTCAAATAAAGACTATTTGAATGCTATTCTTCAGGTAGTTCAAAACAGTTCAGCAGGCAATGATAGCGTTGGTTTAACTGAAGAACAGATGATTATGCTAAATTTAAGTGAAAAAGACTTAAAGGAAGGCAAATTAATTCCTCATTCTCAACTAGACAAATCAGATTTAAAATGGTTAAAAGAACTGTAGTCTGGACTGAAACAGCTGCACGTCAACGCCGGGAAATTTTAAAGTACTGGGTCATAAGAAATGGAACTACAATTTACGCTGAAAAACTTATAACACTTATATCCGAACAAGTTCAAGTAATCTTATCTAACCCAAAATTTTTCAAAAAAGCTGATTTTCCTAACACTCACGTTTCAGCCTTAGGGCATTTTAGTATTTTTTATAAATACACCCATGACATGCTAATTATAATGGCATTTTGGGACAACAGGCAAGACCCGAAAAAATTATTAGATTCACTCAAATAACGAAACCGCTCTGCAGGAGTTGTAATTCTGCGGCGTTATTTAAATCCTAAGGATCTGTGATCCTTGCCTTGTCTAAAAAATCAAAAACATGACACCGGCGCCGTATCGTATTATGCAGCGCGGGATTTAGATGTTTATGCCAGGTTTAGAGTTAAATCAAAAACATGCAGCTGTAAAAACACCAAAGAATGATTATCTTATTATAAGTTGAGTTTTAACAATAAGGTTCGAACACCAACATCTCATAAAAATTAAAAACAATTGGCAAATTTCTATTTATTTCATTAACTTTAAATAACCTCTCGCCCCTTTTGCAAATTTTCTATTTTCATTTTTTACGGATGACGAAATGTGCGACTAAATATCTGACACTTTTTTTGTTACTCTTTGAGGGATTCACGCTATTAAAGGCTCAGGAAAGATTTCAGAAAAAGGATGATGAACTAAGTGAAAATTATAAAAAGAATTTACTTGCACTTAATGTCTTCGATTTAAGAAATAAAAATTTTAGTTTTTCATACGAGCGCTTTGTTGCTGAAGGATACCTTGGATTAAAAATTCCGACATCTATAGGTATATCAAAAGCCGGCACAGGGAGTAACCTGCAGCAAAATAAAATTTCAAGTATTGGTTTTATTTTAAATTGCTACCCTGATAAACAAGGCATTGTCCGTTTCTTTATTGGTCCTGGTTTTGAAACAGGGAAATATGCCTTTGCTTTACCAAAATCAACTAGCCTTAAAATATCCGAACTTAACATATTAAATATATCATATAAGGCGTGGTTCCTTGATTTTGGCTGCATGTTTCAGTTTTCAAAAAGACTTACTGCGAGTTTAGAAATTGATCTCGGTTTTAGAACCGACAGACTTGCAGATTTTTATAATTATGCTTCAACGCCAAACCAAAAGCTTTACGCAGCGGCAAATGCAGTAATAAATTTTGGTTATAGGTTTTAAATAATGATGACAAAAATAAATCAACATGACTCATTCACTATTATTTCAGCAATCTAAAAATACTTTTTATTGGTATTTTGTTTTAGTCGTTGTAGCCCTAATTTTTAGTTGTAAAAAAGACCCTGTAAATACAGCCTCTATATCCGGCACCATAACTCACACCGGAACCGCCATTCCAGGTACCACGCTAACATTGAGTTCAAAATCAATTAACTATACTGCCTATAGTAGTACCAGTGGTAAGTTTGATTTTACAGGGCTCCCCAGAGGTGATTACAAAATTGAAGCACGGTTTCAAAAAACACTATCAACTACTAGCCTCACTACTAGCGCCATTGTGGCCAATGGAGCTTTAACGGCGCAGATAAACAAAGACGGGGAAAAAATCATAGCCAATATTGAGTTAAGCTGGGATACAGTAATAACGCAAACAGGCGGAGGCGGAGGCGGAGGTGGAAGCAGTGGCTCTTGTCCATACATTTACGCATACAATGGGCAATCTTATGTGTTTAATGGTGATATCTATGCGGGCGCCATTTACCCTTGTCTCGAAAGACATGACTACACACGCTTGAACGGTATGCTAGCCGTTGACGGAAAATACCGGATCAAGATTGCTAATAAATTGGAAATTCCACTATAACAGCCCCCATTTGACCGCTTAAAATAGCCCTCACTTGACCGGAGCAAACAGCCCCCACAAGATCGGAGTAAAGGGCCCCCACCTTTTTGGTATAATCCTTACTGTTTTTCGTGTTTGATTTAACGGTTTC